>JABXIA010000249.1 GCA_013373325.1 Paracoccaceae bacterium
CAAGCTGGTCGGCGGCCTGGAAACCAAAGGCCCGATCGACATCACCCTCCGCCCGCTGGCCTGCACCGCCACCATCATGCACGACCTGATGGGCGAAGATGCCGCCAAGATGCCCGAGGCGGTCAAGGGCGCCGCACTGACCTGCATCCTGTCCGACACGCTGGAATTCCGTTCGCCGACCACCACCGCGCATGACAAGGCCGTGGCCGAGAAGCTGGCGGGTGAGCTGGGCATCAATATCTCCGAATACGCCGCCGAGATGTTCGCCGCAAAATCCGACGTCTCCTCCTTCTCCGACGCGGAGCTGATCCGCATGGATTCCAAGGAATACGAGGTCGACGGCACCAAGTTCCGCGTCTCCGTTCTGGAAACCACCGCGCCGGGCGTGGTGCTGGACCGCAAGGCCTCGCTGATGGACTCGATGACCTCCGTCGCGGCTGAGGACGGCGTAGATCAGGTGCTGCTGTTCGTGGTCGACATCCTGAACGAGGAAGCCACCCTGCTGGTGCCGAACGACCTGGTGAAAACCGTCGCCGCCAAGTCCTTTGGCGCCGATGCCGCCGGTGACACCGTGGTTCTGCCTGGCATCATGTCCCGCAAGAAGCAGATCATTCCGAACCTCAAAGTCTGATCCGCACCCCGGAGCCAGACGGCAAAAGGCGCCCCGAAGGGCGCCTTTTTTTGTCGAGAGAGGTCTTGGAGTAATGGGGAATTCCCGGAGCGTTTTCCGGTTCGCGGGCCACGCCGGCCTGCTGGCCAGGACCGCGTTACAGCCCCAGGCGCTTGCTGATTTTCCGGAACAGGCGTCTCTGACTGTTGCCGCTGACCTGCTTTTCCGGCTTGTGCCGGTACCAGCTGCCGTCCTCGCCCAGGTAACGCTCCCAGACCGAGCCGTCCGGTGCGGTTACGAACTGCCAGCAGCTTTCGTTGGAAACGGTCTTTACCACGCCATCCACCGCCTTGTGCCAGTCGGCTTCGTTGCACAGCTTGCCATTGCGGGTCACGTACCATTTGCCGATGCCCACCGCATCGCCGCTTTTGTTGACGCCTTCAAAACTGCCGTCCGGCGCCCAGTAGGCATGACCGCCGCGGCTCCAGTTTGAGGTTTTGCCGGCATAAAGCTGCATGATCACCTCCGGCGGCGTTGCCTTGGCCCCTTTCGGCTTTGCCCCGGCCCATGCTCCGCCGGCCGGCACCGCGGCCAGGGCGAGGGCTGCGGCCGCGGCCGCCAAATGCTGTTTCACTGATATCATCCTGAATGCTCCTTGAAATCTGCTCCTGCGCGGCCGCCGCCGGGTGGTTTCCGGCGGCTGCGCCTTCAGCGCCCGCGCGCGCCCGGCCCCAGTCCCCCTGAAGCCGGGCCGGAACGGGGCTGCCACCACTCACTCATCACACGCGCACCCGCCGGAAACAGCGGCCCCGGAAGAAGACCGGCCGCAAAAAAGACATTGCCCGAGAGCCGCCGGCCGGCCAACCTAGGGATATTTATAGGGCTGTGAATTCTCCCGGAGGTAGCCGGGCCTCGCCGCCGGGGCGGACAATTTGCGGCGGGTTAGCGATTGGGGCGGGTATGAAGAACGAGTTGATTGATACGCTGGACAGGCTGCTGCACCCGCAGGACCCGGGCGGACGCTGGCAGGCGGCGCAGGACGTGGCGCAGCGGATGGGCGTCAAGAGCATTCTGGTGGCCGGCATCAACCTGCCCGCACGCTCCGTTGGCTGGATCAGCACCGACATGCCCGGCGCCTGGATGGAGGAATACCTGTGCGAAGGATATGTCGAAGTGGACCCCCTTGTCAGTGAGCTGGCTGCACGCCCCGGCAGCATGGTTCTGGAGTGCGGCTCGTTACAGCAGAGCGGGGATGTACCGGGCAAAGCTGTGGCCTATAACCACGGGCTCAGGGGCGCCGGTTTTGCCACTTTGCATTGCACCCGTTTCGGCCCGCCGCGCGGATCGGGAAAATATGTCACGCTTGGCTACGCCGAGGACCTCCGCACTGCCAGGTCCAACAGCGCCTTGGAGATGCAGCTGTTTTCAGCCCTCTTGGCCAGCACCATCGAACAGGACGCCCCGCCGCCGGGTGAGCGCTACAGCCCCCCGGCCCCGCTGCGGCTGACCACACGCCAGCGTGAGGTCCTGTCCTTGCTGGCTGAGGGCATGATGACCGCCCGCATCGCCGAGACGCTGGGCCTGTCAGAGGCCGCGGTTTCGCTGCATTTCGCCAATGCCCGCAGGGCGCTGGGGGCTGCCACCCGCGAACACGCCCTGGCGCTGGCAATGAAACAGGGGCTGATTTCCCTGTAACGGCCGCACCGGCCAACCGGGCCGGGCCGCCGCCTGTGTGATCCGCTCCGGGCAACCGGCCTGTCACTTTGCCAGCCAGGCACCCGGCCAGCCTGCGCCCCGGCCGCTCAGGCGGAACGGGCCGCCTTATCCGCGCTTTCGCCATCAGTGAAGACTTCGTCTTCTCCGTTGAAGTCCACCCAGCGGTCTTCCTCCACTGCACCGGCCATGGCCTCTGCATAGTCCGCGTCAGGCTCTGCCTCCGGTTCCGCTGCCGGTTCCGGCGCGGGCTCCTGCTGGACCGCCTGGTGGGAGGCTGGCGCTTTCTCCGGCGGTGCCGATGGCGCCATCACCGCAGGTGCCGCCGGGAGCAGAGCCGCCTGGGACAACGGCGCGTCCGGCCCGGCGCTGTCCAGCAGCACGAACTGGCCAACCATCCGGTTCAGCTCCACGGTCTCGCTGCTCATCGCGCGGATGGCGGAGCCGGTTTCCTCCACCATGGAGGCGTTCTGCTGGGTCACCGTGTCCAGCTGGGCCACGCCGATATTGATCTCGTTCAGCCCCTGCGCCTGTTCTGCCGACTGGCGGGAGATGCCGGCCACAAGTTCGGTGATGCGGCTGACCTGGGCGACCACGGTCTCCAGCGCCTTGCCTGCGCCATCCACCTTGTGCACGCCATCCTGAACATGGCCGGAGCTGGCGCTGATCAGGGTCTTGATTTCCATCGCGGCATCGGAAGAGCGCTGCGCCAGCGCCCGCACCTCTGAGGCGACCACGGCAAAGCCGCGGCCGACCTCGCCCGCCCGCGCCGCCTCAACCCCGGCGTTGAGCGCCAGCAGGTTGGTCTGGAAGGCGATGTCATCGATCACGCCGATGATCTGGCTGATCTGGTTGGAGGAGTTTTCGATCTCATTCATCGCGGCAATCGCACCCTCGACAACCTCGCCGCTGCGCTCCACATCGGCGCGGGCGGACTCAACGGCGCCCTGCACCTCCTGCGCGTTCTGGGCCGAGGAATTGACGCTGGCGGTCATCTGCTCCAGCGCGGCAGCGGTCTGCTCCAGTGTCGCGGCCTGGCTTTCGGTGCGCGCCGACAGATCCTCTGCGCCGGTGCGGATGCCATCCGCCTGGCGGTTCAGCCGCCCGCCGGCCTGCACCACCTGGGACAGAAGCTCATTCAGCTTGTCGACGGTTTCATTGTAGTTTTCACGCAGCGGATCATATTCGGCGCCAAACGGCTCGGAGATCTGGTCGCTGAAATCTCCGGAGGCCAGATGCTGCAGCGCCTGGCGCAGCCGCTCAATCACGATCTCGCCTTCCTGGCGCAGCTTGTTCTGCTCCTCCAGCGCCTTCACCACCCGGCCCGAGACCGCATCGATGTCATGGGCAATCTCGCCGAAGTCATCGGCCCGCATCCGGTCCGCAACCTTGAGCGAGAAGTCTCCTTGCGCCACTTCGCGCAGCGCGGCCCGCATTCTTTCGATCGGCCGGATTATGCTGAGTGTCACCTTGCGCGAATTGTGCAGCATGATGAGCGTCGCAACCGCCGAAATACCCAGCACCAGATAGAGCAGATTCTGGTTGTACTGCCGCGCCTCAGCCGCGGTTTCGGCGGCAGAGATCTTGATCGCCTTGCCCAGTTTGAAGAGCTTTTCGGAGATATTGGCAGAATAGGACTGGAAGGCCGGCAACGCGTCGGCACCGTCCTGGGTATTTGTGAAGGCCAGCGCCGCAACCTCTGCGCCGGTGCTGTTGAAACCATCCACCAGCGGCAGCAGCGAGGCCACCATGCTGCGGATATGCTCCGGCAGTTCCAGCGCCTGCAACGCGTCCATCTCGGTCCGGAATTTCTGCGCCTCCGCCCCAATCGCGGCCTGCAATTCCGCCTTCCGGTCCTCCGCCCCGTCCTGGCCCAGCATCACCGCCGAGACCACTGCCGCGGCTACGTGGCTGTGGGCGATGTCCGCCGTCAGCTCATGCCGGACGGCCTGGGTCACGTTGATCTGGCGTTCCAGATTCAGCTCGCTTTGCCACAGGCTGAAGAGCGACACCGCGGCCAGGATCAGAACCGAGGACATCGCGATAACGCCAGACAGCTTCAGCCTGCGTTTCAGGTGCATATGACGGAACATGGAGGGACTGCGAAACATAACAAAATCACCACAAGGTTGTTTTCGGCCAGAGAAAATCACCCGGGTTAATTTTCTTGAAAAATCCGCATGCCTCCCGCAGTTTTTACGATAGTTAAACCGGGCTCAGCTGCCTCTGCAATGGCTGGCCAGGCAACCGCCTGGCCAGCCATCCTAACGCCGTTCAGATCAGTCCGTCAGGCAAAGAAGATGTAGCCGTTCAGATCCTGCAACTGCAGGTCCAGCAGAGTCAGACTGTCTCCGTTGCCGAAATCAAAGACCACATCGCCAGACAGCTCAGTGGCAAGGTCAAGCGCATCCTGCTCCGTTGAGAAGCCGAAGCCGCTCAGCAGCAGCGTATCGCTGCCAACGCCGAAATCGGTAATCTGGTCAGCATCGTGGCCCTGGCTGAACACAAAGGTGTCGTCCCCGGCGCCGCCGGTCACAATGTCATTTTCGCCCCCCCCGGTCAGCGTATCTGCACCGCCGCCGCCATAGAGCCGGTCGTTATTGTGGCTGCCAAACAGCTCGTCATTGCCTTCGCCGCCATAGATGCTGTCATTGCCGTAGCCCCCAAGCAGCCGGTCGTCGCCGTCCTGGCCGGCGATGACATCAGAACCGTTGCCACCGTAGAGCGTATCGCTGCCGGAGCCGCCCCTGAGCGTGTCCTGGCCGTCTTCGCCGCGCAGGACGTTGTCTGCAGCATTGCCAGTGATCAGATTAGCCGCATCGTTTCCGGTGCCATTGATGCTGTCGCTGCCGGTCAGGGTCAGGTCTTCGATGTGTTCGCCGTAAGACGACAGATTGAACGATATGGAACTCTCAACGAGATCGTGCCCGCCTTCGGCATCCTCGGTCAGCTGGTCACCGGAATTGTCCACGCGATAGGTATCGTCGCCGCTCCCCCCTGACATGCTGTCGGCACCGGCCCCGCCGCTCAAAGTATCGTTTCCGGTACCCCCGGTCAGCGTATCTGCACCGCCGCCGCCATAGAGCTGGTCGTTATTGTGGCTGCCAAACAGCTCGTCATTGCCTTCGCCGCCGTAGATGGTGTCATTGCCGTAGCCCCCCAGCAGCCGGTCGTCGCCGTCCTGGCCGCTGATGACGTCAGAACCGTTGCCACCATAGAGCGTATCGTTTCCGGACCCGCCCCTGAGCGTGTCCTGGCCGTCTTCACCGCGCAGGACGTTGTCTGCAGCATTGCCAGTGATTAAGTCGTTGCCGGAGCCAGCGATGGCATTTTCCAGCACCGTGCCACGGGCGATTCCGATATTGCCAGTCAAGCCGGCAACATCTGAGAACATGGTCTCGCGCATGTCGATTCTGGCGTCCTGAGAAAAGTTGCTGACGTTCAGCGTGTCATTTCCGCCCTGGTCATAAATTGTGAACGCGAACGGAAGCTCGGCAATGTTTGGGTTCGACCCATCGGTCCAGAAATCAAACAAGTCGCCAATCGCGCCGTCAAGGTTCGAGTTCACCCCCCAGATGGTATCGCCTGCCGTGGCAGATCCACTGCCGGGCGCGCCGTAAAGGTTCTGAATCGCAATGATGTCAACCATCATCGGCGACAGCGTGTATGCGCCGCTGGCATTGACAGTCGTGTTTTGCTGTTGGTTGAAATAGGACATAAGTGACAGCTGCCAGCTGTCATTCGAAAACGTCTCATCGACACCATAGGTCGCATTGCCGTTGTAATTCCCTTGGTGTCCCAGTCCCAAGGCATGGCCCAATTCGTGGAAATAGGTTTGCTGAGTGTAGGAATCCGACGAGGTTTGGCCGCCGTTCCAATTGTCATCAATATTGATGAATGCCGCGACCGTGACATTCCCTGAAGTGGCAAAATTTGTGTAGGCGCCACTATTTTCATCGTCAAAGGTGATTTGCCCGGCACCTGTGGTAACCTGAAAATCAATGTTCGCAACGGATTCCCAGGCCTCCATCGCATTGAGGGCAAGCCGTTGACCTTCGGCTGTGAGGCCAGAGATGTTGACAGTTATTACGTTGCTTTGCGACGTATCGAAACTGCGGGCGGTCGTGCCGAAATCCTGCCAGAATCCATCCGTCAAGTAATCCGCCATCTGATCCAAAGTGCCTGCTGCCGACATTGAAACTCCTTTCTCGCCGTCCCATTGGGGGCTTAAAATACATATGAAAAACAAAGGGAAACGGTTACCCTCCAGTTTCTAAACCCAAGCCCGCAGCATGGGCAGTAATGCATACCCTACCTTGCATTCCAAGCCGGAAAGACAAGTGAAAATTGCGCGCTGCAAGCGCCGGGGCCGCAAGCATGCGGGGTTAACATCTACCGTTGGTTACGCCGCTGGCCTTATGCCACCGTCTCTGCCATAGCTGGCCGCAACAGATCCCTGCGCGAGAAGGCCCGGCCATGACCCAGATCATCACCTCCCTTTCCGAAGTCTCCAGCCGCTACAAGGCGCTGTTCGTGGATCTGTGGGGCTGTGTGCACAACGGCATCACCGCCTTTCCGGATGCAGTGGCGGCGCTGAAGGCCTACCGCGAACAAGGCGGCATCGTGGTGCTGGTCACCAACTCGCCGAAACCGCGCGCGGGCGTGGCGGCGCAGCTGGGGCAGTTCAATGTGCCGGATGATGCCTATGACACCATCTCCACCTCGGGCGACAGCGCGCGGGCGGCGATGTTCACCGGCGCGGTGGGCAACAAAGTCTATTTCATGGGCGAGTGGCAGCGCGATGCTGGTTTTTTCGAGCCGCTGCATGTGATCCATGATCCGGTGGAGATCACCCGGGTGCCGCTGAAGGAGGCCGAGGGCATCGTCTGCTGCGGGCCGTTCGACACGATGGCGGACCCGGAGGTGAACCGGCCCGATTTCCTCTATGCCAAGCAGATGGGCATGAAGCTCTTGTGCGCAAACCCGGACATCATCGTCGACCGCGGCGAGACGCGGGAGTGGTGCGCGGGGGCGCTGGCGCGGCTTTATACAGAGATGGGCGGCGAGAGCCTGTATTTCGGCAAACCGCATCCGCCGATCTATGACCTGGCCCGGCTGCGGCTGCAGGAGGTCGCCCCGGGGATTGCCGATTCCGAGATCCTGGCGATCGGCGACGGGCCGCATACAGACATCGCCGGCGCCATGGGCGAAGGCATCGATTCCCTGTTCATCACCGGCGGGCTTGCAGCCAGAGAGACAAAGACATCGGTCCAGCCGGATGCGGACGCGCTGGCGGCCTACCTGGCGCAGGAGCAGTCCGCGCCGACCTATGCCATTGGTTTCCTGCGCTAAATCCGACCTCCCTTTGCTACTGCGGCCTGCCCGGCCCTGCAGCCCTGCCCGGACCGGGCGGGGTTTTCTTTTGTCAGAAATGTCTTGATTTTCTGCAGTTGCAAAGTAATAAAGTTGCGCAAGCGGCCATTCCGGCGCGCAAAAGTTACAACGCCGAACGGTCAAGCAACACGATCAGGACCGGGCGAACGGAGGATGAAATGTTGGACAACATGCCGCGCGGAACCATCTGCATCGAGGACATCGAGATGGGCATGGTGCGTTACCTGCGCAAAGTCATCACCGATGAGGACATCGAGAAGTTCGCCCAGGTGTCGACCGACCGCAATCCGGTGCATCTGGACGACGATTACGCGCAGGACACCATCTTTGAGGGCCGGATCGCGCATGGGATGCTGACCGCCGGGCTGATCTCTGCCGTCATCGGCGAGCAGCTGCCCGGCCATGGCACCATATACATGAGCCAGTCGCTCAAGTTCCTGGCCCCGGTGCGCCCGGGTGATCTGGTGCTGGCGGAGGTCGAGGTGACCGACATCGTGATCGACAAGCGCCGGGTCAAGCTGGACTGCCGCTGCATCGTGGATGGCAAGAAGGTGCTGGTGGGCGAGGCCATGGTGATGGCGCCCTCGCGCAAGTTCGACTGAGTTTTCCGCACGCAGCCGTTTCAGCCGCCGGGGGCCGTTGCCCTTGGCGGTTTTTTCTTGCCGTGCCTGTTGTTCCGGTCTTTCCGTTCGGTTGTTGCGCTGAAACCCAATTAAGGGGGCGGCGCCGCCGGATGGAGGTGGACAGACCCCACGGGGGGCCTGCTCGGACAGGATATCCTGGACGACCCCCTTTTTATCAGGGCCGGTCTCCGGGGTGTCGCGCAGGCAGCCCATAGATGCCTGCGCCTCGTATCATGGCCCATGCGCGGAGCC
>JABXIA010000195.1 GCA_013373325.1 Paracoccaceae bacterium
AAGCCCTTGGAGTTCTTCGAGCCGATCCTGCGCAAGGTGCTGTCGCGCGGCTGGGGCCATATGGAGCTGGCAGAGACCGCTGAGGAAGCCCCGGCGGACTAAGACCATTCTGATCAGGATAGCCCTCCGCCCGGCCTTGTCCGGGCGGGAAGCCTGTCAGCGGCCCTTCAATCTGCCCCCGCCTGCCAGGCCTGCATGACTTCCCGCACATGGGCACGGCGTCCGCGTGCGACAGGAACTTCCGTGCCATCTGTCAACTGCAGCACATCGCTCTGACCGCCGCGCCTCAGCCCTGCAACCGCGTCACGGGCCACCCACCAGGACCGGTGCGGCTGCAGGCCCGCATCCTGCGGCATCTGCGCCAGAAGATCGGCCAGCCGCCCGCGCAAGGTCAGCTCGCTGTCTCCCGCCGATACCCGCAAGTAGTGCTCTTCTGATTTCACATAGCGCAGCTGCTCCAATGCGAATTTCTGTCCGCCGACGACGACCGAAGTCCCGTTGAGCCCTTCGCCAGCGCCACGCAGCGGCTGAACGGGTTGCTCCGGCACAACCGGCGCGGGCCGCGGTTCCACTGGCTGTTCGCCGCCTGGCCGCTTGCGCCGGTACAGATCCAGCCCCAGCGCAGCGCCGGCCTGCGGCAGGATGAAAACGAACATCAAAGTCTCGAAGATATAGCTCAGGGCGATGTTGTAAGGCAGATGCTGCAGCAAAACCCGCCTGCTGAATTCCAGGTCCGCTAATCCCGACGCCATGGCCAGAACCATGACCGTCACCACCGCCATCGCAGTTGCATTCGGCACCAGCCGCAGCAGCCGTATCCTCCTCCCGCCCGGCGCCAGCGCCAGCCAGCCCAGCAGCACCGCCGCATAGACCAAGACAAACGCTGCCACGCAAACCACCCAGATAAGGATATTCGCCTGCAGCGGCATCCCGGCTTCGCGGTATCCATGCGTGTCGAACGCAACCAGCAGCAAGACCACCGCCGCAGCGTATTTCAGAAACACCCCGCTGCGTAAAACCATCATCATTTCATGTGCCGTGAACTGCGGCGGTTCACCGAACATGTCAAAAAGCTGCATTTCGCGGCTTTGGAGATTGTCCTTGATCGTCCCCAAACCTATCAGCCCCCCGTTATCAGGTTACCTGTTGATGAGTGGCCGGAGACGGCTTCTTTCCTTGTATTGCCGCACAAAGGAAGCTGTCTCCGCGCTCACCCGTTCACCTTCGTCTATTCCCTTCCCCGTCGATGGCAGATGCAGAATGCGCCAGTTTGTTCCCGCAGATTTCGAGAAGGCCGCCAGCGACCTTGACCGTCTCAAGGAGGCCTATTTCGCAGCTGGCGCTGACCCGGCTGCGCGCGATACAGCCGAAGCGGCCCTGGCCGCAGCCATGCGCTGGATCGGCATTGCATTGGACAGCTATCCGCCGCTGGAAACGCCCCCGGACTGAACCGCCTGCCTGCGCCGCGGCTGAGCCCCGCCGCCACCCGAAAGGCACCAGCCCTGCCGCAGCAAAGCTTTGCTTCTGATGTCTGAGGCCATTCCTGTCCATTCCTTGATCTTAGCCAGAGGCATTCCGGAATGTGAATGGGTAAATGCATGTTTTTGAAGAGAAAATAGCGTATTTTTCCCTCTGGCGGAATTCCTGAATTATGGTAAAATCCGCCGCAAGTATCCGCCTGACGGCGCCATTGTTCGCGCCCGTGCAATAATTGTGGGCGCAACAGCACACCCGGATGCGGCGCCCCCCTCTTGATACCCCGTGCGCTTCACAGCACCCCGGGTGCTGACCGCCCCCGCCCCATGCAGCCCTATTCACCGCCCCGGCAGCCGCGCGGCAAGGAAGTCCACGAAAGCGCGCGTTTTCGGCTCCAGCTGGCGCCGCTCGGCATAGACTGCACTGACGGGCGTGCCTGTAGGCAGTGAAGGAAACCCGCTGAGCACGGCAACAAGGTCACCGCGTTCCAGCTCTTTCCTGGCGGCCCATTCCGGCAACATGGCGATCCCGCACCCGGACAGCGCCAGCGACTTCAGAAACTCCAGCCCATTCGCTTGCACCGGTCCCCTGACAGGCACCTCACAAGGACCGTCCGGTGTGGAAAACCGCCAAATCGCCTGACCAGCAGAGATGCGGAAGGACAGGCATTGGTGCCCCGGCAAGTCCAGTGGATGCTCTGGCCGTCCGTGTGCCGCGATATAGGCCGGGCTTACGCAGAGCTGCGACCGGCTGACGAACAGCTTGCGGGCGACCAGGCTGGAATCCTTCAGCTGCCCCATGCGGACCGCAAGGTCAATCCGGCCTTCTACCAGATCGCTGAGAGCAGTGGAAAACAGCAGCCGCACCGTCACCTCCGGGTACTCGCGCAGGAACGCGGGCAAAAGCGGTGAAATCAGCGCCACGGCCAGATCCGGCTCTGCGGTCACTGTCAGCACACCGGCAGGCGCGCCGGTCATGCGCGCAATGCCGCTGCGGGCCGCCTCCAGTTCTTCGGCGGCCCGGCGCGCATGGCGGTAATACAGTTCGCCCGCCTCTGTCAGGCTCTGCTTGCGGGTGGTGCGCAGAAACAGCCGGGCGCCCAGCGCCTGCTCGAGCTGCTGAATCTGGCGCGCCACTGACGACGGCGCGACACCAAGCACACGCGCGGCGGCGGAGAAACTGCCCTCCTCCACCACACAGACAAAGAGATTGATGTTTCCAGCTTCGCTCATTTGTGCACTTTGTGCATAAATCCTTTGAAATTCAATGCGTTTTTGCGCGGCCACGGCGCCTCCATATTGCTTCTGTCGAAACCACTCATTCCCTCAGACAGGAGACCCGGAATGACCAAACTGCTGTTTATCAAAGCCTCGCCCCGCGGCGGCGAGTCGAAATCCGCTGCGATCGCCAATGCCTATCTGGCCAGGCTACAGGACCGGACGCCAGACCTTGAGGTGGATGTGCTGGACCTGTCGGCCGTCCCCCTGCCGGACTTTGACGGCAACAAGGTTGCCGCCAAGATGAGCGTGATCACCGGCCAGGATCACGATGCCGCCCAGCGCACCGCCTGGGACGAAATCACCAGCATGGCCCAGCGCTTCATCAGCGCCGACATCTACCTGATCGCCACACCGATGTGGAACGGCAGCATCCCCTATAAATTCAAGCAGTACATCGATCTGATCCATCAGCCCGGCCTGCTGTGGGGGCTGGATCCCGAAACCGGGTATTTTGGTCTGCTGGAAGGCAAGCGGGCCGTGCTGGCCTTGACCAGCGGCGCCTACGGGCCGGATATGCCATCGCCAGCCTTTGGGGTGGATCACCAGTCGGCCTATCTGAAGTTCTGGCTGAATCAGGCCGGAGTGGAGGACATCGCGGAACTCCGCTTCCAGCCGACGCTGCTGACGGCCGACCCGGAGGCCGGTTTCCAGGCCGCCGCCGCCGAGGCGGAAAAGCTGGCTTCCTGAGGGTTGCGCCGCGCGCTGCGCGCCGCCACGGGGGCCAGGCAGGCCGCGCCTGCGGCGCGGCCTGCCTGGCCCAACCGGACCCTGCGGATTTCATATCCGCAGGTGAACGGGCGGGAGCCTCCCGTGCTGCTGTTCAGGTCACTTGCGGCTGCCCGTTCCCATCAATACCGGCATGGCCTGGCCGCCGCTGCCCATCTCAAACACCTGTTCCACACGAATACCGTCAAGGCCGGCCTGTTGCAGCACGTCCCGCACCTGCTGCACCGTCAGTCCGCAACCGCCCCTGTCCCGGGCCAGCCAGTCCCATTGCACAAACAGGCCGCAACTGTTCAAAAGCCCCGCCAGCCGGGCCACGGCGCCGGGATAGTCTGGCAGGAAGCTGCAGACAGAAGATGCGCAGATCAGGTCAAAGCCCCTGAGCCCCTGCCCCGCGCCGCCCCCGTCCAGGATGTCCGCATGAAGCGCCCTGACGTTCGGCAGCGCCTTCCCGGCCAGCACCGCGATCATCCGCTCCGAGGTATCAACCGCTGCAACTTCCTGCACATGCGGAGCCAGTTTCCCGCTCAGCAGCCCTGTGCCGCAGCCGAAATCGAGCACCCGCTTGTGCTGCCAGCCGCCCGCTGTGATGCCTGCACACGCGTCAAGCGCGGCAAATGCCCGGTCCGCATAAAGCCGGACATCGCTGTTGCCGTCCCAGCCGTCCGCATAGTCGTTCCAATCGCTGCTCATTTGCCCGCCCGCCCTGCTTGGTGCCTCAGGCCCGGGACCATGGCGGGGCGTGCAGGCACCGTCAACAGGAAGCGGTCGGGCGGCTGACAGCCCCGCGGGGTTGAGCCGGAAACTGTGCAGGTCTAGAACTTTTAAGACGGGCCAGACTTCCGGAAAGGACACGCAGCATGATTGCCTATGTCACCGTCGGTGCTGACGACATTGCGCAGGCAAAACGGTTCTATTCCGCGCTCCTGCCGGCGCTTGGCTACGCGCTGGAGGAAGGACCCGCGGGATTGAGCTGCACTCTGCCCGTTGCACCGGGCCAGTCTCCCGTTCTGCCTGATTTCTATGTCAAGCCGACTTTTGACGGGCGCCCGGCCTCAGCTGGCAACGGATCGATGGTCGCCTTCCAGGCCCGCAATCAGCAGCAGGTGCGCGACCTGCATGCCGCCGCCCTTGCCGCAGGCGGATCGGACGAAGGTCCGCCAGGGTTCCGCGCGTCCTACGGGCCGCGCTTCTATGTCGGCTACCTGCGCGATCCGCAGGGCAACAAGATCGCGCTGTTCTCCAGCGACCCGCACGAGCCGGGACGGGATGGTTAGAACAGGCTGAGCAAGTCACGGGCGCCCGCTGCCGGCTGGTGTCGTTCCAATTTTCAGATCCGCTGACATTCCTGTCAGCATTCCGAACGCAACCGCCCGGTCAGCCATGCAATTTCTTCCGTAGCCTCAAACCCCTCTTCACCGAGGCGCAACACTGCCTTCACCACCAGATCCGGTTCAACAGCTTGCGCTTTTTCGGATACCGCAACGGCTTCGAACTCATCCGGCAGACATGTGAACACGCTTCTGTCCGGGATACCGTCCAAATACTCTGTAAAGCCAGCACGCTGCAAAACAGCAGAGACCAGCTCAAGCGGGCCCGCGCCCAGACTGTTGAAAGTCCTCACCGGCCCATAAAGGTGGTGTCTCTCTTCACGGTAGTATTTTTGATGGATGCAACGGGCAACTGCTAGCAGCCTGCCGGTATGGGTATTCTCAGGCTGCGGAAGCCAAGGCAGATAAACCATAACAGCAGGTTGATCCTTTCGCCGTGCCATCTGCAAGAGCGAAGAACGAGCTGCCCCAACAAAAAAGCCCCGGCCAATGACCGGGGCTTCTTCATTTCTTCCGTCAGACCTTAGCCGTTCTGGCGGATGGTCTCGTTCTTCGGATCGTAGGGGCTGTCGCAGGTGACGACCGCATCCCACAGTTTGTCCTGGATCTTGACCTGCAGCTTGGTGCCTTCCACCGCATAGTCGGGCTTCACATAGCCCATGCCGATGGATTTCTCGAAGGCCACCGAGTAGCCGCCGGAAGTCAGTCGGCCGACGCGGGTGCCGTCTTCGGCATAGAGCGCCTCGCGGCCCCAGGGATCGGCGTCTTCGGGTCCGTCGATCAGCAGGGTGCAGCACTTCACGCGGACGCCGGTCTCGACCAGCTTGTCCTTGCCGTGGAAGTCCTTCTCCAGATCAACAAAGCGCGGCAGGTCGGCTTCCAGCGGGGTCGCGTCGCGGCCCAGCTCGTTGCCGAAGGCGCGGGAGGATTTCTCCTGGCGCAGCCAGTTCTGTGCGCGCGCACCCACCAGCTTCATGCCGTGCTTCTCACCGGCTTTCTCAAGCAGGTCGAACAGGTAGTTCTGCATCTCGATCGGGTGATGCAGCTCCCAGCCCAGTTCACCGGTGTAGGCAACACGGATCGCATTGACCGGGCACATGCCCAGTTCGATCTGCTTGGCCGACAGCCAGGGGAAGCGCTTGTTGGACAGTGCGGTTTCCGGATCTGCGTCGACGATCACCTCTTTCAGCACATCGCGGGACTTGGGGCCTGCGATGGCGAAAACGCCCCACTGGGTGGTCACATCCTGGATCTCGATGTAGCCGAACTCCTCCATCTTGTCCTCGGCCGCCTTGCGCAGGAAGTCGGCGTCATACTCGGACCAGGCACCGGCAGAGACCAGATAGTAGTTGTTCTCGCCGTTGCGCACGATGGTGTATTCGGTCCGGGTGGTGCCGAATGCGGTCAGCGCGTAGGTCAGGTTGATGCGGCCGACCTTCGGCAGCTTGTTGCAGGTGAACCAGTCCAGGAACTGGGTGGCACCGGGGCCTTTGACGACATGCTTGGTGAAGGCGGTCGCGTCGATCAGGCCAACGCCTTCACGCACGGCTTTCGCCTCATCCACGGCATGCTGCCACCAGCCGCCGCGGCGGAAGGAGCGGGCGTCGTGGTCGTAGTTCTGCGGTGCATCGACAGGGCCGAAGTAGTTCGGGCGTTCCCAGCCGTTAGCCCAGCCGAACTGTGCACCGCGGGCTTTCTGGCGGTCGTATGCCGGAGCAGTCCGCAGCGGACGGCAGGCTTCGCGCTCTTCGTCCGGGTGGTGCAGGATGTAGACGTGCTCATAGCACTCTTCGTTCTTGCGGGCCGCGAACTCGGTGGTCATCCAGTTGGAGGAGTAGCGTTTCGGGTCGAGCGACGCCATGTCGATCTCGGCCTCGCCGTCCACCATCATCTGCGCCAGGTAGTAGCCGGTGCCGCCGGCGGCGGTGATGCCGAAGGAGAAGCCTTCCGCCAGCCACATGTTGCGCAGGCCCGGTGCCGGGCCGACCAGCGGGTTGCCGTCAGGGGTGTAGCAGATCGGGCCGTTGAAATCATCTTTCAGGCCGGATTCCGCACAGGACGGAACGCGTTCTGCCATTGCCATGTACTGCTCGGCGATCCGGTCCAGATCCAGCGGGAACAGGTCGGCGCGGAAGCTGTCCGGCACACCGTGCTCGAACTGTGCCGGTGCGCCGCGCTCGTAGATGCCCAGGATCCAGCCGCCGCGCTCTTCGCGGGCGTAGGATTCATTGTCGGCGTCGCGCACAACGGGGTGCTCGGGGTTGCCGGCTTCACGCCATTTGACCAGCTCGGGGTCCTTGTCCATGACGATGAAGGTGTGCTCAACCGGGATTGCCGGCATCTTGATTCCCAGCATCTTGGCGGTGCGCTGTGCGTGGTTGCCGGATGCGGTCACGACGTGCTCTGCGGTGATCACCACCTGCTCGTCGGAAGGAACCAGGTTGCCGCCCTTTTCGACCATTTTGGTGCAGGTGACTTCCCAGTGGGTGCCGGTCCAGTGGAAGGCGTCCGCCTGCATCTTGCGGACGATCTCGACACCGCGCTGACGGGCGCCCTTGGCCATCGCCTGGGTCACGTCGGCGGGGTTAATGTAGCCGTCCTCGGTGTGGTAGATCGCGCCTTTCAGGTCGCCGGTCTCAATGAGCGGCCAGCGCTCCTTGATCTGATCCGGGGTCAGCCACTCATAGTCGACGTCGCAGGTTTCCGCAGTGGAGGCATAGAGCATGTATTCGTCCATGCGCTCCTGTGTCTGCGCCATGCGCAGGTTGCCCACCACGGCAAAGCCGGCGTTCAGGCCGGTTTCCTCTTCCAGGGTCTTGTAGAAATCGACCGAGTACTTGTGGATGTGGGTGGTCGCATAGGACATGTTGAACAGCGGCAGCAGGCCGGCTGCGTGCCAGGTCGAGCCGGAGGTCAGCTCGTCACGCTCGATCAGCATGACGTCTTCCCAGCCGGCTTTGGCCAGGTGATAGGCAATCGAGGTGCCGACGGCGCCGCCGCCAACAACAAGTGCTTTGACTTGGGTTTTCATTCTCCCGCTCTCCAGCTTAATGAGATTCTTGGCGACGGTTATGCCCGCGCAGGCAAATCCGCGCAAAATCAGGCCGACGCAAAAACATCCAAAACCGACCTTGCGCGCCACAGCATACCGGATTCTGCGGGCAGCAGTGCCGGAAATGGCGTTTTTCTGCGCAAGCAAAAGGGGGCCGCGGCCCCCTGTCGTCTGTTTCAGGCAGTTCCGGCTTGCTCAGCAGTCGGCAACATTGCCGCGCCGGATGCAAACGGGCTGCACCTCACCGGTGCCCTCGCCGGTTTCCGCCTGGGCCACCTGTTCGCCACCGCCAAGCAGGCTCTTGCCGTAGCTGGAGGCCGTCTGCCAGAGCGACTGGCTGTCCTGCGGCGCGTCCAGGGCCGCACTGTCCCGGGCCGCGCGGGAGCGGGCAACCCGGTCCTGCACGATGGTGCCATAATCGGTGGCGCTGAGATCGCCCCAGTTCAGCCCTGCGTCACGGGTCTGGATGTAATAGTCGTAGCCGACCACCCCCTGGATGCTGAACACCAGAATGCCTATCGCTTTCTTCAGTGCCATCTTTGCCCTCCGGGTCCGCACCTGCCGTGCTGTTAACAACATCCGCAAACCTGGCGCAGAAATGCGGCGGCAATCCGGCAATTCAGCGAAAAGCCGGTGCAATTGCACCGGTCACGTCAGGATCAGTCGCAGGTCCGTGTGGTGCCGCGGCGGATGCAGCTGCTGCCGTCACCGCTGTCTCCTGCCAATCCCTTGCTGACCTTGACCTGCGGCACGCCGCTGTCCTGCGGTGCCGCGCCGTCCGCCTCACCGGACCCGCCCGCGAACGCGCCGAGCAGCGTGCCGGCCAGCCCTGCCGCCTTGCCTGCACCGGCTCCGCTGCTCTGGCTGTCTTCTGCGGCGTCCTGCACCGCGGCATGGTCTTCCGCCTTGATCGCGACGCCGCCGCGCGCTGCGCCGGCCTCTGCCATCAGCCGGACCAGGCGCTCACGGTAGGCGGCCTCCAGCACCACAGCGGGATCGGGCACATCACCGCTGTTTACATCGATTACGGCTGTGGTGCCGGTCACAGCGCCAGCCAGCAGCTTGCCGTGATCAATATTTTCCATCTTCAGCCGCGCCGCCTTGGCCTCAATGCCCTCCAACTCGCTGCGCAGCCGGGCGATGTCCCCTGCCAACCGCTCTTCGGCAGCCAGGGGCACGGTCACATCATTGCCGATGGTGGGAACGGGTTGCGCCAGCAGGTTGTTCAGCCCGTCATAGTAGATGGCCGACAGGAGCTGCCGGATAGTCTCATCCGAAGCATCCGCGTGGACAAGGATCGTGGCACGCTCGCCGAGGCCCACGACCCCGCTGAACTTGCGCATCTTACCGCTGCTGCGATCGTAAATGCTCTGATCACGGCCAAAAGCGACGCCGCCGATGACCGCATAAGGCTCCTCAGGCAGCCCCATGCCGCGCATCGAGGAAACAACCATTCCTCCCAGGGTGTTCGGGTTCTCCTGGCCGCGCAGATAGACACTGAGCACAACCGCTTCGCCGTCCTTGCTGTAGCCCCAGCTGTGCGGTTCCATCTTGGCGGCCCGCTTCCGCTCGCGGGCGCCATCCAGCGCCTGATCCAGTTCCGACAGCGCATCCTCCCCGGGCTCCGCGCTCTCCGCTCCGGCTGCCAGCACTCCCGGCCGCTCAAGCAGGCTGAACCGCTCCATTCCGGCAGGCGCATCAGGCAGATACGCCTTGCCGCCCTGCTGCCAGCGGCGGCGGCGCTCCTGCCCCTGATCGGCCAGACGGCGTTCCGCCTTGCTGCTGAGATAGCGGCCTTCGATGGTTCCGGCATAAGCCGAAAGGTTCAGACCGCCAAGGTCCAGCCCGGCCCGCCGGGTTTGCTGTTCATAGTCGACGCCCAGAAATACCAGCCCGCACACGGCTGCAAAGCCTGCCAGATGCTTGATGCTCATTATGCCCTCGCGGAAATGCCTCAAATCTTTCGATCCGGCTAGCGGGGATTTGGGGCGGGAATGCGGCGGCAACACGAAAACAAGCAGGTTCACGCCCGCTCAGATTGAATCTGCCGGGACGGGTCCGGTTCTGCTTTTCTGTCCGGGCCGTTTCTGTTTGGCTTCTTCGGCTGTGCTGCAGTTCCTGTGCAAGGCAGCAGTAAGAAGTGGCGGCGCCGCCAAGGGGCGGAGGCGGGACGGGAGGATTGCTCCCGCACGCGAAACGTCGTCTGTGCGTGCCCGTGCCAAAGGGCCCTGTTCCATAGTGCCAGGGGTGTCAGGCCCGGCGGTGACCGCGATCAGGAAGGATCATGGCAAAAGCTGCTTAAGATCACGTGAGGCCACCGTACGCAGGCGGCGCAACACCTTGGGGCCGGCCGCTGCACAGCAACTGAACTGCGGCGAAAGCTCAGGCACGTCGCATCATAGCAGCGCGGCCTCTTTGGATGATCCCCCAGCCGCTGCAATCGCCGCGCTCAGGCTGTGGCGCGCTTTTCGCCCCATTCAGCCAGATCATTCACCAGCATCAGCGCCACCCGGCGGAA
Source organism: Paracoccaceae bacterium (assembly GCA_013373325.1). Lineage (GTDB taxonomy): Bacteria > Pseudomonadota > Alphaproteobacteria > Rhodobacterales > Rhodobacteraceae > Leisingera. The sequence goes on from JABXIA010000195.1 coordinate 10,381, forward strand.
CACCTGGCGCAGACGCTCCACATGCGGCCCTTCCAGCGACAGGTCCGCCAGCGCCTTATCCATGCATTTCAGCCAGTTCTCGGCGTCTTCTTCGGTGATCGGCACATGGGCATGCATCAGTTTCACATCCATATGCCCATGCTTTTCTTCGTAGTAGCGGCGCCCGCCCATGAAACCGGACAAGAAGTTGAACTGTTCGATCCGGGCGTGGTCCATGCCATGCCCCCGCTTGTGCAGCTTGACGATCTGCGCGCCGGTCTCCGTTTGCTCGACGATGTCGTAGAACCGCTCCACCAGCGCGCGCAGCACCTCCTCGCCGCCAATCTGCTCTATCAGCTTCTGAACCATTTAACCTCCTTGCCCCGGAACGGGCGGCCTCAGGATTGAGGCCGTGTCTTCTTGGGGTCGTAATGCGCAAAGGGTACAATCTTGGCAGGCAGGCGTTTTTGATGCCCGTCAAGTTTGCCGATTTCCACCTCGGTTCCGGTCTCCGAACAGGACACATCCACCCGCGCCAGCGCGATATTCTTGCCCAGAAGCGGCGAACGCATGGAGGAGGTCACCTCGCCGATCTGCGCCCGGCCGATGTGGACGCAATCGCCATGACCCACGTCGATCGCCGAGTCGATGTCCAGCCCGACCAGCTTGCGGGCAGGCGTGGTCTTGCGCCGGATCAGCGCATCGCGGCCGATGAAATCATCCTCTTTCGATTTCAGCGGCACCGTGAAGCCGATACCCGCCTCAAACGGGTCGGTCTGATCGCTGAAGTCGTAACCGGCAAAGATCAAACCGGCCTCGATCCGCACCATATCCAGCGCCTCCAGCCCCATCGGGCGGATGCCGTGGTCCTGACCGGCCTCCCAGACCGCGTCAAACACCTCACTGGCGTGTTTCGGGTGGCAGAAGATCTCATATCCCAGCTCGCCGGTGTAGCCGGTCCGCGAGACCACCACCGGCACGCCCTGGTCATCCCCGATGCGTGCGGGCGTGAAGCGGAACCAGCCCAGTTCCTCCAGCGTGGGGTTATGGGGCATGGTCCAGATGATCTTCTTCAGCAGATCCCGGCTTTCGGGGCCTTGCACGGCGATATTGTGCTGCATGTCGGTCGAGGACCGGATCAGCACGTTCAGGCCCAGCTTCTCCGCCTGCTCGCGGATCCACTCACCGCCATAATCCGAGCCGCCGATCCA
>JABXIA010000304.1 GCA_013373325.1 Paracoccaceae bacterium
AACCTGCACTAAGCGTTTGGAGCACGCCGGGCATGCCTCCGGCGGGAGTATTTTGAGCAAGATGAAGGAGCGCCGGTCATGAGAATTACCTGTCCGCTCTGCGGTGAGAGGGACCGCCGCGAATTCTATTACAAAGGCGCTGCGCTGGTGCGCCCGGCTGAAGGCGCGGATCTGGACGCCTGGCATGAGTATGTGAACCTGCGGGAAAACCCGGCGGGGCCGCTGGATGAGCTGTGGTACCACGAGATGGGCTGCAATGCCTGGCTGAAGGTCACCCGCGATACCGCGACGCATGAGATCCTGGCGGTGCAACTGGCATCAGAGGCCGGGCTGGGAGGGAAAAAATGAGACTTCCCGGAAAAGGCCTGAACCAGGGTGCAAAGCCGATCACCTTCGCCTTCAACGGCCGCCACATGATGGGGCTGGAGGGCGACACGCTGGCTTCGGCGCTGCTGGCAAATGGCACGCATCTGGTGGGGCGGTCCTTCAAGTACCACCGCCCGCGCGGAGTGCTGACCGCTGGCAGCGAGGAGCCGAATGCGCTGGTGACCATCGGTACCGGCGGCCAGCAGGACCCGAACGTGCGCTCCACCCAGCAGGAACTGTTCGAGGGGCTGGAGGCGCGCAGCCAGAATTGCTGGCCCTCGGTTGAGCGCGACGTGATGGCGGTGAACGATCTGGCAGCACCGTTCTTTGGTGCCGGGTTCTACTACAAGACCTTCATGTGGCCGGCGGCGTTCTGGGAAAAGGTCTATGAGCCGCTGATCCGCAATGCGGCAGGTCTTGGGGCGCTGTCAGGCGAAGCGGATCAGGACCGTTATGAGAAGGCCTTTGCCTTCTGCGACGTGCTGGTGATCGGCTCCGGCCCTGCGGGTCTGATGGCGGCGCTGACCGCGGGCCGCGCCGGGGCGGATGTGATCCTGGCTGAGGAAGACAGCCGCATGGGCGGCCGCCTGCTGGCAGAGCGCGAGGAGATCGGCGGCAAGCCGGGCCACGCCTGGGCGGCAGAAGTGCTGGCTGAGCTGGAGGCGATGGACAACGTGCGGCTGATGAGCCGCACTGCAGTGACCGGCGCTTATGACCAGGGCACCTATGGTGCGCTGGAGCGGGTCTCTCATCATCTGCCGCGGCGGCATTCGCTGAAGGGCAGCCATCTGCCGCGTGAATGTTTCTGGCGGATTGCGGCCAAGCACGCGGTGCTGGCGGCGGGTGCAATCGAGCGTCCGGTCGCCTTCCGCAACAACGACCGGCCCGGCATTATGATGGCGGGTGCCGTGCGTGCCTACCTGAACCGCTGGGGCGTGGCCCCGGGCGAGCGGGTCACCGTCTTTGCCAACAACGATCAGGCGCACCGGACGGCGCGCGACCTGCATGATGCGGGTGTGCATATCGCGGCGGTGATCGACAGCCGCCATGAGGCCCCCGTTGACGGCCCGTACCAGGTGATCAAAGGGGCACAGGTCTGCGGCAGTGCGGGCCGCCAGCGTATCGAAAGCATTACCGTGCGCTCGGTCAAAGGCGAGGAGAAGATCCAGACCGACTGCCTGGCGATGTCCGGCGGATGGAATCCCTCAGTGCATCTGACCTGCCATCTGAACAGCCGCCCAGTGTGGAACCGCGAGGCGCTGGCCTTTGTGCCCTCCGAGGGCGCGGTGCCGGGCATGGTCACAGCGGGCGCCTGCAACGGCACGTTTTCAACCGCGGGCGCAATGCGCGAAGGCGCGGAGGCTGCCGCCAAGGTGCTGGAGGCGCTGGGCCTCAAATCTGCCGCTGCCGATCTGCCGGACGCAGAGGATGATCCCTACCGCATCTCGGCTCTCTGGGCGGTGCCCGGAAAGGGCCGAGCCTGGCTCGACTTTCAGAACGATGTGACCGTCAAGGATGTGAAGCAGGCGGCCACCGAAAATTTCCGCTCGGTCGAGCATATGAAGCGTTATACCACGCAGGGCATGGCGACCGATCAGGGCAAGAACTCCAACGTTGCCGCGCTGGCGGTGCTGGCGGATGCGACCGGGCGGACAATCCCGGAGACCGGCACCACCACCTTCCGCCCGCCGTTTGTGCCGGTGTCGCTGGGGGCGATGGGGGCAGGGGCCACGGATGAGGGATTTAAACCGCAGCGTTTCCTGACCTCGCATGGCGAGAGCGGCGCCCGCGGGGCGCATCAACTGGAGGTCGGCCTGTGGTACCGCGCTGCCTATTTCCCGAAACAGGGCGAGACCAACTGGCGCCAGTCTTGCGACCGGGAAGTCACCTTGGTGCGCAAGGCGGTGGGCATCTGCGATGTCTCCACCCTGGGCAAGATAGACATCCAGGGGCCGGATGCGGGCAAGTTTCTCGACTTCCTCTACACCAACACCTTCAGCACGCTGAAGGTTGGCAAGGTCCGTTATGGTCTGATGCTGCGTGAGGATGGCTTCGTCATGGATGACGGCACCACCGCGCGGCTGGGTGAGAACCATTTTGTCATGACCACCACCACCGCCGCCGCAGGGCAGGTGATGGCGCATATGGAGTTCGTGAGCCAGGTGCTCTACCCCGAGTGGGACGTGCGCTTTACCTCAGTGACGGAGCAATGGGCGCAGTTTGCCGTGGCCGGGCCGAAATCGCAGGAGCTGCTGAACGGGCTGATCGACGAGGAGGTGAACGGTGAGACCTGGCCCTTCATGGGCTGCGGCGACGCCACCGTGCTGGGCGTTAAGGGGCGGCTGTTCCGGATCTCCTTCTCGGGCGAACATGCCTATGAGGTGGCGGTGCCTGCGCGCTATGGCGAAAGCCTGTTCCGCGAGCTGCTGAAGCGGGCGGAGGCGATGGGCGGCGGTGCCTATGGCATGGAGGCGCTGAACGTTCTGCGGATCGAGAAGGGGTTGATCACGCACGCCGAGATCAACGGCACCGTGACCGCTTTTGACCTGGGCCTGCAAGGGATGATGTCGAAGAAGAAGGACTTTTTGGGCAAGGCCATGTCCACGCGTGAGGGGCTGATGGCCGAAGACCGGATGCGCCTTGTGGGACTGAAACCCGTTGGTGCTGCCAAGGAAATCACCGCCGGTGCGCATCTGTTCACGCCGGGCGACCCGGTCGAGCGGATTTATGACCAGGGCTACGTCACCTCGGCCGGTTATTCGCCGACGCTTGGGCATCCAATTGGACTTGCCTTCCTGAAAGAGGGGGCGGACCGGATTGGTGAAACCGTGCGGCTGGTCGACCATATGCGCGGTGTGGATACCCTGTGCGAGGTTGTCCCGCCTGTGTTCTTTGACCCGGAAGGAGGGCGTGCCCGTGGCTGAACTGATCGCAAAAAGCCCCTGTGACAGGCTGCTGCCGGTTAGCCTCGGCGGCTTGAGCCTGACTGAAGAGCAACCCGGCAGCATGTGGGCCCTGGCGCCGTTCAAAGGGCAGGAGAAGGGGTTGAGCAAAGCCTTGGAAGCGGCCCACGGAATGGCCTTCCCGGCGGTGAACCGCGCCACTGGCAAGGCGGGCAGCCGGGCTGTCTGGTTCGGCAGGGACATGGCGCTGCTGATGGGGGTGGCACCTGATGCCAAACTGGCCAAACACGCTGCACTGACGGATCAGAGCGACGCCTGGGCCGTTGTCCGGCTGGACGGGGCAGGGGCCCAGGACGTGCTGGCGCGGCTGGTGCCGGTAGATTTGCGCCCCCAGGTTTTCAAGCGCGGCCATACCGTGCGGACGGAGCTGAAGCACATGATGGCCTCGGTCACCCGCATCGGCCCGCAGGCATTTCAGATCATGGTGTTCCGCTCGATGGCGAAAACGCTTGTGCATGATTTGAAAACAGCCATGGAAGCCGTCACGGCCCGGGGGTAACCTGCGGGGATCACCAACTGATTCCCGGAGCGCATCTATGATCCGCATCGCCCTTGCAGTCGCCTTGCTGGCGGCTCCGGCCTATGCTTCTGAAAGCAAAAAACAAAGCTGCAAATACCAGGGCCAGGTCATGGCCGCGGTCCAGCAGGCGCGGCTGGACCGGGTGAAGCAGGAGGACGTGGAGCAGGTGATTCTGGACAGCGATCCGGAGTGGCCCGCTGCTTATTCAAATGCGATCCCGCAGCTGACAAGCCATGTCTATGCGATGAAGCGGCGCGACCTGAAGGAAACCAACCTCGGCGCGCTGTTCGAACAGCAGTGCCTGCAGAACTGGGATCAGATCCAGGCAATGCAGAAACAGCTGAAGTCGAACTGATATGTCCCTGCCGCCCGGCTTTCTGGATGAACTGCGCACCCGCATCAGCATATCTGATGTTGTCGGGCGCAAGGTCATGTGGGACCAGCGCAAATCACAGCCGGGCAAGGGCGACTTCTGGGGCCCATGCCCGTTCCACCACGAAAAGACCGCCTCGTTTCACGTGGAGGACCGCAAGGGGTTCTACTACTGCTTCGGCTGCCACGCCAAGGGCGACGCGCTGAAGTTTGTCCAGGAAACCGAGAACGTCGGTTTCATGGAGGCAGTGGAAATCCTGGCAGGCGAAGCGGGCATGGAAATGCCCAAGCGCGATCCGCGTGCGCAAGAGAAACAGGACCGCCGGACGCTGCTGGCCGATGTGATGGAGCAGGCGGTGCAGTTCTTCCGCCTGCAGCTGAAAACAAATGCCGCCCAGGATGCCCGCGCCTATCTGCAGCGGCGGGGCTTGACGGCGCAGGCGCTGGACCGCTGGGAGATCGGCTTTGCCCCCGATGGCTGGCAGATCCTGTGGGATGCCTTGCGCGGCAAGAATGTGCCCGAAGATTTGATCATCGGGGCGGGGCTGGCCAACCCTTCGAACAAGGGCGGCAAGCCTTATGACACCTTCCGCAACCGGATCATGTTCCCGATCCGGGATGCGCGCGGTCGGGCGATTGCCTTTGGCGGCCGGGCGATGGACCCGAACGACAACGCCAAATACCTGAACTCGCCAGAGACGGAATTGTTCGACAAGGGCCGCAGCCTTTACAATCACGGTCCTGCGCGGGCCGCCTCCGGGCGCGGTTCCACCCTGGTTGTGGCCGAAGGCTATATGGATGTGATTGCGCTGGCAGAGGGCGGCTTCCAGTCATCTGTTGCGCCGCTGGGCACCGCGATCACCGAAAACCAGCTGCAGATGCTGTGGCGGATGTCGGATGAGCCGATCATCGCGCTGGATGGCGACACTGCAGGTCTGCGTGCGGCCATGCGGCTGATCGACCTGGCGCTGCCCTTGCTGGAGGCGGGCAAGTCGCTGCGCTTTGCCATCATGCCAGAGGGCAAGGACCCGGACGACATGATCCGCAGCGAAGGGCCGGAAGCGGTGCAGGCGGTGCTGGACCGGGCGATCCCGATGGTCAAGCTGCTGTGGCAGCGCGAGACCGAGGGCAAGGTCTTTGACAGCCCGGAACGCAAGGCTGCGCTGGACAAAAGCTTGCGCGAAAAGATCAAGCTGATCCGCGACCCCTCAATCCGCAAACACTACGGCGAGGACGTCAAAGAGATGCGCTGGCAGCTGTTCCGCGGCAGCCGGGACAGCGGCAGCTATCAGCAGAGGACCGGCAAAGGCGGCGGCTTCCGCGATGGCGCCCGCGCGCCATGGAGGCCGGGCAAGGGCTTCGGCGCGATTCCGCAGCCGCGCGCCACCACCCGCGCCTCGCTGGTGGCAGGTGCCAATGATGAATCCTTTGCCGCGATGCGGGAGGCGGTGATCCTGGCCACCGCCATCACCACCCCCGAGGTGATCCCGGAATTCGAGACCAGCCTGGAACGCTTGCAATGCGCCGACCCGGATCTGGCGGGCCTGCGCGACATGGTGCTGCGCCACGGCATCAGCGCGCCGGAGCGGCTGCGCGAGGAAATCGACTGGTCTTTGGGGCCGCATGCCCTTGAAAACCTGTTTGCCCTTCGCCACGTTGCAATCATCCCCTGCCTGCGCAAACCCGGCGACACCGAACTGGCCAGCATGACGCTGGCCGAAGAACTCGCAAAACTGGAGACGCTGCGCGGGCTGGATGCGGAACTGGCGGAAGCAGAAGAGGATTTGCACGGGCTTGCGGATGAGGCGCTGACCTGGCGGCTGCGGCAGGCGGCAGAGGCCAAGAACAAAGCCGTGCGAAGCGAAAACGAGGACAAGGCTACGTATGACGTGGGCAAGAACGGCGCGCGGCTCAACCGGGATGAGCGCGACGCCTTCGGGGCCCTATTGGACCGGATCGGCTTCTCCGAGAAGTAACACGCAGAGGTGATTCTGCGTTTTGCTAAGGAAGAGCACAGGAAAATTGGGTAAACGGGGTGACGAATCAGATGATCGCGCTAATGATTCGCTCAGCGAATCGCCCCGCAGCCCCTGAGTAGGAGCATTTAATGGCCGCCAAAGACACCGACGACCGCAAACCTGACGATCAGGACGCCGAAATCTCCCTTGATATGAGCCAGGCTCAGGTCAAGAAGATGATCGCGGAGGCCCGCGAGAAAGGCTACATCACCTACGATCAGCTCAATCAGGTTCTGCCGCCGGATCAGGTCAGCTCGGAACAGATCGAAGACGTGATGTCGATGCTCAGCGAAATGGGCATCAACATCATCGAGGACGAAGAGGCCGAGGAAGAAGAGAACAAGGGCACCACTGACCTTGTGACCACCGAAGGCCCCCGCGAGGTTGCGCTGGCCGGCGCCCAGACTGAGAAGCTGGACCGCACCGACGATCCGGTGCGCATGTACCTGCGCGAGATGGGCTCGGTTGAGCTGCTGTCCCGCGAAGGCGAGATCGCCATCGCGAAACGCATCGAGGCGGGCCGCAACACCATGATCGCGGGCCTTTGTGAAAGCCCGCTGACGTTCCAGGCGATCACCATCTGGCACGACGAACTCCTGTCCGAGGACATCCTGCTGCGCGACGTCATTGATCTGGAGGCCACATTCGGCAACCAGATGGACGAAGACGGCGAGGAGGAGCCGGTTGTCGACACCTCCGCCGTGGCATCGGCCAAGCCGACCAAGGAAGAAGGCCCGGAACTGGACGCCGATGGCAACCCGATTGCCAGCGATGATGACGATGATGAGGATGATCAGGCCAACATGTCGCTCGCTGCGATGGAGGCCGCGCTCAAGGACCGGGTTCTGGTCACGCTGGAGCGGATCTCCACCGACTTCGCCGAGCTTAGCGAAATGCAGGACAGCCGGATTTCGGCAACCCTGAACGAAGACGGCTCCTTCAGCACCGAGGACGAGGCGCGCTACCAGTCGTTGCGCTCGGAAATCGTCGAGCTGGTGAACGGGTTGCACCTGCACAACAACCGGATCGAGGCGCTGATCGACCAGCTCTATGGCATCAACCGCCGCGTCATGCAGATTGACAGCTCGATGGTGAAGCTGGCCGACCAGGCCCGCATCAACCGCCGCGAGTTTGGGGACGCCTACCGCGGCCGCGAGCTGGACCCGAATTGGCTGGCGGACATGGGCGAAAAGCCGGGCCGAGGCTGGCAGATGTTCATCGAACGCTCTACCGACAAGGTCGAGGAACTGCGCGCCGATATGGCCCAGGTCGGTCAGTATGTCGGTTTGGACATCTCCGAATTCCGCCGCATCGTGCAGCAGGTCCAGAAAGGCGAGAAGGAAGCGCGCCAGGCCAAGAAGGAAATGGTCGAGGCCAACCTTCGCCTGGTGATCTCAATCGCCAAGAAATACACCAACCGCGGCCTGCAATTCCTGGACCTGATCCAGGAGGGCAACATTGGCCTGATGAAGGCAGTGGACAAGTTCGAGTACCGCCGCGGCTACAAGTTCTCGACCTATGCGACCTGGTGGATCCGCCAGGCGATCACCCGTTCCATCGCGGACCAGGCCCGCACCATCCGGATCCCGGTCCACATGATCGAGACCATCAACAAGCTGGTCCGCACCGGCCGCCAGATGCTGCACGAGATCGGCCGCGAGCCGCCCCCGGAAGAGCTGGCCG
>JABXIA010000312.1 GCA_013373325.1 Paracoccaceae bacterium
GAGATATCCGCATCCACCGGCCGCTGCATCAGCGCCGACACCGCGGTGGGCACAGTGATGATAAAGGTGATCTTCCAGCGCTCGATCAGCTTCCAGAAATTGTCGAACACGCCCTCGCCCCGGTACCCCTGCGGCGTCGGGAACACCACATGCGCGCCAGAGGCGATGGCCGCCATCATGATCACATGCACCGCAAAGACATGGAACAGCGGCAGCGGGCACATGATGTTGTCTTCTTCGGTGAACAGCAGCGTGCTGCCCAGCCAGCCGTTGTAGACCAGCCCCGAATATTTGTGCTGCGCCACCTTGGGCATGCCGGTGGTGCCGCCGGTGTGGAAATAGCACGCCACCCGGTCGCCCGCGCTGTCGGCAAAATTCAGCGTCTTGGGCTGTTTCGCCATCTCTTTGGAGAAGTTCAGGTAGTCCGCATGGCTGGGGCGGCCGTCCATCTTGGGCCGGATCAGCGGCACAATCCACGATTTCGGCGGTGTCAGGTAGCGGTTCAGATCCACCTCCAGCACTGTGTTCACGCCCGGCGCATGGCGCACAGCCTCAGCCACCTTCTGGGCCACATCCGTTTTCGGGAACGGCCGCAGGGTGACAACAACCTTGGCCTTGGTCTCCCGCAGGATGGAGGCGATCTGCTCCGGCTCCAACAGCGGGTTGATCGGGTTCACGATCCCCGCCACCGCGCCGCCCAGCATGGTGACCAGCGTCTCGTTGCAGTTCGGCAGCACATAGGCCACCACGTCGCTTTCACCGATCCCCAGCGCACGGAACATGTTGGCCGCCTGGCTTACCTGCTCCTTCAGCGTGCTCCAGGTCAGCGTCTCCGCCTTGTCCTGGGCACCGGAGAATATCTGATAGCTGACCGCCTTGCTGTTTGGAAACTTGTCCGCGGTGCGCGACAGCAGCCCGTACAACGTGGCCGGCAGGTCCCGCGCCTCATACGGCATTTCATTCTGCAGCGCATCGCGGTCCGCGATTCCGGAAAAACCCATAATTCTCCTCCCCGTTCCTCCGCTGCACAGCCGGTGTACAGGGGTGTACAGGGGGTGCACGGAGGGTGTCTCTGTTTTTTGCCCAGATTATTGCAATCCCCTGATTGCGCAAGCGCCGCGGCAGGGTCACGCCAAGGCAGCTTGGACCGTGACGTCGCGCCAATTCGCGGCAACAGGCGGTTTTCAACAAAAAACGCCCCGGATCGGCTCCGGGGCGCTTGTCATGTTAAGCTGCGCAGCGCTTACTCAGCCGCCAGCCCTTCGGTGAACTGCAGCTTGGCCAGGCGCGCATAAAGCCCGCCCTGCCCGACCAGCTCATCATGGGTGCCTGTGGCAACAATCCGGCCCTGATCCATCACCACGATACGGTCGGCCTTCTTCACCGTTGCCAGCCGGTGCGCCACGATCAGCGTGGTGCGGCCCTGGCTCAGCTCATCCACCGCCGCCTGCACCAGGCGTTCGCTTTCGGCATCCAGCGCCGAGGTCGCCTCGTCCAGCAGCAGCACCGGCGCGTCGCGCAGGATGGCACGGGCAATGGCAATGCGCTGTTTCTGGCCGCCCGACAGCATCACGCCGCGTTCACCGACAAAACTGTCATAGCCGTCCGGCAGCTTCGAAATGAAGTCATGCGCCGCAGCGGCCGCAGCAGCAGCCTCGACCTCCGCATCGGTGGCTTCCGGCCGGCCGAACCGGATGTTCTCGCGCGCCGAGGCGGCAAAGATCACCGGATCCTGCGGCACCAGCGCGATGTGGCGGCGGAACTCGTCCCGCTGCAGCTGCGTCAGCGCCACGCCATCCAGCTTCACCGCGCCCTGACTGGGATCATAGAACCGCTGCAGCATCTGGATAATGGTGGTCTTGCCCGCACCCGACGGGCCGACAAACGCCACCGTCTCCCCCGGTTTCACCGTTAGCGACACCTCGTCCAGCGCCGACACATCCGGGCGCGAAGGGTAGCGGAACGAGACGTTGTCAAACGCAATTTCCCCCCGGACCGGTGCAGCCAGAACCTGCGCCGCAACCGGGTCCAGCACTGTGTCTTCGGCGTTCAAGAGTTCCACCAGCCGTTCGGTCGCCCCGGCGGCGCGCTGCAGCTCGCTCCAGATCTCCGACAACGCCGCCACGGAGCCTGCAACCAGCACCGCATAGATCACGAACTGGATCAGCGTGCCCTCGGACATCACGCCCGCGCGCACGTCGTTGGCACCCATCCACAACACGCCCACAATGCCGGAAAACACCAGGAAGATCACGATCACCGTCAGATAGGCGCGGGTCTGGATGCGGCGGAGCGACACGTCATAGGAGGTCTCGGTCAGCCCGGAGAACTTTTCGCGGCTGGCACTTTCATGAGTAAAGGCCTGCACCGTCTGCACTGCCCCCAGCGCCTCTCCCGCGTTGCCGGAGGAAGCTGCGATCCAGTCCTGGTTTTCCTTGCTGATCGCGCGCAGGCGGCGGCCCAGCACCAGGATCGGCACGATCACCGCCGGCACGATCAGCAGCACCATCATGGTGAGCTTCGCAGAGGTCAGCAGCATCAGCACCATACCGCCCAGGAAAATCAGCAGGTTGCGCAGCGCAATCGATACCGACGAGCCCAGCACCGACTGGATCAGCGTGGTATCGGTGGTAATCCGGCTCAGCACCTCGCCGGTCATAATGCGTTCATAGAACTCCGGGCTCATGCCGATCACCCGGTCGAACACCGCCTTGCGGATGTCGGCCACCACCCGTTCGCCCAGCCGCGTCACCAGCGCATAGCGCACACCGGTTCCCACAGCCAGCAGCGCGGCGATCACCAGTGCTGCGCTGAAGTAAAGGTTCAGGAGTTCGGAATCAGAGACCCGGAAATTGTCCACCACCCGGCGCACCGCAAGGGGCAGCGCCAGGGAAAGCCCCGCCGTCAGCACCAGCGCGCAGGCCGCCGCCAGCATCAGCAGCCGGTAAGGTTTCATGAACGGCCACAGGGCCGACAGCACGCCGATTTTCCGGGACTTCTCCCGCTCTTGCTCCGCATTCGGGGCCGCTTGTCTCCGCGCCATTCCGGATCCTTCTGCACTTTGGTCGCGCGGGCCCTGAACCCGCATAGTCGCCAAGGTTCATGGCCCCGCAGGCCCGGCGCGTCAAGCGCTGAGCCGTTTCAAAACACGCCTGAAAACAGCCGCGCCCTGCGTCATGGGGTATCAATCCGGCGGGCTGGGAAGGTCTGGAGCGGGTAGCGGGAATCGAACCCGCACCTTAAGCTTGGAAGGCTCTTATGATACCATTTCACCATACCCGCTCAGGACATTTGCTGATTTATGTGAACCGCCGGGGAAGGTCAACCACCTTGTTTTCGTTTACCTTTGCAGGGATGGAAATTTCACTGAACCCCTTGCGAAAGCCCCGCCAAGCCCCCCAGATAACAGCATAATAAACCTCCCCGCCGCCTGTCCAAAATACAGGAAAGCCGCCGTGACCCTCTCTCAGACGACCGCCGTTATCACCGCCCATGGCCAGCCCTCCGCCCCCGCTCCGGCAGAGGCGGATCTGGCAGCCACAGCCAGGGCCGTTGCCGCGCATCTTCCGGGCTGGGATGTCCGCTCTGCCACCCTGGCTGATCCCGGACGGCTGGAAGCGGCAGTGGAGGACGGCGCCGTGGTCTATCCGTTTTTCATGTCGCGCGGGTATTTCACCAGCAAGGTGCTGCCGGGGCGCCTGCAGGGCCGGAACGTCCGGATGGCCACGCCGTTCGGTCTGGACAGCGGACTGCCGGATCTTGCTGCACATGCCGTGCAGCAGGCGACATCGCAAAGAGGCTGGCCGCTCAACGAGGTGAACCTGCTCCTGGCCGCCCACGGCTCAGCCCGCGGTCCCCGCGCCGCAGAAGCCGCAGAGGATTTCGCCGCCCGGCTTACCCCGCTGCTGCCGGGCTGCACCCTGTCGCTGGGCTACATTGAGCAGGAGCCGCGCCTCGCGCCTGCCGCCGCCCCCTTGCCCGCACAGTCTCTCTGCCTGCCGTTTTTTGCGCAGGCAGGCGATCACGTGAAAGAGGATCTTCCCGAAGCCCTGGACGCCGCAGGCTTTGGCGGCACGGTGCTGCCGGTGGCCGGCACCCTGCCCGGAGCCCCGGCCCTGATTGCTGCAGCCATCCGCCGCGCAAGCCTTGCCCCTAGCGCGTCTCAGTGAAATTCCAGCCTTCCGGAAAGAAAAGCAATTTTTGGCTCAAGCAAAGGCATTTGGCCTCTTGCGCCAGCCCCGGGCATGTGATTAATCACGCCTTACACCACGGATGGCGAGTTGGCGGAGTGGTGACGCAGCGGATTGCAAATCCGTGTACACCGGTTCGATTCCGGTACTCGCCTCCAATATTTTCAATAGCTTATGGTCTGCTCTGCTCATTGGGGTATCACCTCGGGTATCAGTTTCTCGTTCTGTGCCGGTTCTGTTCTTGGCTATTTCCGTTTGGCCACCGCTTGACGCGCCCGCATGACCTGACGCGCTTCGCCTGCATATTTGATGATCATCTTCTTGGATGTGTGGCCGCTGTAACTGGCGATTTCGTCGTCGGTGCAACCCGCCCAAGCAAGTTCCATGACGCCTCGGTAGCGTAGCGCGTGCTGGTCAAAAGCCATCAATCCCAGACGCTTACGCTCTTTGACCATCACCCGTGCCATTGTGTGATAGCTCATCGCCGAACCGTCTGATCGGGTTAGAATGTGCCGTGACGGATGTGGGGAGAACCCCAGATCACTTTTTGCTCGATCCAACGCAGCTTTCAGCGCCTTGGTACAAGGCAACTGAAGCGCCTTGCCCGTCTTGTTCTGCCGAAGCTTCAGCGTGTCGCCGTCATAGTCACCCCATTGGAAGTCCACCCAATCTCCGGGACGCTGGACACTCCCGACACCAATCTCAAAAATAAGGAGTGGCAATGGTTCCCCTTCCTCGCGCATTTTCTTAACCGCACCGTCTGTCCAAGGCAGGTGCGGCTTCTGTCGATCTCTTGGGACCTTAAGCTGCTCGATGGCGGTCGCCGGGTTGTCCTTGCGCCAGCGCTTCCGGATCGCCAGCTTCGACAACATGCTGATCGCAGTTGGGATGTAGTTTGCGAACCGAACCCGGTGGCGGTTCTTGTCCATCGCGTCATAGATGTCCGCTTGGGTGAGGCGCGCGACATCCGCCTTGCCAATCTTTTCGACAAGATACTCGAAGACCTCTTCCAGGTCGGCCCGATAGCGCGGAGAGTAATTGGCCCACTTGTCGGTCTGCATCATCTCATCGATGAGCGATGCCCATGAAGTCTTTGAAACGGAAGACTTCCCGCTGACAATCTCCCAATACTGGTGGTCGAACGCAGCCGTTCCACCATCCGCCGTTATACGCCCCAGATAAATCGTAAGCGGTGTATCCGCCCCGGAAATTGCCGCCGCCGCCGAGTTTTTGCAGGCATGCATTCATAAGACCATGGTTCCAATCAAAGACGGACCAGGCGATTCCCCTTCTCTGAACACCGCATTTCCGTGTGGCCTGAAAGAATCCGGAAGTCCAAGGGTGCTCCCTTGCAAACACGTCCCTTCCAAGCGGCGCCTTAGGCACTTGGCCGCCTAGCACCACAGAACTTTGCCGGCCGCGGCTTGAAGGTCCGGCGGCCTTCCATGTAACCCGCACCATGGCTGCAAAGATTTTTTCGATGGAGGCGCGGGAGGGTGGCGGTGCCCGGCTCGCGCTCAACTACAAGCACGC
>JABXIA010000005.1 GCA_013373325.1 Paracoccaceae bacterium
CGCGCGCCGGATCTCTTGGTTCGATGAAAGCGAAGGCCTGTATGAAACCTGCTTGTTTTGTTTTTGGCTCTGGGGTCGTTTGGCGCCCCGTCCCTCGTCTCATTCGATCAACTAGGGATACTATGGGAATTGATGGGCTCGCAACTGTTTTCTGCGGGAAGCCGTCGAATCCTTGACAGAGTTTCCGTGGAAACTCACAGGATTCGCGGCACATTCAGGGCGAAAATCGGAACCTGTAGTGAATAAACACACCGCAAACACTAGATATAGACGCTAGTTGCAGGGGTAATTTTTTTCCCATAGTTTCCCGCGATTCCACAGCCGCGGCGATCAGATTTCAGAAAGTTCCCATTATGTTCACAACCTGGAGCGAGAAACGCCTCTGAAAGCGCCCCGCAAAAGCGTTTCAACACCCAGTGATTCGCAACTTCAAGGGGTGTTTTGCGGAAAGAGGGCCATGATTTCCCATATCGCCCATGATTTCCCGCTGTTCCCATGGTTTCCCAGCCAGCCCGCGGCTTCCCGGCTGTCCCATGACTTCCCGCGCGGCGCAGCAGGTGCCATGCGGTCCCATTTCCCGCACGCAACCCTATCTGCGCCCGCTCGGCTGCAAGCAACATGGTCGCGGGACCCCAAACCAGAAATGGCCGGCCAGAACGGCAGGCCAGTCAGGGCGCGTTATTTCCGTGTGTGAATGCCTCAGGCCATGCCGCCGCCGATCAGGCCCTCGGCAATGCGGGCATAGGCCTGGGCCATCGGCCCTTCCCCCGCCGCTATGGGCGTGCCACTGTCGCCGGCCAGGCGGGTCTCCAGATCAATCGGCAAGGCACCCAAAAGCGGCAGGCCCAGGGTCTCGGCCTCAGCCGCGACGCCGCCATGGCCGAAGATGTGATGCTCACCGCCGCAATCGGGACAGGTGAAGAAGGACATGTTCTCAATCAGCCCCAGCACCGGGGTCTTCAGAGTATTGAACATGTCCAGCGCCTTGCGTGCGTCCAGCAGCGCCACATCCTGCGGGGTGGAGACCACGATGGCACCGGACAGCTCCGCCTTGGTGCACAGCGTCAGCTGCACATCGCCGGTGCCGGGCGGCAGGTCGACGATCAGCACGTCCAGCTCCCCCCAGTTCACCTGCCCCAGCATCTGCTGCAGCGCGCCCATCAGCATCGGGCCGCGCCAGACTACGGCCTTGGCGTCATCGACCATGAAGCCGATCGACATCAGGGTGACACCATGGGCGTGCAGCGGTTCGATGATCTTTCCGTCCGGGCTGGAAGGCCGTCCGCTGGCGCCCATCATGCGGGGCTGCGAGGGGCCGTAGATATCCGCGTCCAAGAGGCCCACCTTGCGGCCTTGCCTGGCCAGCGCCACGGCGAGGTTCGAGGAAACGGTGGATTTGCCCACCCCGCCCTTGCCGGAGGCAACGGCCAGGATGCGCTTGACGCCCGCAGGCTTCAGCGGTTCGGCCTGCGGCTTCGGGTGGCCGCCGACCTTGAGGCTGGGGGCGGGCTGCTGGGGCGCGTGGGCCGTCAGCGCGGCGGAGACCATCTCGACACCGTCCAGAGACAGCACCGCGGCCTCGGCGGCCTTGCGCAAGGGTTCCATCAGTTTGGCGATCTCGGGGCTGGGCGCCTCGATCACAAAGCTCACCTTGCCGCCCTCGATGCGCAGGGCGCGCAGCATGTCGCGCGATACCAGCGTGCCGCCGTCCGGCAGCGCCAGCCGCTCAAGCGCCGCGCGAATCTGTTCCTGTGTGACACTCATTGCTGCTCTCCTGCGTCAAATCCGGCCCATATATATGTGTGCCCAGGCGCGCAGGGAACCCGGACTGCGCGTTTGCCGCATCTGCAAGGCGGCGGATGTGTCAATCCGCGGCGGCAAGACCCATGCGCTGCACGCAGCAGCCTGCCTGGAAATTATACAGCCGCATAACGGACTGCTGAAAAACTTGGCCAATTACAAAGGCCTACCCTGCGTCACCCATGCGCATGCCGCATAGCAGCAATGACGAAGCACGGGATTGTGCATCTGCAGCATATCCTTAAATTGTCATTCAAGAAATGCCACAGCGGCACACGACGAGACGGTTAGACGAAGGAACAGAACGATGGCAGCAGCACAACAGATCTCCGCGGTGAGCTTTGCATCCCCGCTTGGCTTCCTGGATGCCCTGCTGGTCAAGTTCGTCCGCTACCGCCTGTACCGCCAGACCGTGAATGAGCTGTCCGCGCTGACCGCCCGCGATCTGGCTGACCTGGGCCTGAACCGGTCCGAAATCAAGCGCGTCGCCTACCAGGCGGCCTACGAGAACAACTAATAGAGATCAGGCTCCTTCTCCTCCTCCCTTGAAGAGCCTGTCTTCTGCGGCGGCATCCTCCTCCTCCCTGATGCCGCCGCACCCTATACCGGCCGAAAGCCGGGTTTGGATCACCGGGGTCTCCTCCTCCCTGATACCCGGTGTTTGACAGAACGGCGGTGCCCCTCCTCCTCCCTGGGCGCCGCCGTTTCTTGATTCCGGCACAGGTATTGCCGCACCCGGACCGGGCGGCTGACGGTTTTGCGCTATCCCTTGGCCGCATCTGCTGATTTGATCGCAGGCATAGGCATCAGTGATTTGCGGGACCGCGTCATGAAATTCATTCACCTCACCGATATCCACCTGATGGCGCCGGGTTTGCCGCTGAACGGCAGCGATCCGGCTGCGAATCTCAGCCGGGTGCTGGCGGATATAGCCGAGTGGCACGCGGACGCCGCGTTCTGCGCAATCTCTGGCGATCTGGCGGATGAGGGCGATCCGGCGGCCTATGGCTGGCTGCAAGAGCAGCTGGCAGCCTTTCCGCTGCCTACATTCCTGATGCTGGGAAATCACGACGTGCGGGAGAGCTTCCTGCAGGTCTTTGCGGACCATCCGCGCAGCAGCGGCGGCTATGTGCAGCACAGCCATGCGGCAGGCGGTGCGAAGTTCCTGTTCCTGGACACGCTGACCGGCGGGCCGGATGTCCATGACGGCGAGCTGTGCGCGGACCGGCTGGCCTGGCTGGAAGCGGAGCTGGAGGCAGCCAGCGATGCGCCGGTGTTCCTGTTCCTGCACCATCCGCCGTTTGACATCGGTCTGCCCTATGTGGACGACATCAAGCTGCGCGATCCGGAAGCGTTTTACCGCGCCTTGCAGAAGGGGCGGAACATCCGGCACATCTTCTTTGGCCATATTCACCGGATGACCTATGTGAACTGGCGCGGCTACAGTTTCACCTCGCTGCCCAGCACCAACCACCAGATCCCGCTGGTGCCGGAGCGGGCTGGCACTGAGTACAGTGTCGAGCCCATGGCCTATGGCGTGGTGAAGATCAGCGATGACCAGGTCACAGTGCATTTCGACGCTTATCTGGACCGTCCAGGACAGGACGCGGCCGGTTAAGTGGAGCTCTTCTGGATTCTGCTGGTTCTCTTGTCGGCGGTCACCCATCCGCTGCGGGACCTGACGCTGAAAGGCGTGGCGCATCCGGTGTCCTGCTATACCGGGGTGTGCCTCAGCTGGGTCGTGTTTGCCGCTGTGCATATGGCTCTGGCAGGGCAAAGCCCTGCCCTGCCCGCCGGGATCTGGCCGCTGGTTCTGGCCTCGGCGCTGGGGCTGACGATTTACTACTACGGCACGCTGTCTGCGCTGCGGCTGGGCAATGTCTCGGCCTATTACCCGATTGTGCGCTCCTCGCCCTTGGCCATTGCCGGGTTCAGCTGGCTGATGCTGGGACAGAGCTATTCAGCCGCAGCTCTCTTGGGGATGGGGCTGATCATCTGGGCCGGGCTGATGATCCAGAAGGGCAAGGGGCGGCTGCTGGATGACCCGCGTGCCTTTGCCATGGCGGCGATGGCGATGCTGGGATCTGCGGCCTATTCGATTTCAGATGCTGCTGCAATGCAAGGCACCACCAGCGCGCCGTTTCTGTTCTGGACCTATATCCTGGTGACGGCGGCCATGGGGGCCTTGCGCGCCTGGGAGGACCGGGGGCAGTCGGCGCCGCTGCTGGGTGTGGTGCGGGGCTGGGCGCAAAACCCCTGGCGCATCCTGTTTGCGGGACTGTCGTCCTACCTGTCGTACCTGCTGATCCTGCAAGTGTTCCAGCTGGGCGCCGAGGCGGCCGCCGTAAGCGCGGTACGGCAGGTGTCGATCCCGGTGTCGGTGATCCTGGCGGCGCTGGTGCTGAAAGAGCCGCGCGGCCTCAGCCGTCTGGGCTGGGCGGTGCTGATTGCCGCAGGCATTGCGATGATTGCGCTGCGGTAAAGCCGCAGCCCTGCCTTCACTGCCGTAAGAAAACTTCAAAGGAAAGGGGTGGCGCAGGCGCGGCGGGCAGC
>JABXIA010000220.1 GCA_013373325.1 Paracoccaceae bacterium
GGCTCCGCGCATGGGCCATGATACGAGGCGCAGGCATCTATGGGCTGCCTGCGCGACACCCCGGAGACCGGCCCTGATAAAAAGGGGGTCGTCCAGGATATCCTGTCCGAGCAGGCCCCCCGTGGGGTCTGTCCACCTCCACCCGGCGGCGCCGCCCCCTTAATTGGGACACAGCGCGAAACGGCACGAACCGAACAGAACAACAAAACCAGCCAAGACAAAACCGCCCCGGCCCCGAACGGCCCCGGCGGCCAAAGCTGCGCGCCTTCAGCCGCGCAGATGCACCGGCGCGCCATGCGGCGTGCTCAGATACGCCTCCTCCCAGCGGCTGCGCATCACTTCGGCCTCCGCCCGGCTGGCCGCGCCGTCCTCGGCCAGAAACACCTCCAGCGTCTCCAGCCAGGCGCGGAAATAATCCTCGCCGCCATCCAGTTCCCGGCTCAACCCATGGCGCTTGAGCGTCGCGGAAAACCGCTCCACCCAGCCGGCCCAGCTGAACCGCCCGGCCTCGTTCAGATGCACGGTCAGCGCAAAGACCTGCGCATGCCAGGGTTCGGCAAAGACAGGCTCAGGTGCGGCAACCTCAGGACATGCACTCATAGCGGCTCCAGATAGCTCTGCCACAGGTCCAGCACCACCTCGTCCTCGGGGTGCTCGGCATGCGCCCACAGGGTGCTGGCATGAAACCGCACCGCATAGAGCGGCTCCGGCGCCTCACCCAGCCCATGGGCGCTGCTGTCGGGCAGCACATGGGTGCCATGCAGCCGCAGGATATAGCCCTGCGCCCCGACGGCGTACTGCGGCAGCCGGGTGTGGCCACCCGCCACCAGCGTATTGTCACCGGGGATTCGCGTCCGCACCGCCTGCCCCGGATGGAACAGCGGCGCAGGCCCGCCCGCGCGGTCCGCAGGTCCGCCCTTGGCCAGCGCGGCAGCCACATTCTCCGCCTTCAGGGCCCGCTCCGCCAGCGCATGCAGCCCTGCAGCCCCCTTGCCCTCAAGGTCGTCGCGCGTCAGCACACCCTTCTCGACCAGCAGGTCCGCAAGTCCCGAGATCCACTTCTCATAGTAGGAAAACCGCGTGTAGTCCTTGGGCGACAGCCGCTCACGGGCATGGCGCGAGGTGTCGATGTTCCATTGTCCCAGCGCCCCGCAGGCCAGCGTCACCGCCAGCGCGCGCGCGTGCCAGTCCTCGGCAAAGACCGGTGCGTCCTCACCCTCGGGGCTAACCGGGCCGTCACCGAATCGCCCGCCCATGTCATGCACCCGGGTCATGACGGCACCTTCGCCAATCCCGTGCCGATCATACTGTCACGGGTGACCAGCGCCGCCAGTTGATCCTCCCCAAGGCTTTCTGTGCCTTCGGGCCGCATCGGCAGCACCAAGTAACGGACCTCGGCGGTCGAATCCCAGACCCGAACCGCGGTCTCCGGAGGCAGCGTCACCCCGAATTCCGCCAGAACCTTGCGCGGCTCGCGCACCGCGCGGGCGCGGTAGGCATCGGATTTGTACCAGCCCGGCGGAATACCCAGCAAAGGCCACGGGTAGCAGCTGCATAAGGTGCAGACGACCATATTGTGCTGCTGGAGCGTGTTCTCCACCACCACCATATGCTCACCCTGGCGGCCGTAATAGCCGAGGTCTGCCAGCACCGGATCCGCATCGGCCAGCAGCGCCGCCCTGAAGTCCGGATCGCTCCAGGCGCGGGCCACCACCCGAGCGCCGTTCTGCGGGCCGATCCTGTTCTGATAGGTGTCAATGATCTCCTCCAGCGCGGCGGGGTCGATCAGGCCCTTCTCGGTCAGAATCGTCTCCAGCGCCTTTACCCGCAGGGCAGGATCGGGCGGCAAAAGGGCGTGCGGGTGGTCAGGATGGTCATGTGGCATACGCCTATGCTGCGCCGCTGCGGGCGGCCCTGTCCAGTCACGTTTCCTGATGCAAACAATCACGTTGCGTGAACCGGCGGCGCTGTTCTCGGCTGCAGGCCAACTCCGCCCTTGCCCCCCCGGGCAATCTTGCCTATTTACCGCCCGGTACTTAGCCAACCGCCGCAGGGACCCATGGAAAACGTTGTTCTGATCATCCATCTTCTTCTGGCTCTCGGCCTGATCGCTGTTGTGCTGTTGCAGCGCTCCGAAGGCGGCGGCCTGGGCATGGGAGGCGGCGGCGGCGGCGCGATCTCCGGCCGCGCGGCGGCAACCGCGCTCGGCAAGATCACCTGGCTCCTGGCCATCGCCTTCATCTGCACCTCGATCACCCTGACCATCATGGCGGCGCAGAAATCCGCAGGCTCTTCTGTTGCGGACCGCATCGGCGTGCCGCAAACCGAGGACAGCGGCGAGGCGCCTGCAGTTCCGGCACTGGGCAGCGATCTTCTGCCGCCCGCCGAAGGCGACAACGCTCCGCTGGTTCCCAGCGCAGACTGATCCACTACACCTTGAGAGGGTTTTAGGAGCCGCAACAGCATCTTGCGGTTCCCTTGCGCATTTCGTGCGAATCCTTTATATATGAAGTCCCGTGATGCTGCGGTTTTTGGACTGATTCCAATCACCGCCGGGCAGCTGAATTCTGACTTCTCACGGGGGCAGCCGAACACATATGGCGCGTTTTATCTTCATCACTGGCGGTGTTGTTTCATCCCTGGGCAAAGGCCTGGCATCCGCTGCACTGGGCGCCCTTCTGCAGGCGCGGGGCTACTCGGTCCGGCTGCGCAAGCTGGACCCCTATCTGAACGTCGATCCGGGCACCATGAGCCCGTTCGAGCACGGCGAAGTGTTCGTGACCGACGACGGCGCCGAGACCGACCTCGACCTCGGCCATTACGAACGCTTCACAGGTGTTCCGGCGCGCAAGACCGACTCGATCTCCTCGGGCCGCATCTACACCAACGTGCTGGAGAAGGAGCGCCGCGGCGACTACCTCGGCAAGACCATCCAGGTCATTCCGCACGTCACCAAC
>JABXIA010000218.1 GCA_013373325.1 Paracoccaceae bacterium
CGAGATCGTCACCCCCGGCACCGGCAATCCGGTGGCGCCTGGCGAGGTGGGCGAGGTTGTCGTGACCACGCTCAATCCCGATTACCCGCTGATCCGCTTTGCTACCGGCGACCTGTCGGCAGTGATGCCAGGTGTCTCTCCCTGCGGCCGCACCAATATGCGGATCAAGGGCTGGATGGGCCGCGCCGATCAGACCACCAAAATCAAGGGCATGTTCGTGCGCCCCGAGCAGGTGGCCGCGCTGGTCGAAAAACACGACGAGATCGTCAAGGCGCGGGTGATTGCCAGCCGTGATGGCGAGATGGACGCGATGACCGTGCAGATCGAAGCCAAGGGCGGTGACGAGGCGGCCTTTGCCCGGTCGGTGGCCGAGGTTCTGAAGCTCAAGGGCAAGGTCGAGGTGGTGGCACCGGATGCGCTGCCCAAGGACGGGCTGGTGATCGAGGATCAGCGGACCTACGATTGAGCCGTCTCATTTGCAGGCAAATGCGGGCGCCGGATGCAGGCGCCCGTTTTCTGTTTTGAGAGACCACAGAGCAGGGCCGCGCTTTCCGGCTGGAATTTCTGACTGGAATAGTCGAAATAGAGTGCCGAGAGACTTCTGCCGGACCCAAGACCGCCGTAAATGACCGCTGCCAATGATCCTATAGAATACGCGCCGCACGGGCGCCGCCGCAGCGGCAAGGCCGGAGGCGGTGTTTTTGCTGTGCTGGCCTGGGTGGTGGCGCTTTCCTGTCTGTTGCCGATGGTTGCAGTGGCGCTGGCCGCAGCGTTCGGCGGCACTGAGACCGTCCGCCATCTGGCCGGGACCGTGCTGCCGGGATATTCGCTGACAACACTGGTGCTGGTGGCACTGGTGGCGCTTGGCACGTTTTCAATTGGAACCGGCGCGGCCTGGCTGGTGACGATGACGCGGTTCCCCGGTGGCCGGCTGCTGGAGGTGGCGCTGGTACTGCCGCTGGCCTTTCCGGCCTACGTGCTGGCCTATGCCTACACCCATATCCTGGATCATCCCGGCATCGTTCAGTCCACCTTGCGTGAGGTCACGGGCTGGGGGCCGCGGGATTACTGGTTCCCTGAAATCCGCTCCACCGGCGGGGCGGCGGCGATGCTGGTGCTGGTGCTGTACCCCTATGTCTACCTGCTGGCGCGGGCGGCCTTCATGCAGCAGAGCGCAGGCGCCTTTCTGGCGGCACGGGCGCTGGGCAAGAACTCCTGGCAGGCGTTCTGGCTGGTCAGCCTGCCAATGGCGCGGCCGGCCATCGCTTCGGGTGTGCTTCTGGCAGTGATGGAGACCATCGCGGATTTTGGCACGGTGTCTTACTTTGGGGTGCAGACCTTTGCCACCGGCATCTACACCAGCTGGTTCTCGCTGGGCGACCGCGGCGGTGCGGCGCAGCTGGCGCTGTGCCTTTTGGGCTTTGCCCTGACGCTGGCGGTGGTGGAGCGGGCGACGCGCGGCCGGGCGAAATACCATCACGCGGGCAAGCATCACAACCAGATGGCGCCGTCCGAACTGGGCGGCATCAAAGCGGCAGTGGCGGTCTTCTTCTGCGCGGTGCCGGTGGTGCTGGGTTTCCTGCTACCGGTGGCGGTGCTGATTGCGATGAGCTTTGACTCCGAGCAGAACCTGTTCAGCCGCCGCTACATCGATTTCACAACCAATTCGATCACCCTGGCCACGGCGGCAGCAGTGCTGACTGTGGCGGCGGCGGTGTGCCTCGGCTTTTACCAGCGGCTGCGGCCCGGCCGGATGTCTGCTGCTGCGGCCTACTTTGCACGGCTGGGCTATGCGGTGCCGGGCGGGGTGATTGCGGTGGGGCTTATCGTACCTTTCGCTGCCTTTGACAACGCGCTGGACGCCTGGATGCGGGAGGTCTTCGGGATTCGCACCGGATTGCTGGTGACAGGCTCCATCTGGCTGCTGGTCGCGGCCTATGGGGTGCGGTTCATGGCGGCCGCATTGGGGGCCTATGAGGGCGGCCAGGCGACGATGCATTCTAACATGGATGCGGCGGCGCGGTCGCTGGGGCAGGGGCCTATGGGGATGTTGCGGCGGGTGCATCTGCCTATACTGACACCCAGCCTGCTGACAGCGCTGCTGATTGTCTTTGTCGATGTGATGAAGGAGCTGCCCGCGACCCTGATCATGCGGCCGTTCAATTTCGATACGCTGGCAGTGCAAGCGCACAGGCTCGCAGCGGACGAGCGGTTGGAAGGAGCGGCGGTGCCGTCGCTGGTGATCATGGCAGTAGGGCTGCTGCCGGTGATCCTGATCTGCCGCCAGGTCGGACGGCGGCGGTAGAGTGCGGCGGCTTGGGGCGGCCTATGCCGCCCACCAGGCCTCAATTTCTTCGCGGGAAATCCGGTCTGCAGGACCAAGGCCGACCAAAATCGTTTCCTCCGCCTCACAGCGTTTGGCCTCAACGTGGCGGCCCACCACATGCAGCTCATAGGCGCCGCCGGTGGTCAGCACAAAGCCCTTCATCCGGTAAAGCCCGGCAGGCCGCTCTACCAGCTTGTCCCCCAGCGCGCGGCGGTCCAGCACGGTGCCGCTGCGGTGCTGCCAGGTGGTATAGGCGGGGTGCGCCGCCACCGCACGGCCCTTGGGCAGGGGCACCACGTCAAACAGAAGCTCTGCCACGGGTGAGCCGTTTAGCACCGTGGGGGTGTGTGCGCCGGCCTTGGCCAGAAGCGCCGAAAGCTCTGCCGAAAGCTCGTCGCATCTTGTCGCAATCACCAGGTCTGCGGCGCGGATCTGCTGTTCTGCCTGAGGGGCCACCAGCGGGTCGTTCAGCAGGGTTGCAGCGTTGCCCGCATCCACCAGAGAGACGATGCCGCCGTAGCTGACGCCGCTTTCATTCAGGACCGAATTGGCAATAGCAACCGGGTCGGAGATGCCGCTGGCTTCGATCACCAGGTGGTCCGGGCGCTCTGCCCTGTTCAGAACTTCGCGCAGAGCCAGGGAAAGGTCATCGCCCATGGTGCAGCAGACACAGCCGTTGGTCAGGGCAATCTTGCCGCCACCGGTGTCCTGGATCAGGGCGTCATCAATGTTGACGGCGCCGAAATCGTTGACGATCACCGCCAGTTTCAGTCCGTGGTCTTCCGCTAGAAGGCGGTTGATCAGAGTGGTCTTGCCCGCGCCCAGATAGCCGCTGACAATCGTTACCGGCAGCCTGTTCATTGTAAAAACGCCTCATGGGCGCAGTGTGCCTGCAACTGCATGAGTCCCCCCTTCATTCAGTTGTGGGGAGCTATAGGGTGCCGGTGTCCATGGGTCTAGTCAAAGCGATGTGTTGCGCTGCTTGGCATCGCAGAGCCGCATTTTGTTGCATTTCGGGAACGTGAAGGCGCAAAAAGGCGCGGCGGCTGCCGCGCCTTTTTGCCGGAATGTAGCCGGAGTTTACTTCCAGCCGGCGTCGTTGAAGATCTTTTGCGCCTCGGGAAGGTTCTTGGCGACCTCAGACAGGTTCACGTCATCCGGCTTGAAGTGGCCAAGCGCCGCGATCGACGGGGCCAGACCGACGCCGGAAACAGCCGGGTATTCGTCATTGCCGGCCGAGAAATACGCCTGTGCGGAATCGCTGGAGAGGTATTCCAGGAACTTGATCGCGTTCTCCTTGTTCGGGGCATGCAGGGCCACGCCGCCTCCCGACAGGTTCATATGCGCGCCTTCAGTGTTCTGGGAGGGGAACAGCCAGCCGATTTGATCACGGTTCTCTGTCACGCCCTTGACCTCCTTGCGGATCGAGCGGGCGAAGTAATAGCTGTTGGCAACGGCGATACCGCATTCACCGGAGACCAGGCCGCGAATCTGGTCGGTGTCGCCGCCCTGCGGATCGCGGGCCATGTTGGCGACCACGCCATCGGCCCATTCACGTGCCTTCTCGGCTCCATGGTGGGTGATAATGGAGGCCAGCAGGGTCTGGTTATAGGTGTTCTTGGAAGAGCGGATGCAAACCTGGCCCTTGTAGGCGGGATCGGCCAGATCCAGGTAGGTCTGCGGCGGGTTGGCCACCCCGTCCTTGTCGAAGAAGATGATGCGGGCGCGCTGGCTGAAGCCGAACCACTGATTGTCGTCATCCTGCAGGTAGGCCGGGACGCGGGTTTCCAGCACGTCGCTGTCGATGCTTTGCAGCACACCGGCTTCCTTGGCGCGGGTCAGGCGGGAAGTGTCGACGGTGATCAGGATGTCAGCGGGTGAGTTTTCGCCTTCGGCGTTCATCCGGGCGATCAGCTCATCGGCGTTGCCTTCGATGCGGTTGATGGTGATGCCGGTGGCCTGTTCGAAATCCGAATAGAGCTGCTCGTCGGTGTCATAGTGGCGCGAGGAGTAGATGTTCAGCTCGCCCTCAGCAGCAGCAGTGGTGGCAATGGCAGCGGTCAGCGCGCCGGCCAGTACGGTTGTGGCTTTCAGCATTGGATGTCCCGTTCTTAGTTAGATCAGATTTCCGACTGAAAGAGTCGATTAAAGCATCTGTCAGCAGATGCAATATATTTCCGACTGAAACAGTCAGAAAGTCGCAGCCTGCTGCTGTCTGGGCAGACTGGGCGGGCGGCTCCCGCCCGTTGCCGGATCTTTGGACAGATCCGCTCCCGTTGGGCGTGGCACC
>JABXIA010000324.1 GCA_013373325.1 Paracoccaceae bacterium
CCAGGCTTTCGGATTGGCTGAGGCCCATCTGCTTGCATTCAAGTGCCATCTTCAGAAGGCAGGAATGCTCAAGTTCGCCGAACATAACTTCGATCTCCTTGCTGCTCGTTTCCCACAAGTATCGCATGGAAATCTTAAAATTTCTATGTGGCAAAAAAATGGAGGCCGTTGTTATGCTTGATAATTCCGAGAGCTACGTCACGGAAGACGGCCGCACCATCGGCGGCGTCGTGATGGAGATGAAAAACATCACCCTGCGGTTCGGCGGCGTGGTGGCGATCAAGGACATTTCCTTTGACATCCGTGAGGGCGAAATCCGCGCGATCATCGGCCCGAATGGCGCCGGCAAGTCCTCGATGCTGAACGTGATCTCCGGTTTCTATGTGCCGCAGGAAGGCGAGGTGCTGTTTCACGGCAAGAAGCGCCCGCCGATGCGCCCCTATGAGGTCGCACGCCAGGGCATCGCCCGAACCTTCCAGAACATCGCCCTTTTCGAAGGCATGAGCGTTCTGGATAACGTCATGACCGGGCGGCTCAACTATATGAAAACAGGCCTGTTTTCGCAGGCACTGTGGAAAGGCAAGGCAGAGGCCGAAGAAACCGAGAACCGGGAAGTGGTTGAGAAAATCATCGACTTTCTGGAGATCCAGCACATCCGCAAGACACCGGTGGCGCGGCTGCCCTACGGCCTGAAGAAGCGGGTCGAGCTGGCGCGCGCGCTGGCGGCGGAGCCGAAGCTGCTGCTGCTGGATGAGCCGATGGCCGGCATGAACGTCGAGGAGAAGGAGGACATGTCCCGCTTCATCCTGGATGTGAACGATGAATTCGGCACCACCATCGCCCTAATCGAGCACGACATGGGCGTGGTGATGGACCTCAGCGACCGGGTCGTGGTGATGGATTACGGCAAAAAGATCGGTGACGGCACACCGGATGAGGTGCGCAATAACCAGGATGTGATCGACGCTTACCTGGGGGTCAGCCATGACTGAGCCGCAGCGCAGCAAGACCCGGCCCTGGCAGGGTGACATCCGTACACCCCCTGTGCACCTCATGTGCACCGGCGCAGCGCAGAATTCCGAGGAGAGCCTCTAATGCCCGAACAACTTGTCTTTGCGATGGAAGTCACGCTGAACGGCCTTATGGCGGGCGTTCTCTATGCGCTGGTCGCGCTGGGGTTTGTCCTGATCTACAAGGCCTCCGGCATCTTCAACTATGCCCAGGGCGTTCTGGCGCTGTTTGCGGCGATGACGCTGGTGGGGATCATGCAGGGGCAGGTGCCGTTTTCGCATCTGATTAACGCGGTCTTTGGCGGCCATGTCACCCACTTCGGATGGAATGTTCCGGGCGTCGTGGCAATCGCGCTGACGGTCGCGGTGATGGTGCTGCTGGCCTGGCTGGTGCAGGTGCTGGTGATGAAGCATCTGGTCGGGCAGGAACCGATCATCCTGTTCATGGCCACCATTGGTCTGGCCTACTTCCTGGAAGGCGTCGCCGACCTGATGTGGGGCTCTGAGATCAAGACGCTGGATGTCGGCCTGCCGCAGGGCATCAACCTGTGGATCGACGAGACCACCTTCAACATCTTCGGCTACGGCTTCTTCATCGACAATCTGGATATCGTGGCGACGGTGATCGCGGCGCTCTTGGTGGCGGGCCTGGTTGCCTTCAGCCAATACACCAAGCAGGGCCGGGCAATGCGCGCGGTGGCGGATGACCACCAGGCGGCACTGTCGGTCGGCATTTCCCTGAACTTCATCTGGGTTCTTGTGTGGTCGGTCGCAGGTTTCGTCGCGCTGGTCGCGGGCATCGTCTGGGGCACCAAGTCCGGCGTGCAGTTCTCGCTGTCGCTGATCGCGCTGAAGGCGCTGCCGGTTCTGATGCTGGGCGGCTTCACCTCGATCCCCGGCGCCATCGTTGGCGGGCTGATCATCGGTGTGGGCGAGAAGCTGTTCGAATTCGCTGTCGGCCCGCTGGTGGGCGGCGCAACCGAAAACTGGTTTGCCTATGTGCTGGCGCTCCTGTTCCTGGTGTTCCGTCCGCAAGGGTTGTTCGGGGAGAAGATCATTGAACGGGTGTGAGGCTCATATGATCTGTTCCCGGCCCGGTCAGCCTTCGAGCTTGCGGAAGGCGGCGATGACGATGGCGGCGCAGACCGTGGCGACCAGGGTGAAGGCGATGGTGATGTTGCCGATCAACTGCCCGGCCACGAAGGTCAGCAGCGCGGCCATCAAGAGCCCGATCAGCACCGTTCCCCAGGGCCCGGGCCCAGTGTTGGCAGCCTGCCGCCGCGGCGGTTCAAACTCAAAGGGCGGCAGCACGGTTGCATCCTCCACCGTTTCCAGC
This sequence comes from Paracoccaceae bacterium, assembly GCA_013373325.1. Taxonomy (GTDB): domain Bacteria; phylum Pseudomonadota; class Alphaproteobacteria; order Rhodobacterales; family Rhodobacteraceae; genus Leisingera. Next base: position 2,347 of record JABXIA010000324.1, read on the forward strand.
AGCCGGCCCTTGGCCTTGGCAAATTCGGCCTCGGATATGTCGCCCTTCTTCCGTGCGGCCTCCAGCCGCCGGATTTCCTCTAAAATCACGGTCATTGGTTCCACTCACTCTACCCAAGCGCAGGGTTCCACAAAGAAGTGGGCAAAATGTGTCCAAGCCCGGAAATCTGACAAAGTGGTTAATGCCGAGGGTGCGGCATGACCAAGCTGATCGCCGTGATCAACGTCATTGCCTGGGCCGGTTTCTGGGCCTTCGGCTACCTGGCGCTGACCGCGGAAAGCTACAGCGAAACCCAGGTGGTGACGGCGGCGCTCTTGGCCTCCGCCGGGCTGATCACAGGGATCATCGCCTATTTGCGGCTGGTGCGCGGCAGCGAGCGCAGCGGCTATGCCAGACCTTCGAACCGGATGACGCGCGATCAGCGCGACGCGGCGCAGGCCCAGTGGGGGCAGATCGAATGAACGCCGCCGAAACAGAAATCAGTATCCGCGCAGGCAGGAGTGCCAAAGCGCAAAAGAAAGGGAGCATCTGAGACATGTTCTACCGTGAAGCCGGGGATTTCAAAGTCTCCTATGCCGATGACAGCCAGACGTTTCCGATCAAGTTCGACCGCTACCGGTATTATGTGGTGCTGGCGGTGGCCTTTGGCCTCATCCCCTTCCTGATCAATGACTACTGGGCCAATGCGATCCTGCTGCCGTTCCTGATCTATTCGATCGCGGCGATCGGGCTGAACATCCTGGTCGGCTATTGCGGGCAGGTCAGCCTTGGCACCGGCGGGTTCATGGCCGTGGGCGCCTATGCCTGCTACAAGCTGATGACCGCCTTCCCGGAGGTCAGCATGTTCATCCATGTGATCCTGGCGGGCGGCATCACCGCGTTTGTCTGTGTGCTGTTCGGCCTGCCGTCCCTGCGCATCAAGGGCTTTTACCTGGCGGTGGCGACGCTGGCGGCGCAGTTCTTCCTGGTGTGGCTGTTCAACCGGGTGCCGTGGTTCTACAACTATTCCGCCTCGGGCCAGATCAACGCGCCGGAGCGTGATACCTTTGGCATCATCATCACCGGCCCCAACGCGCCGGCCTGGGCCACCTATCTGTTCTGCCTGATCTTCCTGGCTGTCTGCGCGCTGATTGCCCGCAATCTGACCCGCGGCACCGTGGGCCGGACCTGGATGGCGATCCGCGACATGGACATCGCTGCCGAAATCATCGGGGTGAACCCGCTGAAGGCGAAACTGACAGCCTTTGCTGTCTCCGGCTTCTTCATCGGCATCTCCGGTGCGCTGTTCTTTGCGGTCTACTTGGGCGCGGTCGAGGTCGGCGAGGCCTTTGGCATCCAGAAATCGTTCCTGGTGCTGTTCATGGTGATCCTGGGCGGGCTGGGGTCGATCTTCGGCTCCTTTGCAGGTGCTGCCTTCCTGGTGCTGCTGCCGGTGGTGCTGAAGGTGGTGGGCGTTGACCTGATGGGCTGGCCCACGGACATCGTGGCGCATTTCCAGCTGGTGATCGTGGGGGCGCTGATCATCGTCTTCCTGATCGCGGAACCGCACGGCATGGCGCAGCTGTGGCGCGTCGCCAAGGAGAAACTGAGACTGTGGCCCTTCCCGCACTGATGCGGGCACGGCCTAAGAACTGGCGGGGAGAAAAGCAAGACCACCCCCGTTTTTGGAAACCATCGGATAAGACCAAAGGGAGGATTTAAGCCGATGAAAAAGACACTGACCACACTGGCGCTGGGCGCCGCGATGGCAGCCGGCCCGGCAATGGCGGACCTGGTGTTCCCGGATCTCAGCTACCGGACCGGGCCTTATGCGGCGGGCGGCATCCCGTTCTCGGACGGCTACAACGATTATTTCACCCTGCTCAATGAGCGCGACGGCGGCATCGGCGGTGTCAAGGCCAAGGTGGTGGAATGCGAGACCGGCTATAACACCGAGAAGGGTGTGGAATGCTATGAGTCGACCAAGGGCCAGGGCGCGCTGATCTATCAGCCGCTGTCCACCGGCATCACCTATCAGCTGATCCCCAAGGTGACTGCGGACAACATCCCGCTGCACACCATGGGCTATGGCCGCACCTCGGCTGCGAACGGTGAAGTGTTCAGCCATGTGTTCAACTATCCGGCCAACTACTGGAACGGCGCGTCGGGCGTGGTGAACTACCTGCTGGAAGCCAATGGCGGCGACATCAGCGGCAAGAAGATTGCGCTGGTCTATCACAACTCCGCCTATGGCAAGGAGCCGATCCGGACCCTTGAGGAACTGTCCAAGAAGCATGGCTTCGAACTGGTTGCGCTGCCGGTGGATCACCCGGGCCAGGAGCAGAAGTCGCAGTGGCTGCAGATCCGCCGTGACCGTCCCGATTATGTGGTGATGTGGGGCTGGGGCGTGATGAACCAGGTGGCAATCCAGGAAGCTGCCAACATCCGCTTCCCGATGGAGAACTTCATCGGCGTGTGGTGGTCCGGTGCCGAGCATGACGTGATGCCGGCAGGTGACAAGGCCGACGGCTACAAGGCGGTGACCTTCCACAACGTGGGCCGCGACTTCCCGGTGTTTGACGACATCCAGAAGTATGTCGTCGATGCGGGCAAGGCCGCAGGTGCCGGCGATCAGGTTGGCAACGTTCTGTATAACCGCGGCATGTACGCAGCGATGCTGGCAGCAGAGGCCGCCAAGACCGCGCAGGAAATCCACGGCACTGCGGAAATCACCCCGGCGATGATGCGCGACGGCATGGAAGCGCTGGTGATCGACGAGGCGAAGATGGAAGCGCTGGGGATGCCGAACTTCGGCCCGAGCTTCAATGTCTCCTGCGAAAACCACGGCGGCCCCGGCCTGGTGGGTGTGACCCAGTGGGATGCAGAGAGCAAGACCTGGTCGCTGATCTCGGACTTCAAACCGTCCGATACCGAAGTGATCGGCAAGCTGATCGAAGAGGACTCGGCGGCCTACGCCTCTGAAAACAACATCGAGCCCGGCTGCAAGTAAAGGGCTCTCACCGGCCTTGCCTTGGCGGGGCCGGACGCAACCGGTGCGGCGGGGAGCCGCCGCACCATGCAAACAGGGTCCCGGACAAGAACCGGGACAGGTATGAGGACACGCTTTGATGCTGGATGCAGCGAACACCGCCGCCGATACTTCCGATGTGCAGGCCGAGACCCTGCTGGAGGTCAACAATATCGAGGTGATCTACAATCACGTGATCCTCGTTCTGAAGGGCGTGAGCCTGAATGTGCCCAAGGGCGGCATCACGGCGCTTTTGGGCGGCAACGGGGCTGGCAAGACCACGACGCTGAAGGCGATATCGAACCTGCTGCATTCGGAGCGCGGCGAGGTCACCAAGGGTTCGATCAAGTACCGTGGCGCACATGTGCATGAGCAGGACCCGGCGGAGCTGGTGAAAAAAGGCGTCATTCAGGTGATGGAGGGCCGCCACTGCTTTGAGCACCTGACGGTGGAAGAGAACCTGCTGACCGGGGCCTATACCCGCCGCGACAGCGGGGCGGATATCCAGAAAGACCTGGAGATGGTCTATCATTATTTCCCGCGCTTGAAGGAACGCCGCAAATCACAGGCCGGCTATACCTCTGGGGGCGAGCAGCAGATGGTGGCGATGGGGCGCGCGCTGATGTCGCGGCCGGAGACGATCCTGCTGGATGAACCTTCCATGGGTCTAGCCCCGCAGCTGGTGGAGCAGATTTTCGAGATCGTGAAGTCGATCAATGAGCAGGAGGGGGTGACCTTCCTGCTGGCGGAGCAGAACACCAACGTTGCCCTGCGCTATGCCCATTACGGCTACATCCTGGAATCGGGCCGGGTGGTGATGGACGGGCCTGCGGCAGAGCTGCGGGAGAACCCGGACGTGAAGGAATTCTACCTTGGCATGTCGGACGAAGGGCGCAAGAGCTTCCGCGACGTGCGGTCCTACCGCCGCCGCAAGAGGTGGCTGAGCTGATGCGGGGAGACGAAGTGATGAGCTTTTTTGATACGCTTGAGACCCGCAGCAGTGACGAACGCGCAGCTGGCCTGGCCAAGGCGCTGCCGGAGCAGATCGCCCGCGCCAAATCCGCGCCTGGCTATGCCGGGATGCTGGACGGGGTGGACCCGGCTGCGATGACCTCGGCAGAGGCGCTGGCTTCATTGCCGGTGCTGCGAAAATCCGAACTGAGCCGCGCCCAAGCCGCGCATCCGCCCTTTGGCGGTTTCACCGTTAAGCCCGCGACCGGCTTTGCCCATATCTTCCAGAGCCCGGGCCCGATTTATGAGCCGGGCGGAGTGGACGGCGACTGGTGGCGTATGGGGCGGTTCCTGAATGCGGCTGGTATCGGCCAGGGTGATGTGGTGCAGAACTGCTTTGGCTATCACCTGACGCCTGCCGGCATGATCTTTGAAAACGGGGCACGTGCGGTTGGCGCAGCGGTGCTGCCGGCAGGAACCGGCCAGACAGAGCTGCAGGTCACAGCTGCGCATGATGTGGGTGCCACCGCTTACGCCGGGACACCGGATTATCTGAAGGTGATCCTGGACAAGGCGGATGCCATGGGCGTGGAGCTGATGTTCTCCAAGGCTGCGGTGGGTGGCGGCGCGCTGTTTCCCAGCTTGCGTCAGGAGTATGCCGACCGCGGGATTTCCTGCCTGCAGTGCTACGCAACTGCCGATCTGGGCAATATCGCCTATGAAAGCCCGGCGATGGAGGGAATGATCGTTGACGAGCATGTGATCGTCGAGATCGTCACCCCCGGCACCGGCAATCCGGTGGCGCCTGGC
>JABXIA010000370.1 GCA_013373325.1 Paracoccaceae bacterium
GAGCAGCGCTACAAGGACAAGCGCGGCCTGATCGACGGCCGCCGCCTGGGCTGCCAGGCCACCGTGCAAGGCGATATCGTGATCGACGTGCCGCCCGAAAGCCAGGTCCACCGCCAGGTGGTGCGCAAGCGCGCCGAGGCCCGCGATATCACCATGAACCCCTCCACCCGGCTGTACTATGTCGAGGTGGAAGAGCCCGACATGCACAAGCCCACCGGCGACATGGAGCGGCTGATCGAGGCGCTGGACGCCCAATGGGACCTGAAGGGTGTCAAAACCGACCTGCATATCCTGAACGTGCTGCAGCCCGCCCTGCGCAAAGGCGGCTGGAAGGTGACCGTTGCCGTGCATCTGGGCGATGAGAACCACCCGCCCAAGATCATGCACATCTGGCCCGGCTTTTACGAGGGCTCGATCTATGGTCTGGCGGTTGACCTTGGCTCGACCACCATCGCTGCCCACCTGTGTGACCTGAAAACCGGTGAGGTCGTGGCCTCCTCCGGGATCATGAACCCGCAGATCCGCTTTGGCGAAGACCTGATGAGCCGCGTTTCTTATTCGATGATGAACAAGGGCGGCGACCAGGAGATGACCCGCGCGGTGCGCGAGGGCATGAACGCGCTTTTCACCCAGATCGCAGCTGAGGCAGAGATCGACAAGGCGCTGATTGTGGATGCGGTCTTTGTCTGCAACCCGGTGATGCACCATCTGTTCCTGGGCATCGACCCGTTTGAGCTGGGTCAGGCGCCCTTTGCGCTGGCAACCTCCAACGCACTGGCGCTGCGCGCGGTGGAGCTGGATTTGAACATCCACCCGGCCGCCCGTGTTTACCTGCTGCCCTGCATCGCCGGGCACGTCGGCGCCGATGCTGCGGCCGTTGCGCTGTCCGAAGCCCCCGACAAATCCGAGGACCTTGTGCTGGTCGTGGATGTAGGCACCAACGCCGAGATCCTGCTGGGCAACAAGGAGAAGGTTCTCGCCTGCTCCTCCCCCACCGGTCCGGCGTTTGAGGGCGCCCAGATCTCCAGCGGCCAGCGCGCCGCGCCAGGCGCCATCGAACGGGTTGAGATCAATCCGCAAACCAAGGAGCCGCGCTTCCGGGTGATCGGTTCCGACGTCTGGTCGGACGAGGACGGTTTCTCCGAATCCATTGCGACCACCGGGATCACCGGCATCTGCGGTTCCGGCATCATCGAAGCGATTGCCGAAATGCGCCTGGCAGGCGTGCTGGATGCCTCCGGCCTGATCGGCTCCGCTGAGCAGACCGGCTCTGCCCGCTGCATCCAGGACGGGCGTACCAACGCCTACATGCTGTGGGATGGCTCCGCCGGTGGCGGCCCGACCATCACCGTCACCAACCCGGACATCCGCGCCATCCAGATGGCCAAGGCCGCGCTCTATTCCGGCGCCCGCCTGCTGATGGACAAGTTCGGCGTCGACACCGTGGACCGCGTGGTGCTGGCCGGCGCCTTTGGCGCGCATATTTCTGCCAAGCACGCCATGGTTCTGGGCATGATACCCGATTGCGTGCTGGAGAAGGTCACCTCGGCCGGCAACGCCGCAGGCACCGGCGCCCGCATCGCGCTTCTGAACACCGAAGCGCGCGGCGAGATCGAGGAAACCGTGCGCCGGATCGAGAAGATCGAAACCGCCGTCGAACCCCGCTTCCAGGAGCATTTCGTGAACGCCTCGGCGATCCCGAACTCGGCGGAACCCTTCCCGATCCTGGAAACCGTGGTCACCCTTCCGCAGGTGAATTTCAACACCGGCGGCGGTGATGGCGACGGCGCGGGCGGCGGCCGCCGCAGACGCCGCCGCGGCTGATCCTGTAGAGCTGAAAATTCCGCTGCGGCGCCCTTGACCTTACCGGCGCCGCAGCATACTCCTGCCCTCACGAGCGGGTATGGTGAAATGGTATCATGCGAGCTTCCCAAGCTTAAGGCGCGGGTTCGATTCCCGCTACCCGCTCCAGCCTTCCATAATTTTCAAACCCTTGACGAGCACGCTAACGGCGCATCCCTTTGACGCCGCTGGTCAAGCATCAGAAGGCTGTTTGTGCTAAACTGGCGCCGCACGCCCGCGTGGTCCGGGCTGTTAGTTTGGGAGGGTACCAGTATGACACGCCACTTTTTTACCGCCGCACTCCTGTGCGCCGTCAGCGCCGGAACCGCAGGTGCAGGCACAACCTGGGAACAAGGCGGCACCGGAACAGGCACCGCAAGCAACTCCCCCACCGAGATTGCTGACGGCCACATGGTGATCCAGACCAGCAGCACCTATGAGAATGTCGAAATGGAGGATCCCGGTCATCCTATGAACGGTGCCGCGGGCCCCTGTTTCGGAGCGGTTGAAGCCGCACCAGCCGGAGTGACCGGCGGCGGCATCTGTGCCTTCACCGACAAGGCCGGCGATAAGGTCGTGCTGCATTGGCACGCCGAGGGCATGGATGCCTCCGGCGCTCTGACCGGCAGCTGGAAGCTGAGCGGCGGAACCGGCCCCTGGGCAGCAGCTGAGGGAGGCGGTAAGTTTTCCTCCCTCACTGATCCGGCAAGCGGAAACTTTGTCAACACAATCACCAGCAGCGTCACGCTGCCCTGATCATAGCCGCGCGGGGCGTTGCCGCCCCGCCGCCACATAAAACCGGGATTACCCGCTGGCGCTGCGCACATAGTCGAGCAAAGCGCGGGTTGACCCGTCTTTGCCGTCTGCGCTCTTCTCCCCTGCCAGCAGCGGAGCCAGCGTGTTGGCCAATTCCTTGCCAAGCTCCACCCCCCATTGATCAAAGGAGTTGATGCCAAGGATCACACCCTCGACAAACACCCGGTGCTCATAAAGGGCAATGATCTGACCCAGCACATGCGGCGTCAGCTTGGGATAGACCAGTGTGGTTGAGGGCCGGTTGCCCGGGAACACCCGGTGCCGCGCCTGGCGTTCCAGCTCGGCGCCCTCAAAGCCCTTGGCCCGCATCAGCGCGCAGGCTTCCTCCAGGCTGCGGCCCAGCATCAGCGCCTCAGACTGGGCCAGGCAGTTCGCCACCAGCAGCTTGTGGTGATGCGCAAGTTCCGGCTCATGCCCTTGGGCTGCTACCAGAAACTCGGCAGGAATAACCGACGTGCCCTGGTGCAGCAGCTGATAGAACGCATGCTGGCCGTTGGTTCCGGGCTCTCCCCAAACCACCGGGCCGGACGGATACGGCAGCAACGTGCCGTCCATGGCCACAGATTTGCCGTTTGATTCCATCTCCAGCTGCTGCAGATAGGCCGGCAGCCGCCGCAGGCGCTGATCATAGGGCAGCACGGCGCGGGTCGGATATCCGCAGACCTGATTGTGCCAGATGCCGGTCAGCGCCAACATCACCGGCATGTTCTGCGCCCAAGGGGCACTGCGGAAATGGTCATCCATCGCCTTGCCGCCCGCAAGGAACGCGCGGAATTCTTCCGGTCCCACGGCCAGCATCAGGCTAAGCCCGATCGGGCCCCAGACCGAATAGCGCCCGCCGACCCAATCCTCGAAACCGAACACATGATTGCGCGGAATGCCAAAGGCTGCCGTTTCCTCCTCGGAGGTCGACAGGGCGAGGAACTGCTGCGCCGGATCGCCGCCGCCAGCCTCAACCCAGCGCCGCGCGGTTGCCGCATTCGTCATGGTTTCAATGGTGGTGAAGGTCTTGGACGCGACAATCACCAGGGTCGTCGCCGGATCAAGCCGTTGCAGGATATCGTGTATATGCGCGCCGTCCACGTTGGAGACAAAATGGCAGCGCGGCCCGTCATGGTAAGGCGCCAGCGCAAGCGTCGCCATCACAGGCCCCAGATCAGAACCGCCAATGCCAATGTTGACCACGTCGGTGAACATTCCGCCCGGCCCCTGCATCACGCCAGAGCGGACATCGGCGGCCAGTTTCTCCATCCGCACAAGCGTCTTGCGCAAGGGCGCCCGGATGTCTTCACCTTCAACCAGCAGCTCCGTTCCGTCGGGATCGCGCAGGGCTGTGTGCAGAACCGCGCGCTGCTCGGTTTCGTTGATCTTGCAGCCGCGGAACATCGCCTCGCGCCGGCCTGAAACCTCCCGTTCGCTGCACAAAGCCGTCAGAACGTCCCGAACCTCGCCGGTTATGAGGGTTTTAGAGTAATCAAACAGAAGATCGCCGAAACGAACGCTGAACGTATCAGCACGGCCCGGGTCTTTCTCAAAAAAATGAACAATATCTTCGCTGCAAAGCTTGGAATGCAACGTCTTCAAAGCAGTAAACATTTCTACCTTTCCAGTATTCAAGGCGCCCAATGGACTGACGCCTCGGACAGAACAGCTTGAATGGGGGCGTCTTCCGGCGGCAGCGACATCGCCTGCTCCAAAGCCTTTCGCTTGGCATCGCCAAAGATCACCAGATGCTTGGCAATGGCCTTATCCAGCACCCTGGCCGTCAGGCTGATCCGCGCCTCGGGCTGGCTGTCCGGCCGCATCACCGCCAGCGGCGGAGCGTCCGCGGCCAGCGCCGCCTCAATTCCGGCAGTACCGGGAAACAGCGAAGCCGTATGCATGTCTTCGCCCATGCCCAACAGCAGCACAGACAGCGGCAGTTCCGGCGCCACCAGGCTTTCAAGCTCTGCCAGCACGTCTTCCGGTTCCCGCTCCGGAACATGGAACGGAAGGAACTGCGCACTCGCAGCCCGGCTCTGCAGCAGCCGCTGGCGGATCATCGCCGCGTTAGAGCGGGCATGCTCCTGCGGCACCCATCGTTCATCTGTTGCCATAACGTGCACCCGGTCCCATTCGATATCCGCGGCGCATAGATCGTCAAAGATCAGCCCTGGCGAGGTCCCGCCTGCAACCGCAAAGGACACCGTGTCGTGATGAAGCAGATGGGTTTTCAGATCCCCGGCGATTTCATTTGCAACTTCAATCGCCAGCATGTCCCGATCAGGATATTCGTTGAACTTCATGGGTTGATCCCCCTCCATTCCCGCCCGTCGCGGCGCATCAGCAAATTGGCGTCCTCCGGTCCGGTGGTACCGCTAACGTAGGGTTTAGGCACATCGCCGCGGGATTTCCAGCCCTCAATTACCGGATCGGTCCAGGCCCAGGCGGCTTCGACCTCGTCGCCCCTCATAAACAACGTCTGGTTGCCGCGCACAACATCCATGATCAGCCGTTCATAGGCATCCGGCGGATCGCCGCCCTCTGGCCCAAGTGCCTCGGCAAAACTCATGTCCAGCGGCACATCGATCAGCCGCATCCCGCCCTGCCCTGGCTCCTTGATGGTCACGCTGAGCGTGATGCCTTCGTTCGGCTGCAGACGGATCTTCAGGTGGTTGGCATGCCGCCCGGCCTCAGCGCCGAAGATCGAATGCGGCGCGTCCTTGAACATCACGTTGATGACGGATGACCGGTTCACCAGACGCTTGCCGGTGCGCAGGTAGAACGGCGTGCCCGCCCACCGCCAGTTGCTGATATGCGCCTTCAGCGCCACATAGCTTTCGGTGGTGCTGCGCGGGTTGCCGACCAGCCCGCGGTAGGATGGATGCGGCGCCTCCGGGTCCAGGCTCGCTTGATACTGGCCGCGCACGATATGGTGCGGCTCCACCGGCTCCATCGCCCGGATCACCTTCAGTTTCTCATCCCGCACCGCATCGGGGTCGAATTTCGCAGGAGGCTCCATCGCAATGAGGCACAGGAGCTGCATCAGGTGGTTCTGCATCATGTCGCGCATGGCGCCCGCGCGCTCATAATACTCTTCACGCCCCTCAACACCGACGGTCTCCGCCACGGTGATCTGGATGTGATCCACGTACTGGCTGTTCCACAGCGGCTCAAACAGCATGTTGCCGAAGCGGACGGCCATCAGGTTCTGCACGGTCTCCTTGCCCAGGTAATGGTCGATCCGGTAGATCTGACCCTCGTCAAAGTGGCTGGCCAGCGTCCGGTTCAGCTCCCGTGCGGTTTCCAGATTACGGCCAAAGGGTTTTTCCACCACGATCCTCGTATCCGCGTTGGCCAGCCCATGCCGGTGCAAGCGCTCCGCCAGCGGCCCGAACAGGCCGGGTCCGACCGAGAAATAGAACACACGGACCGGCACATCCTCCGCCGGGCGCAGCTGGCGGCTCAGCTCCAGCCAGCCCTGCTCTCCCAGGGCATCCAGCGCCACATAGCTGACCCGCTCCAGAAACGCCTCCAGCGTGCCGCCGCCGCAGGCCTTCGGCCCTGCATGCGCGCGCAGCGCTTCGGCCACAACGGTCCGGTACTCTGCGCTGGTCAGGCTGGAGCGCGCGGCACCGATGATCCGCTCATCCCCCTCCAGCTGACCGGCGCAATGGCGCCGGAACAGCGCTGGCAGAATCTTGCGCTGCGCCAGATCGCCCGTACCGCCGAAAATCACCAGGTCAAAAGGGTCGACCGGTATCACACGCGAAACCATTCTTGTTCTTCCTGTCTCCGCCGGTGCAGGCGCGGCACACCGCCGCTCACATCCCTGTCATGTGCCTGCCCGGCCGCTTTCATTTCCCGCCCAGTATAAGGTAGCTTGCCGCGAAAGGAACTGCTCCGAAGGACATCCGCATGAAAGACCTGCAAAAATCTGCCGCCAACCTAGGCAAGTTCCAAGACGCCTTTGTGACGGCAGACGGTCAGCAGCGGGCTTCAGTGCCGCTCAGCCATCCGGAAACCCTTTGGTTCAATACCGGCACCCTTTGCAACATCGAATGCAGCAACTGCTACATCCTCAGTTCTCCGACAAATGACGCGCTGGTCTATCTGTCCGAAGCGGAAGTGCAGGACTACCTAGACCAGATTGCGGAGCGCAACTGGCCCATTCGGGAAATCGGCTTCACCGGCGGCGAGCCCTTCATGAACCCGGAGATGATCCCAATGGCCCGCGCCGCGCTGGAGTGCGGCTATGAGGTGCTGATCCTGACCAATGCCATGCGCCCGATGATGCGCAAGACGGTCAAGACAGGTCTCCTGGCCCTGCGTGAAAGCTACGGTGACAAACTGACCCTGCGCATATCGGTCGACCATCACAGCGCCGAACTGCACGACAAGGAACGCGGCGCAGGCAGTTTTTCCAAGACCATCGAAGGCATGGAATGGCTGCGGGACAACGGTTTTGAAATGGCCGTGGCAGGCCGCACCGTCTGGGGTGAGAGCGAAGCCGAGGCCCGCGCAGGCTATGCTGCGCTGTTTGCCGAACACGGCTTTGCAATCGACGCGCATAACCCGGGCCAGACCGTGCTGTTCCCCGAAATGGACGAAACCGTGGAAGTCCCTGAAATCACGACCGCGTGCTGGGGTATTCTGAACAAGACGCCGGACAGTGTGATGTGCGCTTCCTCCCGCATGGTCGTAAAGCGCAAAGGCGCCGGCAGCCCCTCTGTGCTGGCCTGCACCCTTCTGCCCTACGCGCCGGAGTTTGAGCTGGGCAGGACCTTGGCAGAGGCAGAGCGCCCTGTACAACTGAACCACCCGCATTGCGCCAAGTTCTGCGTCCTCGGCGGCGCCAGCTGTTCGGCCTGAAACCGCAACACGCTTTGACCTAACGGCAGCGGGATGGCACCATGGCGCCATATTGTCTGCCGGGGTTCTACCATGCGTTTTCTGTTTGCTCTTTTTCTGTGTCTTATTCCCATCGCGGCATCAGCACAGAACCGGATGGCGCTGGTCGTTGGCAACAACAGCTATTCTGACGTTCCCGTTCTGGCCAAGGCCCGCGCGGATGCTCAGTCCATTGGCACAAAACTCAATGAGCTGGGTTTCACCGTCACTACTGCTCTGGACCAGGACCGCCGCGGGCTGAACCGGAAGATCTCTGAGTTCACAGCCCGGCTGGAACCCGGCGATGCGGCCTTTGTCTTCTTTGCCGGCCACGGGGTGGAGATTGACGGCGAGAACTACCTGCTGCCCACGGACATTGCGGCCCCCAGCGCGGGCGGCAGCGACTTTGTGAAATCCGAATCCATTGCCCTGTCGGATCTTCTGGACCGCGTCCGCAAGACCGGCGCCCGCTCTGCCGTGGTGGTCATCGACGCCTGCCGCAACAACCCGTTCGAGCTGGTCGAAGGCCGCAGCATCGGCAACACCCGCGGCTTGGGCCGTATTGCGGCCCCACAAGGCACCTTCGTGATCTTCTCCGCCGGGGCCGGCCAGCTGGCGCTGGACCGGTTGAACGAGAACGACACCGCAGAGAATTCCGTCTTCACCCGCGCGCTGCTGCCGCTGCTGTCCGAACCGGGGCTGGAGCTGCGCACGCTGGTTGCCGGACTGCGGCGCGAGGTGCGCGATCTGGCGCTGACCGTCCAGCACCGCCAGGTACCTGCTTATTATGATGAAATGCTGGGGGAGTTTTATTTCACGCAAACCGCCCTGCCCGCCGAACCTGCGCCCCTGCCTGCAAGCACAATGCAGACAGATTTTGAGGTCGCCCGTTCGATAGGAACTCCTCAGGCGCTCGACAGCTTCCTGGAACGCTACACGGGCCGCGAGGACGAGTATACCTACACAGTTGCCATGCAGCTAAGACAGGGGCTGGAAACCGAACAGGCTCAGGCGGAGGCGACTGCGCGGGAAACGCCCGAAGCCCCTGACGTTCCGGTCATCCCGGACTCCAAGGCGGTGATGCGGGAGACACAGGCAGCGCTGAACGAAATCGGCTGCCAGACTGGACGCCCCGACGGAATTGCCGGCCCCCGCACCCGCAGCGCCTTTGCTGCCTATCTGGCAGCGTCGGACAGCACCCTTGGCGCCGATGATCTGGGCACCGCCCACGCGCTGGAAGAACTGCGCCAGAAGTCGGGGGAAGTCTGCAAACCTGCGCCCAGAACTGCCTCCGCCCCGGGACCTGCACCAACAAAGGCCGCTGCGCCGCTGGCAGGCGCCTGGAAGTTCAAGGCCACCTGCGCCCTGGTGGTCAAGGTCACGGGAAACGTCCACTACACCCATGCAGGCGGCAATAAATACCACGGGCGGCTCAGCGACTCACTGGGCCAGAACGCCAACACTGAGGTCTACCTGAACGGCCAGCAGATCAGCGGCACGGATTATTTTCCCGGCATCACCGTCACCTGGCGCGGACGCCTTGCCGCGGACGGCCGTAGCTTCACCTCCAGCGGCTCCACCGGCTGCACGGTCTATGCCTGGCGCTGATCCGGAACAATGGATTTGGTCGGTGAATCTGGTCAGTGGATCTGGAACTCTCCGACCACATTACGCCATTCGCCGGGGCCGATCATCTTGCGGTGATTGAACCGCACTGAATGCAGCGGCCCCTCGATCTCGCGCTGCCAGAATTCAATGAACTCAAACAGCCGCGGGTGGTCCGGCGCCAGATCGTATTGCTGCCAGACAAACGTATTCAAAACATGGATGTGATCCGGCATGTGATAGGTGAATTCTGCCGTGGTCAGCCCGTATCCCTTGAGCATCAGCTCGGTTTCGCTGGTCTCCATCTCTAGCCTCCAATTCTTCCCCCCTCTGATTGATGCTAGGCTGCAATTGGTTAATTTCCTCAAAAACAGTGCGTTACCGATGCGTGAACAGCAGGTTTCCGGCTTTCGGGGGCTGTGTGCTTGCGCCCCATATACGGTCTCTGATAGGGTGCGAACACAATATATAGACCCAGAAGAAAGAGCGGGCAGCCAACGTGAGCGATACGCCGGAAACTCCTGAAAACATGGACGAAAACCTGCCGGAACGCCCGGCCTATGACGGGCCGACCGTTTCCATCGAAACCGAGATGCGCAACTCGTATCTCGACTATGCGATGTCGGTCATCGTCAGCCGAGCAATTCCGGACCTGCGGGACGGTTTGAAACCGGTGCACCGCCGCATTCTCTATGCGATGCACGAATCCGGCAACAGCCATGACAAGGCCTACCGCAAGTCGGCGCGTCCAGTGGGCGACGTGATGGGTAAATACCACCCGCACGGCGACAGCGCGATCTATGACGCACTGGAGCGCATGGCGCAGGACTTCTCGATGTCGCTGCCGCTCTTGGACGGCCAAGGCAACTTCGGCTCGATGGACGGCGATAATCCTGCGGCCATGCGTTACACCGAAGTGCGGATGGACAAACCAGCCGCCTTCCTTCTGTCTGACATCGACAAGGAAACTGTCGATTTCCAGGACAACTACGACGGCAAGGACCGCGAGCCGACCGTGCTCCCGGCCCGCTTCCCGAACATGCTGGTCAATGGCGCCGGCGGCATCGCGGTCGGCATGGCCACCAATATCCCGCCGCACAACCTGGGCGAAGTGGTCGA
>JABXIA010000130.1 GCA_013373325.1 Paracoccaceae bacterium
AATAGAAAAACCGCCACGAGGGCGGTTTGGTCTCAGTCTTATCACACCGATGGCAGGCCCTAGGGGAATCGAACCCCTCTTTCCAGGTTGAAAACCTGGCGTCCTAACCGATAGACGAACGGGCCACTCTGTGTGTGAGGCGCTGTTTACTGATTGCAACGCGCGGGCGCAAGGGTCTTTTTGCAGAAATCCGAAGATTTCCCATCTGCCGGGTGCGCGGTCTAAGTCTTTATAATGAAGCAATAAACACCATTTCCGAAAGGCGGGCGCAAGGGTGCGTTGCCTGGAGCAGTTTAGAATTTCCCTTTAGAAATCCGGTTTTCCGGATTTGCTTGCGACGGAGCGGAACCATCCCCTGTTTCTGATGGTTTGCGGATTCGCGGGTGATGCCGCGCAAATGCGGGCGCGTGGCTGGTTTGGCCCTGTGGATTAACGGCTTATGTAAAAAACAGGTCCTCTGCGTTCCCCGATTTTGCGGCAATCGCAGGAGCCGCAAGTGCCTTTGCCTGCCTGCCGGGGGGCTGTGAACGAAATGCAAGCCCGGTTTCCGGCAGAACTGCCGCGGCGGACGGACGCCGGGTTCCAGACGTGCCAAATCCTTAACCCGCAAGAGTTCTGCCAATGCGAGGCCGATTTTCAGCCAGCTTGCTTTTTTTGCTCAAAAGACCTCTTGCGACGGACCGCTGAAGGATGGTAAGCGCGTTTTCACAGCTCGGCGCCCCTATAGCTCAGCTGGTAGAGCAACTGATTTGTAATCAGTAGGTCCGCGGTTCGAGTCCGTGTGGGGGCACCATATTTTCAGCTAACACATTGGTTTTGCTCCAGCTTATTGCACATGCAAGGAGCCGTAGACCATGTCGGAGACCATTTCGCCAGCGTTCACCTTCGTGAAGGATGGCGTCTTCTACTTCAGCCGCCGCGCCCCAAAGACCAGAAGAAGCATTATTCATCCCCCCGGATCGCCTATTCTCTGCGAACACGGGCAGTTCGTGTGGCGGAAGCTCGGGCCAGGAGGGCTGCGGATCAGCTCGACGAATACTGGTTTAACCTCCGCTCTAAAGACGCTGATCTGCCCGGCAAACACATGCTCAGGCTGCAGGGAGAAGCGCGTGTCATAGCAAGCTCACCGTCTCTGGAGGTTTCTTCGGCTTCTGTGAAGCTGTCCGAAGCGGTGGGCATCTATATGCGTCTCAAGGGACAGGGGCGACCCGATACCTTTCACCGGGCTGCTGAGAGGTCCTGCGGCTATGTCATCGAAGCTTGTGGTGACAAGCATCTCGACGCCTACACCAAAGCCGATGCCAACAAGTTCAGGGATGCACTGATCAAACGAGGTGTAGCTGGCAGCAGCATCACCCGTATCTTCGGAACCGTGCGGGCTATCACTAACTTTGCTGCAAGCGAGCTTGAACTGACCCTGACCAACCCGTTCAATGGGGTTTACTATGACCGAGAGGCCGGGGTCAGTGATCGCAACCCGATCCCCGCCGATGCCCTGAGTGAGGTTCAACGCCAGTGTCGCCAGATGGACGACGACATCAGGTGGCTCGTTGCCCTGGTCTCCGACACGGGGATGCGCCTCGCTGAGGCGGCGGGCATGGTAAAGGAAGACATTGAGCGCAGGCCAGCCGGGTCGCTTGTTGTCCGAGTGCGCCCGCATCCATGGCGTCGCCTGAAGACCAAAGGCAGCGAACGCCTTGTGCCGCTTGAGGGTGTAGCCCGATGGGCAGCCGAACGCCTGTTATCCCGTCCAGATCTTTGCGGGTGACTGCATTTTCTGTGCCGAATCTGTAAGCACGGCCGATCCGCTTCAGTGCAGAAAAGTCCATTGGAGAGAAGCCGTGCTCCATAAGCGTAGCCAAGTGCTGCTTCGGTAGCCACTCCATCAGATCAGCGAAGTAGTCACGCAATTCCTCAATGCTTTCGTCGGGTTCCAGTGGGCGGGGAAAGTTCAAATTGGCACTCATAAGATCATGTCGTACCAGACCGGCACGGCTTCATCTTTCGGCAGCGCTTTCACGCGATACCTGACAGTTCCGCGAAGGGCATCAGCGCCCAGCACTTCCAGAATCTTGTGAAATTGCCCTCCCCACAAAATGAGGTGGTCGGAGTTTGGGTCATTTGCAGTAATGACTGTCAGCGCGGCATCACCGTCATATGGCTGTTGTAAGGTCAAACGGTCTTCCCGCTTGAAGTCTTGTAAGCGGTTTATCCGCCCCGGAAATTGCCGCCGCCGCCGAACTTTTTGCAGGCATGCATTCATAAGACCATGGTTCCAACCAAAGACGGACCAAGCGGTTCCCCTTCACTGAACACCGCATTTCTGCGTGGCCTGAAAGAATCCGGAATGGCCAAGGGTGCTCCTGCAATCACGTCCCTTCAATCTTCTGCCGGACTTTGGGAACATGATTGCCTAGCACCACAGAACTTTGCCGGCCGCGGCTTGAAGGTCCGGCGGCCTTCCATGTAACCCGCACCATGGCTGCAAAGATTTTTTCGATGGAGGCGCGGGAGGGTGGCGGTGCCCGGCTCGCGCTCAACTACAAGCACGC
>JABXIA010000358.1 GCA_013373325.1 Paracoccaceae bacterium
CCAGTGGGGAACTTCGTGGCGGCGCTGCCGATTGTCGGCACCGCGCCGATCCTGGTGATGTGGTTCGGGTTCGACTGGCAGTCGAAGGCCGCGGTGGTTGTGGTCATGGTGTTCTTTCCGATGCTGGTGAACACCGTGGCCGGCCTGCGCGAGACCTCGGCCATGCAGCGGGACCTGATGCAGACTTATGCGGCAACCTACTGGCAGGCCTTCTTCAAGCTGCGGCTGCCGGCGGCGCTGCCGTTTGTGTTCAATGGCCTCAAGATCTCCACCACGCTGGCCCTCATCGGCGCGATTGTGGCGGAGTTCTTTGGCTCGCCCACCGTCGGCATGGGGTTCCGCATTTCCACCAGCGTCGGCCAGCTGGCGCTGGACATGGTCTGGGCCGAGATCGTGGTGGCGGCATTGGCGGGGTCCGCCTTTTACGGGCTGGTGGCGCTGATCGAGAAGAGCTTCACCTTCTGGCACCCGTCGCAGCGGGGCTGACAGAGAGAGGCCGTCCCGCCGGGCGCGGGGCGGCTTTGCCGAAATCTTGCGCGGGGGCCTTTCAAGGGCAGGCCATATAACGAAAAACTTTGAACGATGGGCCAAACCCGGGCAAGCTTCACATCATAATCAATAGGGAGAAATAAGACATGAAACATATTATGACTGCGGCGGCTCTGGCGCTGGGGGCAACCGGAGCGGCGCAGGCGGCGGATGATGTGACGCTGCAGCTGAAATGGGTAACCCAGGCGCAGTTCGCGGGCTATTACGTGGCGCTGGACAAGGGGTTTTACGAAGAAGAGGACCTGAATGTCACCATCCTGCCGGGCGGCCCGGATATTGCGCCGACCCAGGTGATTGCCGGCGGAGGCGCTGATGTGACGGTGGAATGGATGCCCGCGGCGCTGGCCGCGCGCGAGAAGGGCTTGCCGCTGGTCAATATCGCGCAGCCGTTCAAATCCTCCGGCATGATGCTGACCTGCTGGAAGGATACGGGCATTGCCGCGCCTGCCGATCTGGCCAACCGAACCCTGGGTGTCTGGTTCTTCGGCAACGAGTTTCCCTTCATGAGCTGGATGAGCCAGCTGGGCATCTCAACCGAGGGCAAGGGCGAGAGCGGTGTGGAAGTGCTGAAGCAGGGTTTCAACGTCGATCCGCTGCTGCAGCGGCAGGCGGACTGCATTTCGACCATGACCTATAATGAATACTGGCAGGTCATCGATGCGGGCGTGTCCCCGGATGAGCTGATCACCTTCAAGTATGAGGACCAGGGCGTCGCGACGCTGGAAGACGGCCTGTATGTGCTGGAAGAGAACCTGAGCGATGAAGCCTTTACCGGCAAGATGGAGCGGTTCGTGCGGGCCTCAATGAAGGGCTGGAAATACGCCGAGGAAAACCCTGACGAGGCGGCAGAGATCGTTCTCGACAATGATGCCTCCGGTGCCCAGACCGAGACCCACCAGAAACGGATGATGGGTGAAATTGCCAAGCTGACCGCGGGCAGCAATGGCGCGCTGGACCCGGCCGACTATGAGCGGACCGTGTCGACGCTGATGGGCGGCGGTTCGGATCCGGTGATCACCAAGGCGCCCGAAGGCGCCTGGACCCATGCCATCACTGACGCTGCACTGAAGTAAGCCGCAGCGCCGGATTACCTTTCACAGCCCCGCCGGATGTGTTCCGGCGGGGTTTTGCATTCATTGCGCCTGGATTGGTTAAATTTGCAACAAAATTCCAGTTTGGGAAAAATACATCCTAGAGTTGTTCAAATTTGTGTTAGCCTGACCTCATGGGAGAGATGTGCGGACGTATCTCTGAACGGGGGAGGCCTGCTGGCAAGGCGCAGCAGCACTTGTGTCTTTGTTCCCCGGCCGATGCCGCCGAATGCCGGTCAAAGTATTCAGTCAAAGGACGGTTTGCCCTGCTGGATGTGGGCTGCCGGAGCACTGCCTTGCCCCTGATGGCGCTGTGCCAGGAGGCGCATGGGCGGAAACTGGCGACGGGCCGGGCGCAGATCCTGATGCTGTATGAGCTGGAGCCGCCGGGACTGGACGAGGCTGAAACCGGGCACAGCGATATCGTGCCGGTCTCTGTCTGCAAGCTGGAAAAGATCACCCATGCCGATCTGCTGCATGCTCTGGCCTCGGGCTTTGATGTGATTTACCTGCAGGCCTGTTCGGCGCTGCAGGGGCGGGAACCGCAGCGGCTGGAAGTGGATCTGGTGCGGGCCTTGGGCGGCTTAGGCCGGATCCTGTTGTTCAACGGCGCGGCGGGGCTGGACCGGCGGCTGGCGGCGCGGCTTCTGCCGTTTCCGTCGGTTGCGCCTGAGGTGCTTGCGGTGGGCAGCAGGCGGGATACGGCGCGGGCAAGCGCCGCCGCGCTGCTGCCTGCCAGCACCGGCCACGCAGAGCTGCCGGATCAGGCGCCCTACGGATCTGTCAGTCTGGATGAGGACCTGTGCAACAGCTGCAACAGCTGTGTCTGGGTTTGTCCGTCAGATGCTCTGAGCCTGACGGAGAACGGTGGCGCGCTGAGTTTTGTGGAATCCCTGTGCACGCAATGCGGTTTGTGCGTGTCGATCTGCCCGCAGCGGGCGCTGAGCATGGCGCCGGGCATGGACCTGACTGCTTATGCCGTGCTGCCGCATCTGCTGACGGGAGGCGGCGGGCAAATGGGCGCCTCTGACGCAGGCAGGGGGACGGCTGAGGACTCCTCGGCCGTGCGGCATCAGCCTGCGGAGACAGGTTTGCCATTTGCTGAGGTGTCAATCACCCCTGTTCCAGAAACCCGCCATACAGGCCGCGTTTGAAGATCAGCCCCCTGCCTGGGCGGGTGGTCACGCGGGCCACTTCACCGATGACAATGGTGTGGTCGCCTGCCGGGTGGGCGGCATGGCGGCGGCAATCGAAGCGGGCAATTACCCCCTCCAGCGCGGGCGCGCCCAGTTCGTTGGGCTGCCAGTCCGCTGCGGAGAAATCCTCGCCAAAGGCGGCAAAGTGCTTGGCCAGCGGCAGCTGTTCCTCTGCCATCACATGGATCGCAAAGTTTTCTGCCGCGACAAAGGCATCGTGGCGCAGCGAGGCCTTGGCCGGGCACCACAGCATCAGGGGCGGCTCCAGCGAAACCGAGGTGAAGCTGTTGACGGTGATGGCCAGCGGGCCGCGCGGGGTCTGGGTGGTGACAACCGTCACCCCGGTGCCGAAGCAGCCGAGCGCATCGCGGTAGGCCCGGGCGGTGTCCGGCCCGGGAATAAAGCTGGTGTCGGCCATCTCGCGCGCCTTTTGTTCGTTCCGGGCAGTGACCTGCCACGCATGGCCGCGATTGTCTACCTAGTTCATGTCTTCAATGAGGCGGCCGTGCCTGCGGGTTTCCTCAAGCACCGCACCAAAGGTATTGAGCCCGCGCGCCTCCAGCATCGGCAGCATCTTGCAGAAGACCTCAGCCGTGGCGCGGGCGTCGCCCATGGCGGTATGGCGCAGGGCAGGCGGAATGGTGACATCCAGCCGGTCGCACAAGGCATCCAGCGTGTGTTCCTGCGAGGCGCCGAACAGCACCGCGCTCAGCAATACCGTGTCCAGCACCGGCTGGTCCCAGGTGACGCCGGTGCGTTTGGCGTGGCGGTGCAAAAATGCCATGTCGAAGGGGGCGTTGTGGGCCACGATCACAGCATCAGAGGCAAAGCGGTGGAAATGGCGGGCCGCGCTGGCAATTCCGGGGCGTCCGCGCACCATGGCATCGGTGATGCCATGCACCTTGGAGGAAACCGCAGGGATGGGGCGGCCGGGGTTCACCAGGGTCTCAAAGGTTTCGCCTTCGATGATCCGGCTGCGCACAACCCGCAGGGCACCGATCTGAACGATCTCGTCCTTGTGCGGCAGCAGGCCGGTGGTCTCGGTATCGAACACCACATAGCTGAGGGAGCTGAGCCTGCGGGTGTCCAGGTCTGCGTGCTCTGTGTCGAGCAGCGCAAAATCATAGGTCAGCGGGCGGGCGTCTTCAGGTGCGAGGCCCGCATGGGCGCCCTCGAACAGGATGATATAGCCCGGAGCGCCGCCAAGAGGTTTCAGGCGCAGGTCGAACACCTGGGTTCCGCTGGCGCTTTTCACCTCAGCTTGCACTTCCATGCCGCTGCGCACCAGCCGGCCGTATGCGGCCTCCAGCCCGGTCAGGTCCAGATAGTCGGACAGCGGCGCGTTCAGGCGCGGCGGTGCTTCCTGTGCCAGTACCGCGGCGGCCTGGCCGTCATAAAGCACGATCTGATGCGCCGGGCTGGCCATTACAGTGGCGATGGGGATGTCGGTCAGCAATGCCGCCAGCCGGGTCTTCTCGGCTTCCAGATGCTCGGTCTCGCGGGCGATGGCCTCTGCGGCGTTCAGGGCGGAGGTGCCCAGCTGGCCTGCCAGTCCCTGGGCCGCGGCGGCAAGGTCTCCCAGGTAACGGGCGCCGTGGGTATCCAGGTCCTTGCTCACCCCGGCGTGGGCACGTGCGCGCATGCCGGCGGCTAGCCGCTCGATCGGCTTGGCGACGTTTTCGTCGAACAGCAGCCAGACCCCGGCGCAGAGGCCGAGAATGGCAAAGGTGCTGAGGAGGCCGGAGAAGATGAAGGCATCTGACAGTTCTGGCTGCTCTGCGCGGCTGTAGCCGGCCCAGAGCGCGCCTGCGGTCACGGCGATACCGCCAAACGCCAGAAGGCAGAAAAACAGGAAGATCCGCAGCCGCAGTGACAGGCGTGTGAGCATGGCTATCCTCCGCAGGCGGTGGTCAGAATGGCATCATCGGCTTCTGCCGCGACCCAGTCCAGCCCTTTGGGCAGCCCGTCGCCGGAAAAAGCGGCTGTGCCTCCGGCCAGCGCGCGGCGCCACTTGCCGCAGTCCAGCACCGCGGCCTGTTTGCTGACCGGCGCCCAGCGGCCGAAGAAATAGAGATCCGCCAGAAACACCTGCGGATGCGCGCTGTGGCTTTTCATCGTGGCGGTATCCACTGCGGCGAAACGGTCCACGTAGGGCACCACCTGCGTCCAGGGGCGGTAGAGGCTGCGGTTTTCGATGGTTTCCGCCACGGCCACGCCTTCGGGCAGGGCGGCCTTGGTGCGGCTGTACCAGCCGTATTCGGACGCGATGGTCACCCCGATCATGGCCAGTCCGGCTGCCACGGGTGCCATCCAGCGCGGCAGGCGGCCCTTGAGCGTCCGGTTCAACAGCATCACCACGCCCGCCGTGGCAATGCCCGCAAAGATCACCGCAATCAGTTCCAGAAACATCCCAACTCCCCGAAGACCCCAGGCCTTTTCATCTTTCTAAAAATACTCCCGCCGGAGGCTCCGGCGCCAACGGCAGAACGCAGGTGTCAGCTTAACATGCCTTTGCCGTGCCCGGCTGCCGATTGCATCGTCTTTACAACAACAAAGGCGTCGCGCAGATGACTTCGCTCAAAATCCGAAAGATCCGAGGGCGCCAGGTAGTTGTCCGGTGCCTGAGTGCCGCGGATCTGCGCCGCCTGGTGTTCCAGGCGGGTCTGGGCGATCAGATCATAGGCGTCCATGAGGTCGCGGGCGCCGGAGGGGCTCAGCACGCCCGCGGCCTCTGCCGCCTCCAGCCGGACGCGGGTGTTGACCTCGGCCAGCTGCCCCTGCAGCGCGTAGATGCGCCCCAAGTCAACCACCGGCACCACGCCGTTGTGTTTCATGTCCAGCGTATTGCGGTGTTCGCCCGAGCGGATCGTGGCCAGCCCGCGCAACAGCCCCAGGGGCGGCGTGTGCTTCAGCGAGTTGGCGGTCATATGCGCAGTAAAGATCGAATTGGCGCTGGCGGCCTTCAGGGTTTCCTGCTGAAGGTCCGCAAACAGCGCGGCATCGCCGCCGATCGGGCGCAGGTCGAACATCACCGAGGCCAGCATCTGCGCCTCCGGGTTCGGCTTGGCGATCCAGCCGCGGAAATAGTCGCGCCAGACGCGCAGCGGCTGCCGCCAGCGAGGGTTGGAGGCCATCATGTCGCCGGGGCAATAGACGTAGCCGCATGTATTCAGCCCGTCGCAGACAAACGCCGCAAGCTGTTCGAAATAGGCGTTGTCTTCCGGCTTCAGGTCATCGGACAGGATCAGGCAGTTGTCCTGGTCGGAGACCCCGGTCTGCTCGCGCCTGCCTTGCGAGCCGCAGGCCAGCCACAGGTAGGGCACGGGCGGCGCGCCGAGCTGAACCTCGGCCAGCGCCAGCAGGCGGCGGGTGACGGTGTCGGCGATGTCGGTGATCAGCCGGGTGACCACCTCATGCCGGTTGCCTCCAGCCACCAGCTGCACGAGCAGGCGGGGGATCTCGGCGGTGACTTTTGCCATCTCCTCGGCCGATCCGGCGCGGGCGATGCTGGAGACCATCTCACCCGAACTGACGGCCTGAAACCGGGTGAGGTCGGTTTGGGTGACGATGCCAGCGAGCTTGCCTGCCTCCACCACCGGGATGTGGCCGATGCCATGCTCCATCATCATGTGCAGCACGTCGGAGCCGATGGCGGAGGGTGCAAGCGTCAGCGGGTTCGGGGTCATCACCGTGCTGACCGGGGTGGAGATGGGTTTGCCGGCGGCGAGGATCTTGGCCGTGAGGTCGCGGGTGGTGAGGATGCCTTGCAGGCTGTCCCCGTCGGTTACGCAGACCGACGAAATGCGGCGGTCGCGCATCAGCTGCGCCGCACCCTGGCAGGTGAGGCCGCTGGAGCAGGTGACGGGATCGCGCGCCATGATGGTCTCTACCCGCGTGGTGGCGAGGCTTGAGCTGTCCTGGCTGCCGGGTCGGCGGCGGTCGAAGAATTTCGCCACTTTCGGCTGGCTGGCCATCAGTGCGTCGAAGTCTGCCTTTGGCAGCAGCAGCAGGATTGTGTCTGTGGTGGTGCGGGCGGAGGTTACCGCCTTGCCGCTGCGGGTCAGTCCGCGTTCGCCGAAGGAGTTGCGGGGGCCGAGGATGGAAACGGGGATGCCGTTTTCGTCCGTGACTTCCACCTCACCGGTGTGGACCAGGTAGAGGCCCTGCAGCTCCTCGTTCAGCGCATAGATTGGATTGCCGGCAGCGGTCTCGATCTGGCGGAACTTGGGTGCCAGCTCCTGCAGCAGCGCGGGTTCCAGGCTGTCGTAAGGGTGGACCGATGTCAGGAAGCGGAGCAGCGCGGCTTCAGAGAGGGGCATGGGGATACCTGCATGAGATCAGGAAAAAAATGGCCCCGTCAGTGAAACACCGTACGGGACCATGAGGAAAGAGGCGGGCCGCTGGGAGGCAGCCCGCCCAGGGGAGGTCAGTGGTCCTGTGCCGCTCCGGCGCCGCGCGGGATGCGGACGCTTTCCACCAGCTCTTCGATCTCGGCCGGGATGGCCGCGCTCGATTTGGAGACGATGAAGGCAACTGCGAAGTTCACCATCGCGCCAACTGCACCAAAGGAGGTGGATTTGATGGTTCCCAGCAGCGGATCCGCATCGGTGAAGGAGTTGGTGCCCGGGATGAACAGCCAGCCCTTGTGCAGGAAGATGTAGACCAGGGTCACGATCAGGCCTGCCAGCATGCCGGCCACGGCGCCCTTGTTGTTCACCTTGGTGAAGATGCCCATCATCAGCGCTGGGAAGATCGAGGCAGCGGCCAGGCCGAACGCCAGCGCCACGGTCTGTGCGGCAAAGCCCGGCGGGTTCAGACCCAGGTAGGTTGCCACCGCGATGGCTACGGCCATGGCGATACGGGCCGACAGCAGCTCGCCTTTTTCCGAGATGTTCGGATTGATCGAGCCCTTGATCAGGTCGTGGCTGACAGCCGAGGAGATCGCCAGCAGCAGGCCCGCAGCGGTGGACAGCGCAGCCGCGAGGCCGCCTGCGGCCACGAGGCCGATCACCCAGCCCGGCAGGTTGGCAATCTCAGGATTGGCCAGAACCAGGATGTCGCGGTTGAAGTTGGTCAGCTCATTGCCGGCCCAGCCGTTGGCTTCGGCGGTGGCCTGCAGATCGGCGTTCTTGTCGTTGTAGTACTGGATCGCACCGTCGCCGTTCTTGTCTTCCCAGCCCAGGAGGCCGGTTTGCTGCCAGGTCGCCATCCAGTCGTACTTGGGATCTTCTTCGATCTGCTGCACGGTCACGGCGCCGCCTTCGATGCCGCCGTTCGGCCACATCATTTCAGTGATGTTCAGGCGGGCCATGGCGCCAACTGCCGGAGCGGTCAAGTAGAGGAGCGCGATGAACACCAGCGCCCAGCCGGCCGACCAGCGGGCATCAGCCACTTTGGGCACGGTGAAGAAGCGCATGATCACGTGGGGCAGGCCCGCGGTGCCGATCATCAGCGACAGGGTGAACAGCACCATGTTGAAGGTGTCGGCGTGGTGCGCGGTGTACTCGTTGAAGCCCAGCTCGGTCACGATGGCGTCCAGCTTGGCCAGCAGCGGTTCGCCCGAGGCGGCGTGGTCGCCGAACAGGCCCAGCGCCGGGATCGGGTTGCCGGTCAGCTGCAGCGAGATGAAGATGGCCGGGATGGTGTAGGCCATGATCAGAACGCAATACTGAGCGACCTGGGTGTAGGTCACGCCCTTCATGCCGCCGAACACGGCGTAGGCGAAGACCACACAGGCGCCGATCAGCAGGCCTGCGGTGTTGGAAACCTCCAGGAAGCGGCCGAAGGCCACGCCGACGCCGGTCATCTGGCCGATCACGTAGGTGA
>JABXIA010000019.1 GCA_013373325.1 Paracoccaceae bacterium
CCGTAACGCCGGAACCTTTTTTCACAACACTTGACCGTGGCAGTGTGGCCAGAGGGTCCAGCATTTCGAGGTGGTAAGGCAGACAGACGAATCCATCCGCCGGGAATCATTCCCAGAAGGGATGGGGTTGCCTATGTGGAAATGCCGCAAGGGTCAACCCGTGATCTGCGAAAACCCGGGGCCTGGGTGCCCTGCCCCGTCAGCTGCTGCAGGCAAAGAAGCGCAGCGGCTCCGGCTCGCCCATCCAGATGGATACGGTGCCGGGCTCCTCCGGGTCCAGAACAATCGTGAACAGCTGCGGAAAATACTGCGGCCCGGGCAGTTCGCAGCGGCCGGTGTGGTCGGTTGCGCTGTAGCTGCGCTGCCCAAAGCGGATCGGAGGCTGGAAGCTGCAGAAGTACTCCAGCGAGTTGAAGCCGCTGCTGTTCAGGATCAAGCCGCCCCCAGCCGCATAATCCAGCATGCCGTCCTCGCTGATCAGCACCCGGTCGCAGGCAGCGGCATCATCAAGATAGAGCTGCTGCGCGGACAGCGGGCCGGATATGGCAATCACCGCAGCGCAGGCGGCGGACAGGAGCAGGCGGGGTGCGGGCATCAGGGTCTCCGGAAATGAAAATGCCCCGCGCTTATGCAGCACGGGGCACTTCGATCCGGTAAACGGGCGGCTTATTCGCCCATGATCCAGGCCATGCTCTTGCGCACTTCCTCAATCGAAGCGAGCCCGTCCAGGCGCTGGAGGTTGCCCTTGGCGTAGTAGTAGCCAATCAGGGGCGAGGTCTTCTTGTAGTATTCCATCAGGCGGGTCTTGAGGCTGTCCTCATTGTCGTCCGCCCGGCGCTGCACGTCAGTGCTGCCGCAGTTGGCGCATTTGCCGTCTTCCGGCCAGGGCTTGGTCTGGTCGTGGTAGACCTCGCCGCAGCCGCCGCAGGTGGAGCGGCCGGTGATGCGGGCGACCAGCGCGTCGTCGTCCACCTGCATCTCGATCACGGCATCGAGCTTCAGGTGCATCTCGCGCAGCAGGCGCTCCAGCGCGTCAGCCTGGGCCAGGGTGCGCGGGAAGCCGTCGAAGATGAAACCGCCATGGGAGGTGTCCTGCAGCTTCTCGCGGATCAGGCCGATCACGATCTGGTCGGTGACCAGCTTGCCCTCAGCCATGATGGCGGCGACCTTCTTGCCCATTTCGGTGCCGGAGGTCTGGGCCTCGCGCAGCATGTCGCCGGTGCTGAGCTGCACCATGCGGCGGCTTTCCACAAGGTAACGCGCTTGCGTACCTTTGCCCGCACCAGGCGGGCCAAGGAGAATAATGTTGGTCATCGGCGAGAGGGTCCCCGTTTTGTCCGTTTCTTGTTGCGCCCGCGCAGCTGGCTCTTCTCGATAAGGCCCTCATACTGATGCGCGAGGAGGTGGCTTTGCACCTGCTGGATTGTGTCCATGGTGACGGATACCACAATCAGAACGGACGTGCCGCCAAAATATACAGGGATGGCGAATTGGCCGCGGAGGACCTCCGGCAGGAGGCAGACCAGGGCCAGGTAGCCGGAGCCCAGAACCAGGATGCGGTTGACCACATACTCAATATATTCAGCGGTCTTCTTGCCGGGGCGGATGCCGGGGACAAAGCCGTTCTGGTTCTTCAGGTTGTTCGCCACGTCGTCCGGTTTGAAGGAGACGTTGAAGGTGTAGAAATAGGCAAAGAACACGATCATCGCGACGAAGAACAAGAGGTACAGCGGCTGGCCGGGGCCGAAGTTCGCCAGCAGCCAGGACATCACCGGACCGGTTGCCGCGCCTGAGGAGAACGCCGAGATTGTGGTCGGCAGCAGCAGCAGCGAGGAGGCGAAGATCGCCGGGATCACGCCCGCCGGGTTCACCTTGACCGGCAGATGCGAGGAGCCGCCGTCATAGACCTTCATGCCGACCTGGCGGCGCGGGTACTGGATGTGGATCTTGCGCAGCGCGCGTTCCATGAACACCACGAACATGATCACCGCGATGACCATCAGGATCACGCCGATGATCACGGCGGGGCTGATCGCGCCGGAACGGCCGGAGGCGAAGAACTGGGCAATTGCTGCCGGAACCTCGGCGATGATGCCGACGAAGATGATCAGCGAGATGCCGTTGCCGATGCCGCGCTGGGTGATCTGCTCGCCCAGCCACATCAGGAACATGGTGCCGCCGACCAGGGTGATCATGCAGGCCATGCGGAAATACATGCCGGGATCCGTTGCCAGATCGCCCTGTTCCAGCGACACGGCGAGGCCATAGGCCTGCGCGGTCGCCAGCGCCACGGTGCCGTAGCGGGTGTACTGGTTGATCTTCTTGCGGCCCTGCTCGCCCTCTTTCTTGAGCTGCTCAAGCGAGGGCACCATCGAAGTCAGAAGCTGAACGATAATGGAGGCGGAGATATAAGGCATAATGCCGAGGGCAAAGATCCCCATGCGGCCAAGCGCGCCGCCGGTGAACATCGACACCATGCCGCCGATGCCCTGGCCTGCCTGCTCCATGAACTGGCGCAGGGCGGCTGCGTCGATGCCGGGAACCGGAATGAAGGTGCCCAGGCGGTAGACAATCAAAAGGCCGATGGTGAACAGGATGCGGTTGCGCAGATCCGTAGCTTTGCCAAGGGCAGCCCAGCTGGTGTTTGCCGCCATTTGTTCTGCTGCTGATACCATGAAAAGGTCTCTTCTTTAGCGAAACGCCGCCCGGAACCGTTTTCCGGCTCGGGCGGCGTTCTAGGAAAACTCGGAGACTATGTAAGCGGCATTGGCGCCGCTCACAAGCCGTTACTCTGCGGCGGCGGGGGCTGCCACAGTCAGAGTGCCGCCAGCTTTTGCAACAGCGTCAACAGCAGCAGCGGATGCGCCGGTGACTGCGATGGTTGCTTTGGCGGTGATTTCGCCTTTGGCCAGGATGCGGACGCCGTCCAGTTTGCGGCGGACCAGGCCGGAGGCAACCAGCGAATCCTCGGTGATGGAGGCTGCGTCCAGTTTGCCTGCGTCGATGAATTTCTGGATCAGGCCCAGGTTCACAACGGCGTATGCCTTGCGGTTCGGCTTGTTGAAGCCGCGCTTGGGCAGACGCTGGTACAAGGGCATCTGGCCGCCTTCGTAGCCATTGATCGAGACACCCGAACGGGATTTCTGGCCTTTGATGCCGCGGCCGCCCATTTTGCCTTTGCCGGAACCCGGGCCACGGGCCACACGGGTGCGTTTCTTGGCGGCGCCTGCATTGTCGCGCAGTTCGTGAAGTTTCATGTCGCTTCTCCTTGCCGGATGTGGCCCCCGAAGCGTGATGGGCCAAACACGGCGTTTCTTGATTGGTGATTCCGTGGCGCAGAACGCCACCGGGTGCCTATAGACGGGATGGGGAGCGGGATCAAGCCCTGCGGGCGAGCCAGGCAAGGGGGAAGGCACCAGTGGCCGCCAAGGCCCCTGCCCTGCCGGTTGCGTGTCCTGCCGTCTGTCTCTGTTTCCGTTCCGCTTAGGGCCGTCCGTTAAAGGGTGGCGGCGCCGCCGGGGTGGAGATGGGATGGGGTTTCCCCCATGCGAATACGCGTATCGCGCGCTCCGGGTGCCAGACCGGAGCCCTGTTCCAGGTGCCGGGGGTGTCAGGCCCGGCGGGTGATCATGACCGGGGATGATATTGCC
>JABXIA010000267.1 GCA_013373325.1 Paracoccaceae bacterium
TCAGCGCGGTGCGCAGGTTGCCGACGTGGATATAGCCGGTCGGCGACGGGGCAAAACGGGTGGTGGTCATCACGAGTCTCCTGTTGCCCTGCCCCTTGTCACATGGGCCGCGGTTTGTCCAGTTTCGCGAGGGTTAACGCGCCTTTGCAGCGTGCCTGCGGCGCAAGTATTTTTGGAATAATGATGCCAGTTTACCCAGGCTGCACGGGCCAGATTGCATCGAGGTCTTTGAGGCCCGCGCGGATCAGCTCGCCCAGCACGTCCAGATCAACATCAGCGAGCTTATTCACATAGAGGCAGCTTTTGCCGAGACGGTGCTTGCCAAGGCGGGCCAGGATTGCGCTGTAGTCCTGGTAGCCCGGCATGATGTAGATCGAATGGCGCGCCCGGCGCGGGGCAAATCCGGTGGCCAGGAACTCGCCTTCCCGGCCTGTCGCATAACGGTAATGGTATCTGCCGTAGCCGATGATCGACGGGCCCCACATCTGCGGCTGGAAGCCAGTCACCTCGCGAAACAGCCGGTCCAGCTCCTGTGCCTCGACAGATTTGCGCTCTGGCTCCACCGCTTGCAGAAAGTCTTTGACGCTTGCGCCTGTTGGCGCTGTCTTGTTCCCGCTCATCCGTCAGCCCTCCTGCCGTAATAATAGTGCAGTACTGGTGCCCTGACAGCCCGGGACCGCCTGCCGGCCGGTTGATCAGCAGCCTGTTTGCGGGCCGTAGCCGCTGCCGTCAGTGAACCGCGACAGGCGGAATTCGCGCGGGTCGACAACCGGGGTGCTGCCAGTGACAAGGTCAGCGGTCAGCCGCCCGGCGGCAGGGCCGATGCCGAAGCCGTGGCCAGAGAACCCGGTGGAGACGAACAGCCCGGGCAGGCTGTCGACCTGCGAAATGACCGGGATCGCATCCGGGGTCACATCCATCAGCCCGGCCCAGCTTTGCACCACGTCGGCCCCCTGCAGCACCGGAAAGGCCTTTTGTGCCGCAGCCCAGCCGCTCTTCAGCGCTTTCTGCGAAGGCGCCGGATCCAGGACGCGGCACTGTTCAAAGGGGGTAATGTCCTGCGGGTCCCATCGGTGCGCCTGGGCGGCCTCCTCTGCCCAGCGGCCGGAGATGCGGAACTGCAAGGCCCGCCATTCCTGGCGCAGGCTGGGCAGGTATTTCCACCCCAGACGGAAGCTGTCTGGAACGATGTCGACCACGTTCTCCATCGCGTCAGAGACCGTGTAGCCGCCATCGGACCGCTTGCGCAGGCCGAGATTGCCGCTGCGCACGGAAGTTTCCGGGCCGCCTGGCACCGGTGAGGTGCGCAAGACCGAGTTCAACACCTTGAGCTGCGGCAGGTCCACGCCTGCATTACCCAAAAACAACCGCGACCAGGCTCCGCCTGCGATGACAACGGCAGAACAGGCCACCCGGCCGCGTTCTGTCATCACACCGCTGATGCGGCCCGCAGAGGTCTCGACATTGCGCACCGCGCAATCGGTCATCACTTTCGCCCCTGCAGCACGGGCTGCGGAGGCGATTGCATGAGTTGCCAGCTGCGGCTCTGCCCGCCCATCCCGGGGCGTGTGCAGCGCGGCCTGCGCCTTGGTCTGGTGTCCCGGCATAAGCTGGGCCAGCTGTTCGCCGCGGACCATGCGCGCACCCTGCTCCCAGCCGTCGAGGTTGCGCAGCCAGCGTTCAAGCTGCGCCTCGCGCTTGCCGGTTTCCGCAGTATAGAGAATGCCGGAACGGATGAAGCCGGTTTCATGGCCGGTACGTTCTGTCAATCCCTCCCACAGGCGTAGGGATTCTGCCATCAGCGGGATCTCCCGCGGGTCGCGGCAGGCGATGCGCACCCACCCCCAGTTGCGCGAGCTTTGCTCCCCCGCGATCTGCCCCTTTTCGCAGAGCAGCACCGAGTGGCCGCGTTCGGCCAACTCCAGCGCGGTGCTGGCGCCAATGATGCCGCCGCCGATCAACACGGCATCAACGGCCTTGGGCAAGGCCAGATCGGATTGAAAATGGGGCAGCTTGGGTCCGGGCATGCGGGCATCTATGCCCGGTGAAAAACCGCCGGTCCAGCGTGCATGCGACACAGGTTGCGCCGCATTCGGCCATTGTGATTTTTCCGCCGCATATCAGGGCGTTACCGGCATCAAGAAACCTGCCCCACGCTTGCAAAGCAGCGGAAAAACCTGCCGCTTCAACAGGTTAACGCGCCCCTCAGGACGGATCGCGCCAGCGGTTCACGATCGGATAGCGGCGGTCCAGCCAGAACGCGCGCCGGGTCAGCCGGGCACCTGGGGCGGACTGGAAGCGCTTGTATTCGCTGATGTAAACCAGATGCTCGACCCGCTTGGCAGTATCGCGGTCATGCCCCGCCGCAACGCAATCTGCGATTGAGCCATCCTGATCGACCAGAATGTCCAGAATTGCATCCAGCACCGGGTAGTCCGGCAGGCTGTCGCTGTCCTTCTGATCCTCGCGCAGCTCGGCACTGGGCGGCTTGTCGATCACGTTGGGGCGGATCACCTCACCCGCCGGCCCCATCATCCAGGGGCGGTGGTTGGCGTTGCGCCAGCGGCAGGTTTCGAACACGCGGGTCTTGTACAGATCCTTGATCGGGTTGTAGCCGCCGTTCATGTCGCCGTAGATGGTGGCATAGCCGACTGCCACCTCCGACTTGTTGCCGGTGGTCAGCAGCATCTCGCCGAACTTATTGGACATCGCCATCAGCAGCAGACCGCGCAGGCGGGACTGGATGTTTTCCTCCGTCAGGCCAGGCTCCATGCCATCAAACAGCGGCGCCAGCGTGTTGGTGATGGCGGCGCGGCCCTCGGAGATCGGCACATAGTCGTAGCGGACACCCAGCGCCTTGGCGACAGCTTCGGCATCGTCGAGGGATTCCCGGCTGGTGTATTCCGACGGCAGCATCACGCAGCGGACATTTTCGGCGCCCAGAGCGTCCACCGCGATCGCTGCGACGATGGCCGAGTCCACGCCTCCGGACAAACCCAGCAGAACCTTTTTGAAGCCGGTCTTGCCCATATAGTCGCGCAAGGATTCCACCATCACCCGGTAGTCCTGCTCGCATGCGTCAGGGAGATGCGCCTTTTCGCCCTCAACCGCACGCCAGCCATCATCGGTGCGTTCCAAATCGAGATGGGCATACGCCTCATCAAACACCGGCATCTGCAGCGCCAGTGCACCGCCCGGGTTGAGGACGAAGGAGCCGCCGTCGAAGACCTGGTCATCCTGGCCACCCACCATGTTCAGGTAGATCACCGGCAGGTGGGTTTCGACAGAGCGCGCCACCATGTGGTTGAAGCGCACTTCCATCTTGTTGCGGAAATAAGGCGAACCGTTGGGGATCAGCAGGAACTCTGCGCCGGTCTCAGCCAGGGTTTCCGCGACATCCTCGTGCCAGCCGTCCTCGCAAATGGGGGAGCCGATACGGGTGTTGCCGACCGCATAGGGACCGCCCAGCGGGCCGGCATCAAAGATCCGCACTTCATCGAACACGGTTTCATTGGGCAAGTGGTGCTTGAGGCTGCGCGAGGCGATCTTGCCGCCCTTGAGGATCAGATAAGCGTTGTAAAGCTGGGTGCCCTCGACCCAGGGGCTGCCGATCGCCAGCGCCGGGCCGTCAGCGCAGTCCGCGGCCAGTTTCTCAACCTCGGCGATGGCGGCGGTGTGGAACGCCGGCTTCATCACCAGGTCCTGGGTGTTATAGCCGGTGATGAACATTTCCGGCAGCGCCACCAGATCGGCGCCGGCCTTGCGGCCCTCCTCCCAGGCAGTGCGGGCCTTGGCAGTATTGCCTGCCAGGTCGCCAACGGTTGGGTTTAGCTGCGCCAGTGTCACGCGGAAACGGTCTGCCATGCTGCTTGGGCCCTTTGTAACATTCCTCCCTCAGCCATTTACCAGATTGACGGCCAAGGAAAAGAGCAAGGGGCCAATGCCCGGGAAAAGACATTGCGGCCCGTGTTGCTGTAGCTTAGTTTCCGGGCGAGCAACCCAATATGGCAACAGCACCGTAATCCCTGGGCAGGCAGAGGCTTTCAATGACCCGTTTCGGCACCGCATTCGCGCTTTCCACCCTCCTGGCACTGGCCGCCCCTGCGCTGGCGCAGGACGGCGAGGTCATTACCACCCAGGACGAGATCGGCGGTGTCTATGAAGGCACCTTCAAGGGCGGGCTGCAGCATGGCACCGGCACCTATAAGCTGCCGAACGGCTATGAATACAGCGGCGAATGGGTCGAAGGCGAAGTGCGCGGCCAGGGCGTGGCGCGGTTCCCCGACGGTTCGGTCTATGAGGGCGAGTTTGCGCAAGGCAAGCCGCACGGGCTGGGCAAGCTGACCCGGGCTGACGGCAGCACCTATGAGGGCGGCTGGCAGGACGGCCAGATCCACGGCGACGGCACCTCGGTCTATACCAGCGGCGTGCGCTACGAGGGCAGCTTTTCCGATGGTAAGCGGCACGGCCAGGGCGTTATGACTTCTCCCGATGGCTATACCTACAACGGCGGCTGGGTTGAGGGCCGCCAGGAAGGCAAGGCCAGGATCACCTATGCGGACGGCACTGTTTACGAGGGCCAGGTCGCGGACGGTCAGCTGCAAGGCCAGGGCCGGCTCGAGACTCCGGAGGGTCTGATCTACGAAGGCGAGTGGGCAGCCAGCCAGATGCAGGGCACCGGGCGCCAGGTGCACCCCAATGGCGATATCTACGAAGGCGAGCTGCAGAACACCCGCCGCCATGGCCATGGGAAAATGACCTATGCCAATGGTGATGTCTATGTCGGTGAATTTGCCGACGACCAGCGCCACGGAACAGGCACGATCACCGAGAAAGACGGCTATACCTACACCGGCGACTGGGCCAAGGGCCAGATCGACGGCAAAGGGACAATGACCTACCCCGACGGCTCAGTCTATGAGGGCGAGTTCCGCGATGATCTGGCCGAAGGCAAGGGCAAGATCACCTATCCGGACGGCGCCACCTATGAAGGCGATTGGGTGGCCGGGGTAATCGAGGGCCAAGGCACCACCGTCTATCCCAATGGGCTGACCTATACAGGCGGCTTCAAGAGCGCCCAGAACCACGGCCAAGGGGTGATGACCTATGCCGACGGCTACCGGTATGAAGGCGGCTGGCAAGACTCGCAGCGCCATGGGCAGGCAACAGTGACCTACGCCGACGGCTCAGTCTACACTGGCGAGTTTGTTAACAACCAGCGCCACGGACAGGGCAAGATCGTGATGCCCAATGGCTTCATCTATGAAGGCCAGTGGCAGGAGGGCAAGATCCTGGGCCAGGGCGTTGCGACTTATGCCAACGGCGATGTCTACGAGGGCAGCTTTGTCAACGGCAAGCGGCAGGGGGCTGGCACGATGAAATATGCCTCCGGCGTGCAGGAAGACGGCAACTGGGAAAACGGTGCGCTGGTCAGCGGCGGTGCGGAGGCCGCAGGGCAGGCTGAAACAGGGCAGACCGAGTAACCCGGACAGGATTTCCGGACAGGAACGAAGGCGCGCCAGGGTGGCGCGCCTTTTTTGTTTCAACCGATGCGGATGCGGCTCAGGTGGCCGGGCATCGCGACACCCTCCAGATTGGCCGGGTCGGGCTGCGGCGGATGCAGCTCCATCGCCATCGGCACCACACCGGCCCAGATCGGCAGGGCGTAGTCCTCCTCATCATCCTTGGGCGGGCCGGAGCGGATCTTGGCAGCCCCTTCCTCAATCGGCATGCGCAGCAGTGCGGTTGCCTTCAGTTCCTGCGCTGTCATCGGGCGCAGGGTCTCCCAGCGGCCCGGGAAGATGTGGTCCACCATCGCCTTGAGACTGGCGGCCTTGGCGTCCTCGTCCGTGACCAGCTCTGCCACCCCGAAAAGCATTGCAGAGCGGAAGTTGACCGAGTGGTGAAACGCCGAGCGCGCCAGAACGTAGCCGTCCATGCAGGTGACACTCAGGCAGACCTCTGCCCCGGCCATCGCCCGGATGGCGCGGCTGGCGGCAGAGCCATGCCAGTAAACGTGATCCCCCTCGCGCCATTGCAGGGTGGGCAGCACCGAGGTGGCGCCGTTGATCTGATAGCCGATGTGGGCCAGCGGCATCGCGTCGAGCACCTGATACAGGCTTTCGCGGTCATAGAGCCCGCGTTCATGGGCGCGGCGCAGGCGGCTGCGGTCCGATTTCAGGGCGGCTTCTTGTTCGGGCTGGCGCATGGGCTGACCTCATATTTCTTGTTGTTTCCCGCGACAGCTATGCGCAAACTGGCCCTGCTTTAACTTCCAGTTTCCGACAAAATGAGCAGTCCAATATGATAGACCTGTCCGGCATGGTTTCTGAAGGCCGCGCAGAGCCGCTGTATCAGCAGATCGTCTCCGCGCTGCGCCGCCGGATCAGCGACGGCCGCCTGAGGCTCGGCACCCGGCTGCCTTCTTCGCGGGCGCTGGCACAGGATTTGGGGGTTGCGCGTTCCACCGTGGTGACGGCCTATGACCAGCTGGTAGCCGAAGGGTTTGCGGAACCCCGGCAAGGCGCCGGGATCTTTGTCTGCGACGTGGCCCCAATCCGCCCGCCTGAGGTTCCGGCAACGCCAGTTGCAGCAGTCCCGCCGCCCGCCCCCGGAATGCTGCTGCCCGGCGCACCGGATCCGGGGGTTTTCCCGGCGCGGCCCTGGGCACGCTGTGTTTCACGTGTGGCA
>JABXIA010000309.1 GCA_013373325.1 Paracoccaceae bacterium
ACCTGCCTGCGTTGTTTATGTCCGGCACCATACCCGACAGTGTGTTACCCGAGTCTTAGTATCGCCCCTTTTGACCTGCAAGAGGCGGCGGGCATTTTCCCGGTGACGCAAACCTGCATGTGGTGTCGCAATCCGCTGGAACGCTGTCGCTATTCTCCGGCTGCCGGCTGCACCAGCACCTTAGGAAGCGAAATCAAGTCCGAATTCCGCCCGGCGTTTTCTCCGGGTGCAGCGCTGGGGTCCCGCCATGTCCGATGACAGCTTCGTTCAGAAAGGCGCCGCTGCCAATCTCGCCATTCCGTTCGAGGGCGAGCCGCTGGATTTCTATTTCCTGCTGCTGCCGAAGGCAACGATGCTGCCGGTGGCCGCCGCGATCGAGCCCCTGCGCATTGCCAACCAGGTGACCGGAACCCGGCTCTACCGCTGGTACATCATGACAGAGGACGGCCAGCCTGTGCGCTGCTCCAACGGCATGGTGGTGACGCCGGACACCCAATTGCAGCCGCTGCCCTCGGATTCGATGGGATTTGTCTGCGCCGGGGTTGAACCGCACGCCGCTGCCAGCGAGGTCACCCTGAACTGGCTGCGCCGGGAAAGCCGGTTCGGCCGCTCCATCGGCGGCATCTGCACCGGCGCCTTTGCGCTGGCCCAGGCCGGGCTGATCAAGAACCACAAGTTCACTCTGCACTGGGAGAACCAGCCGGGATTCCTGGAAAGCTACCCCAGCCTGGAGCCCTCCCCCAATATCTTTGAAATCTCCGGCCCGCTGATGACCTGCGGCGGCGGCAATGCCGCAACCGACATGATGCTGCACCTGATCGAGGAACGCCACGGCAAGCAACTGGCGATAATCGTCGCCGACATGTGCCTGCACGTGCGCTCCGGCGGCCAGGCAGCGCCGCAAAAATCGAACTATGCGGTGGCTATCGGAAGCCGCAACCAGCGCTTGCTGAACGCGCTGCAGCTGATGCAGGAATCGATCGAAGAGCCGCTGTCGATCGGCGAGCTCTGCGACAGGCTCGACATCTCCCGCCGCCAGTTGGAACGGCTGTTCTCGCGCTATCTGAACCAGAGCCCGATGCACGTCTACTTCGACATGCGCCTCAGCCATGCTTTTGCGCTGATGAACGAAACCTCGATGAGCGTCACCGAAATCGCACTGGCCTCCGGCTTCAACTCCGCCACGCATTTCTCGCGCCAGTTCAAGCGCAAATTCGGCGCCTCCCCGCATTTCTTCCGCAAGGGCTGGAGCTGACCGGATCCCTGCCGGATGGGCAGGTGCTCCTTTCACAAGTACCAAATTGGTAACTTTTCTTTTGGCCGTTCCGGGAAGTTCTGTTAAGCGCTCTTAGATATTCTGTTGATAATACGCACGGACCGCTTAATTCCGCTGTCTGCGCGGGTTTCGATAAGGGAGTAAGGCGCCCCGGTGCCACCTGGAGACGCAAGATGCCACTACCCGAGTTTTCAGCTGACATGGATCCGGAACAGAAGGAGCAAATGGTCGCAAACGCTACCAAAGCTTCCAGTTTCCTTAAGGCGATCAGCCACCAGGGACGGCTGATGATCCTGTGCCATCTGGTCTCTGGCGAAAAATCCGTAACAGAGCTTGAGCAACTGCTGTCCGCCCGCCAGGCTGCCGTCTCGCAGCAGCTGTCCCGCTTGCGCCTGGAAGGGCTGGTCATTCCGCGCCGCGACGGCAAGGCGATCTACTACCGTCTGGCAGATGACAAAGCCCGCCGCGTTCTGGAAGTGGTTTACGACATTTTCTGCAACGACGGCGATTGACGCCACCGGGCCGCGCAATACTCTGCTGTCAGGCGAAACCGCGCCAGCCGTCCCGTGCGGCACATCAACCGGAGCGCAGCAATGAACCGCAGGCAGATCATCAATGACCCGCGCACCGGCAACAAGGCGGAAGCCTTTGAAGCCGCGGATGATCTTCCTGCGAACCCGAACCTTCAGCGCACCATCGGAGAGGTGATCGCCTCCCGCTACGGCCGCCGCGAGGTGCTGCAATCGCTGCTTGGAGCCTCTGCCGCCACGGCTCTCTTCGGTTCAGCTGCCCTCACTGGACCGCGGCAGGCCGCAGCGGCGGTCTCCAGTGCCCAAAGCCGGTATGCATTTGACGAACCCGCCTGGGGCAACGATGAAACCCACCATGTTGCGGCAGGTTACGACGCGGACATCCTTCTGCGCTGGGGCGATCCGGTCACCGCGGACGCGCCTGAGTTCGACGTGATGAAGCAGAGCGCGGGGGCCCAGTTGCAGCAGTTCGGCTACAACAACGACTACATCGGTTTCCTGCCCCTGAACCCCGAAGGCACCCGCGCGCTTTTGTGCGTGAACCACGAATACACCAACGAAGAAATGATGTTCCCAGGCCTTGGCCGCCAGGACAGGGCCGGGTTCACTGGCATGACACGGGAACTGGCGGAGATCGAAATGGCTGCCCACGGCGGCTCCGTGGTGGAGATAGCCCGGAACCCGGATGGCAAATGGGGCGTTGCCCGCGGCGGCAAGTGGAACCGCCGCATCTCGCCGCTGGACACGGTGATGGCCGTCGACGGCCCCGCAGCCGGCCACCCGCGGCTTCAGACCGGAGCGGATCCAACAGGCCGCCAGGTCATTGGCACCCTGAACAACTGCGCCGGCGGCATGACCCCGTGGGGCACCTGGCTGATGGCAGAGGAAAACTTTCACGGCTATTTCTGGACCGGTCAACTCGACGCCGGAGGCGAGCCCGATCTTTCAGGCCAGCCGGAAGCCGTTCAGATGCGCCGCTACAACGTGCCTTCCATGTGGTATGCTTGGGGCAAGTTCCACGACCGTTTTAACATCGATAAAGAACCCAATGAAGTGAACCGCTTCGGCTGGATTGTTGAGGTTGATCCGCTGGACCCGCACTCCGTGCCGGTGAAGCACACCGCACTTGGCCGGTTTGCGCATGAGGGCGCGGAAAGCACCCTGTCCGCCGACGGCCGCCTGGTGATCTACATGGGCGACGATGCCCGTTTCGAATATCTTTATAAATACGTTTCCAACAGCTCAGTTTCACAGGATCGCACCGCCAACTCCCGGCTGCTCTCCGACGGCACGCTCTATACGGCCCGGTTTGACCCGGACGGCACCCTGCACTGGCTGCCGCTGGTGCACGGCCACGGCCCGCTGACGGCAGAAAACGGCTTTGCCAGCCAGGCAGATGTGCTGATTGATGCGCGTCTGGCCGCGGATGCACTGGGGTCGACCCCGATGGACCGCCCCGAAGACGTCTCCCCCCGCGGCGACGGCACCGCCTTTGTCATGCTCACCAACAACTCCAGACGCAAGCCCGGCCAGACCGACGCCGCCAACCCGCGGCCCGGCTCTGACTTCGGCCATATCATCGAACTCAAGGAGGACGGCGGCGACCACGCCGCCACCCGCGGCAGCTGGTCCATCCTCGTTCAATGCGGAGACCCCGCAATTGCGGAAGTCGGCGCACAGTGGAACCCGGAAACCTCGGACAACGGCTGGTTCGGCTCGCCCGACAATTGCGCCATCGACGCCCAAGGCCGCCTGTGGGTCGCCACCGACCAGGGCCGCAAGTGGAACAAGACAGGCAAATCCGACGGGCTTTACGGTTTGGAAACCGAAGGGGGATTGCGCGGCCACTCCAAGCTGTTCTTCCGCTGTCCGGTGGGGGCAGAGCTCTGCGGCCCCTGCTTCAGCCCGGACAATGAAACTCTTTTCCTGGCAGTGCAGCACCCCGGCACCGACGGAACCAAAAACCTGAAAGGCTTCGAACGCGAATCCACCTTCGAAGACCCGGCTACCCGCTGGCCGGATTTCGATCCCGCCGTGCCGCCGCGGCCATCGGTTGTGGTGGTGACCAAAACAGGCGGCGGCAAGATCGCGGTCTGACCCGCCGCTGCGCTCCGCACACAATTGTGAGCGCCCGGGCCGCTGCAACACTCATATGGTTGCACTGACATTCTGGAGAACCTCATGTATTTCAAACGCCTGACCGCCGCTTTGATCCTCACCGCCGCAACCGCCTCAGCAGGCAGCATTGCCCCGCGCGACGGCTGGGCCGTGCATGAAACCGCCAAACCCTTCGATCAGCTGGTTGCGGACATCAAAGCTGCCGCCAAGGAACAGGGTCTGGGCGTCGTCACTCAGGCAGGCCCCACCGGCGCTGCCGCCGCCCGCGGCATCACCATCCCAGGCAACCGCGTGATCGGCCTTTTCAACAACG
Source organism: Paracoccaceae bacterium (assembly GCA_013373325.1). Lineage (GTDB taxonomy): Bacteria > Pseudomonadota > Alphaproteobacteria > Rhodobacterales > Rhodobacteraceae > Leisingera. The sequence goes on from JABXIA010000309.1 coordinate 4,238, forward strand.
ACTTCGCAGTCAAGATCCTCTCCCTTTCCACTGCCGCGATGATCGAGGCCCCGGTGCGCATGTATGTGACAGAGGAAGCGGACGGCACCGCCACACTGTCCTACAAGCTGCCCTCGCACGTTTTCGCCCCTTACTCGGATGAGGGCGGCGAAGAACTGTCTGGCCTGGCAGGCCAGCTTGACCAGCGTTTTGCCCTGATCGCTGAAAAGGCACAAAGGTAACCGGGGTTTCCTTCTTGTCATAAATGCTCCCCCATTTGCGCCAAAATCCGCCGCAGCATTTCTCACACTGGCGTGAGAGGGCTTGCGCGCGGGCGCAGCATTGGCAATCTGGCGCCAAATCAACGGATTGGACGGACAAGATGACAGAACCCTCACGCGCAGCCGATGTTCTGGCCCGGCGGCTCTATGAGGCAGGCTGCCGCCATGCCTTCGGAATGCCCGGCGGCGAAGTGCTGACCCTGGTGGATGCGCTGAACACGGCGGGAATCGCGTTTCACCTGGCCAAACATGAAAACTGCGCGGGCTTCATGGGCGAAGGCATGCATCACGCGGACGGCGCGCCGGTCATCCTGGTCGCGACCCTCGGCCCCGGCGCACTCAATGGCATCAACGTGGTCGCGAACGCCCATCAGGACCGGGTGCCGATGCTGGTGCTGACCGGCTGCGTCGATGCGGCTGAGGAGCATAGCTACACGCATCAGGTGCTCGACCACCGCGCGGTCTTCACGCCCATTACCAAGGCCACCTTCCGGCTGGACCCGGATTCCGCGGACCTGATCGCAGACAAGGCAGTTGCCATCGCAACTGAGCCGCGCAACGGGCCGGTGCATATTGACGTTCCAATCTCGGTGGCAGACACGCCGGCCAAAGACCGCGGCATCCGCCGCGCGCCTGCAAGTGCCAGCGCGCCAAGCGGAAAAGCACTGGCGCAGGCGCGTTCCTGGCTGGCGGCAGCCGAGCGTCCGGTAGCGGTGATCGGCCTCGACGCGCTGCAAGAGAATGCAGGCCCCGCAATCCGCGCCTTTGCCGAAAAACACCAGATCCCGTTCGTCACCACCTACAAGGCCAAGGGCATCCTCTCCGAAGACCACCCCCTCTGTCTGGGCGGCGCAGGCCTCTCGCCGCTGGCCGACAAGCATCTGCTGCCGCTGGTGCGCGAGGCCGACCTCGTGCTCTCCATCGGCTATGACCCGATCGAGATGCGCCCCGGATGGCGCAATGCCTGGGACGTGGAAACCCAGAACGTCATCGACATCGCGCCAGAGGCCAACACTCACTACATGCATCAGGCGGGCCTCAATTTCCTCACCGCCATCAACCCTACGCTGGAAGCCCTCTCCGAAGGCTCCGCCCCTCGCGAAACCTGGGCAAATGGCCGCCCGGCTGCGGTCAAGTCCGCGCTGGCAGCGGCCTTCCCGCTTGACGAGAACTGGGGCCCCGCCGGCGTCATAGCTGAATGCCGCGCCACGCTGCCGCCGGAAACCCTTGCTACCGCCGACAGCGGCGCCCACCGCATTCTGCTCAGCCAGATGTGGGCATGTTCCGAACCGCGCGGGCTGATCCAGTCCTCCGGTCTCTGCACCATGGGCTGCGCCGTTCCCATGGCGATCGGGCGCAAGCTGGCGCAGCCGGACCGGCCCGTGGTCAGCTTCTCGGGTGATGCCGGCTTCCTGATGGTGGCGGGCGAGCTTGCCACCGCCGCGGAACTGGGCGTGGCCCCCATCTTTGTGGTCTTCGCCGATGCCAGCCTTGCCCTGATCGAGCTGAAACAGCGCCAGCGCCAGCTTGCCAACGGCGGTGTGGATTTTGCCGAGCATGATTTTGCCGCGATGGGCCGGGCCTTTGGCGGCAACGGCGTTACAGTCACCAGCCGCGCTGACTTGCGAGCCGCCCTGCAAGACGCCATAAAAGCAGAAAAATTCACCGTCATCTCGGCAGTGATCGACCGCGGAGGCTACGATGGCCGGATCTGAACTTCTCCCCCACGGCGCGCTGAAGGGGGTCAAGGTGCTCGACCTCTCCCGCATCCTGGCAGGCCCGACCTGCACCCAGCTCCTGGGTGACCTCGGCGCCACGGTGATCAAGGTGGAAAACCCCAAGACCGGCGGCGACGACACCCGCCAATGGGGGCCGCCCTATGTCGTGGATGATGACGGGCAGCAATCCGACCTATCCGCCTATTTCATGGCCGCCAACCGCAACAAACGCTCCGTTGCCATTGATATCGCAACAGAAGAAGGCCAGCAGGCCATCCGCCGCCTGGCGGCAGAGGCCGACATCCTGATCGAGAATTTCAAACCTGGCGGGCTGGGGAAATACGGGCTGGACTACGCCAGCCTCAAGGACGATCTGCCCGGCCTGATCTACTGCTCCATTTCGGGATACGGCCAGACCGGTCCGAACAGCCACAAGCCCGGCTATGACATCATGGCGCAGGGCTTCGGCGGCATCATGTCGCTGACCGGCGAACCTGAAGGCCAGCCGATGAAGGCCGGTGTCGGCATCGCCGATGTGATGTGCGGCATGTATGCCTGTATCGGTATTCTCTCCGCCCTTCACCACCGCGGGAAAACCGGCGAAGGCCAGCAAATCGACCTGGCACTGGTCGACGCCCAGATCGCCTGGCTGATCAACGAGGGCGTCGCCTATCTGAACACCGGCCAGAACCCCAAGCGCCGCGGCAACGAACATCCCAGCATTATGCCCTACGGCGTCTATGAAACCTCCGGCGGCCATGTGATCCTGGCCGTGGGCAACGACAGCCAGTTCCGCCGCTTCATGGAATTCCTGAAGCTCGAGGGCCTGGCAGAGGATCCGCGCTTTGCCACCAACCCGGCCCGCCTGCAAAACCGCGATGCCCTGAACAGCGTGCTGATTCCCGCGGTGCAGCGGTACACCACGGATGAAGTTCTGGACGCCATGGAAGCCCGCAAGGTCCCGGCCGGCCCGGTGCAAACCCTGGACACCCTGTTTGCCACCGGTCAGGTCGCAGCACGGAACATGGCAATCGGCATGGAGACCGGAGCAGGCCCGGTAAAGCTGCTGGGCAACCCTCTGAACTTCTCCCGCACGCCAGTCACTTACCGCCACGCGCCGCCCCATTGCGGCGAGGGCACTGAGGAGATTCTGGGCTCGGATGCCCCCTTCGGAGCAGCCTGACCCCCCAATCCCGCGGCAGCATTCCGCCAAGTGTTACAGATTCCGGCAAAACACCGCCAAACCGGCGGTGTTTTTTCTGTTTTCACCCCAGGTCTCTTGCAGAATTTTCCCGGAAAATCCTACACATCCGGCGAATTTCAAGGCCGAGTGCACACAGCCCATCACCAAACCGCGAGCGGGGTTCGCCCGGACCGTTGCGATGATCTACTCTCCATCGGGACAGGAACCCGCGCTTCATTTGACAAAGATTGGACCCCATGATGCTTGATATTTTCGGCCAGGAGAGCAGCCTGACTGACACCACCGCACTGCAGGACTGGAATGCAGTGCAGCTGGGGGTTCTGGCTCATGCCGCCGCAACCGCAGATCATCTTGGCGCGGTGCTCAAGGCGTCACCGGAATTTGCCCTGGCACATGCCATCAAGGGATTGTCGCTGCTGATGCTTGGGCGCAGCGAACTGCTGCCGACTGCGCGCGAGGCGCTGCGGGACGCCAAGGCGGTCTATGAGGCCGCTCTGCCCCGCGAACGGAAATATGTCGACGCGCTGGAAAACTGGCTTGCCGGCCATCCCAGCCTGGCCATCCAGCGCATGGAGGAGGTTCTGGACGTCTTCCCGCAGGACACGCTGGCCATGAAACTCAGCCACGGCATCCGTTTCATCATGGGCGACCCCTCCGGCATGCGTGCTTCCATTGAACGGGTGCTGCCAAGCTATGACCCGGACCACGCCGGCCGCGGCTATCTCCTGGGCTGCCATTCCTTTGCGCTGGAGGAAACCGGCGAATACGAGCGTGCCGCCAATGCAGGCCGTCAGGCGCTGTGGATGGCGCCGGACGATGCCTGGGGCCTGCACGCGGTCGCCCATGTCCACGACATGACCGGCAACGCAGCGGCCGGGCTGGAATGGCTGCACGGCCGGGAGGAGGCCTGGGCCCATTGCAACAACTTCCGCTACCACGTCTGGTGGCACAAGGCGCTGATGCATCTGGACCTTGGCCAGATGGACGAGGCCATCGCGCTCTATGATACCGAGGTCCGCAAGGACAAGACCGATGACTACCGCGACATCTCCAACGCAACCTCGCTTTTGATGCGGCTGGAGCTTGAAGGCGTCAGTGTTGGTGCCCGCTGGGAGGAGCTGGCGAATCTCTGCGCCAGCCGGACTGAGGACGGCAGCCTCATTTTCGCCGATCTGCACTACCTCCTGGCTCTGACCGGCCACCGCAAGGAGGACGCGCACAAGCTGGTTCAGCGGATTCACGCCGATGCCAGCGCCGGCGGCAGCGAAGCGAAAGAGCGGATGGCGGCCCCCGGATGCGCCGCCGCAGACGGGCTGGAAGCCTTCGGAGATGGTAATTACAAGGCTGCTTTCGCGAATTTGTCCACAGCCCGCGCCACGCTGCAGCTGGCCGGCGGCAGCCACGCGCAACGCGATGTTTTCGAACGGATAACCATCGATGCTGGCCTGCGTGCAGGACGTCTTGACGAAGCTGAAGCAATCCTGGATGACCGCCGCGTCAAGCGCGGCGGCACCGAGGACAACTACGCCCTGGCCCGGCGCGCTCTGATCGCCCAGGGCCGGAACTCTCCCGACGCCGCAAGCGTTCCCGCCGAATAAGACCCTTCAAGGACCAAAACGACCCATGTCCAGCGTTGCGCCCTTCCCCGGGCCTCAGAAAGACCCCAGTGCTGCCAATCGTGCAGCGCCCCCGCCGCAGGCGGCCCAGCCGCGCGTCCGCGACCCGCGGCTCGACTTCTACCGCGGCATCGCGATGTTCATCATCCTGGTGGCGCATGTCCCGGGCAACCGCTGGGCCAGCTGGATCCCGGCCCGCTTCGGCTTCTCCGACGCAACCGAGATCTTTGTCTTCTGCTCAGGCATGGCCTCGGCCATCGCTTTTGGCAGCTCATATGCCAAGCAAGGCTGGTGGCTGGGCACCGCTCGGGTCGTGTTCCGCTGCTGGCAGGTCTACTGGGCCCACATCGGCCTCTTCTTCTTCCTCGCCGCCTCGATGGCGATGCTTGATCTCTACGGCGGCTTCGACAAGAGCTACATCGGGTCTTTGAACCTGCACTGGTTCTTCACCAACACGGTGCAGCAACTCACCGGGCTCTTCACCCTCACCTATGTGCCGAATTATTTCGACATCCTGCCGATGTACCTTGTGGTTCTGCTGCTGATGCCGCTGATGATGGGGCTGGAGAAGGTAGGCCTGTGGTCCGTGGCTGCCGCCAGCATCCTGATCTGGCTCACCGCCAACCCCTACATAATCGGCCTGGGCCCGGACGGCATCTCCTTCATGGCGGAACCCTGGTCGGAGCGTGAATGGTTTTTCAATCCGCTCGGCTGGCAGCTGCTGTTCTTCACCGGCTTTGCCTTCATGAAAGGCTGGCTGCCTGCACCGCCGGTTTCCAGGGCGCTGGTGATCCTGGCCGCCGCATTCCTGATCCTCTCCGCCCCCTTCGGCTCCTGGAAAGTCTTCCTGTGGGTGGAAGCGGCGAACAAGGATCTTGCCAGCCTGATCCGCCCCACCTGGGAGATCACCGCGGAGTGGCGTGAGAAGACCGACTTCGGCCTGCTGCGCTATGCCCATTTCCTCTCGCTGGCTTATCTGGGCTGGGTGGCCGCAGGCACCGGCGGCAAGCGGCTCATTGCCACCGGCCAGTCGCTGGCTGCGCGCATCTGGGCGGTTTTGCTGAAGCTGATCACCAAGGTCGGCCAGCAATCGCTTGCAGTGTTTGTTTTTTCCATGGCGCTGGCCCGTTTCATCGGCTTTGCGCTTGACCAGACCGACCGCGCGGTTATGACCACGGCATTCGCCAACCTGGTTGGCTTTTTCCTAATCATTGTCTGCGCTTACACCGCAGCTTGGTTCAAGTCGCAACCTTGGAGAGCCAAGCGATGAGCTTTTTTACCCGCCGCACCTTCCTGGCTGCTGCATTGGGCAGCACCGCCCTGGCAGCACTGCCCGGCACGGCCAGCGAGGCCGTGCCGTTCACCCGCGACATCGTGGTTGCCAAGGCCCGCGCCCTGGCCGCCGCGGATTATGCCGAACGCCCCACCGTGCCGAAGGACTGGCTGGATCAGTCCTATGATGATTACAAGGCCCGCTGGTTCCGCACCAAGGATGCGCTTTGGTCCGGAACAGACCGCAGCTACAACGTCGATTTCTTCCTGCCCGGCCTCTATTTTCCGCGCGCCATCCAGATCAACACAGTGGCAAACGGATTGTCTGCCCGGGTGCCCTTCGACCTGTCGCTCTTCGACAAGTCCGACAAGGCGCCGGATCTGACCACCGAAGGCGATTTGGGCTACTCCGGCCTGCGCCTGCGCACTGAGCAGTCCGAACCCGGCAAGAAGACCGAATTCTGTGTCTTCCAGGGCGCCAGCTACTTCCGCGCCATCGGCACCGGCAACGCCTACGGTCAGTCGGCCCGCGGCCTGGCGCTCAAGACCGCCGACCCCGAAGGCGAGGAGTTCCCCGAGTTCATCGAATTCTGGCTGGAGGCCCCCGCCTCCGGCCAGCGCCACATGGTGGTGCATGCGCTCATGGACTCGCCCTCCGTCACCGGCGCCTTCCGCTTTACCATCACTCCCGGCAGCAGCGCCGTGATGGATGTGGAGGCAACGCTGTTTGCCCGCGAAGACCTGACCCACGCAGGACTTGCACCGCTTACTTCGATGTTCCTATTCGACGCCAAGAACCGCCACGCCTTCGACGATTTCCGCCCAGCGGTGCACGACACCGACGGCCTGCTGGTGCAGAACGGCAATGGCGAAACCCTGTGGCGGCCGCTCTCCAACCCGAAACGCCTGCAAGTATCGTCCTTCGTTGACGAAAACCCGCGCGGCTTCGGCCTGATGCAGCGTGCCCGCAAGCTGTCGGACTTCAACGACCTCGAAGCCTTTTACCACAAACGCCCCTGCCTGTGGGTCGAACCCAAGCAGGACTGGGGCAAAGGTGCCGTTACCCTGGTGGAAATCCCGGCGGACAAGGAAATTTACGACAACATCGTCGCCTACTGGCGCCCGCGTGAGCCCTATGCAAAGGGAAGCGAGATCAGGCTCGACTACCGCCTCACCTGGGGCAGCGAACCGTCCCTGCCTTTGCCGCGGGTGCTGTCCACCGCCGAGGGCGCCCGCATCTTCGGCGGGCCGGGCCGGATCATCACCATCGACTTCGATTCGCACCCGCTGCTCGACGGCGATCCGGAGGATCTTGACGTTCACATCCACTCTCCCCATGTGGCCGCCAGCGACGGCGTGCTGCAGCGCAATCCGGAAACGGGCGGCATGCGCCTCGCTTTCTACTTCGATCCCGAAGACCGGGATCACATCGAATTTCGCGCCCAGCTCAGGAAAGACGGCAACCCCGCTTCCGAGGTCTGGCTTTACAGGTGGACCGCATGACCGCATGTGATCTGATGCCCCCGGAACAGCCCTTGGCGATGCCGGAACAGGACTTCAGCAAGGACTTCCGCGATGCTGAAGCCCCAGGCGCCGCCGCGCCGCGTCAGGTGGCACTCTGGCGCCTGCTGGCGTTTTCGCCTGCGATGGCCGCAACCGGTGTCCTGACCTGGGTCATGGGCGGCTGGTTCACCGATGGCGGCTTCTCGGTGCTGGAGACGATCCTGCTGGCGCTGATCGCCTTCAACTTCTTCTGGATCGCCTTCACCGTCTCCACCGTGCTCTTGGGCCTCTACAGCCTCTCGCGCCGCGAGCGCACCGCCACCCGCGGCGCTGCGCACCCGATGAAGGTGGCGCTCCTGATGCCGGTTTACAACGAGGTGCCCTGGTATGTGCTGGGCAACGCCCAGACCATGCTGCAGGAACTGCACGGCCGCGGCGGCCTGCACGAATACGCAATGTTCATCCTGTCGGACACCCGCGACGACGCCATTGCCGCGCAGGAACGCGCCAGCGTCGAGGCGCTGCGCACCATGCTGCCGGAAGGCACTGAGCTTTACTACCGCCGCCGCGACGACAACGAGGGCCGCAAGGTCGGCAATATCTCCGAGTGGGTTCGCCGCTGGGGCGCAGGCTATGAGGCGATGCTGGTGCTGGACGCCGACAGCCTGATGACCGGCCGCGCCATCGCCCGGCTGGCCGATGCGCTGGCCCGCGACCCCGGCGCCGGCCTGATCCAGAGCTACCCGCAGCTGATCGGCGCGCAGTCGGTCTTTGGCCGCATGCAGCAGTTTGCCAACGGCGTCTACGGTCTCGCGCTGGCCGAGGGCCTGGCCCGCTGGGCCGGCCTCGAAGGCAACTACTGGGGTCACAACGCCATCATCCGCACCCGCGCCTTTGCCGCATGCGCCGGCCTGCCGCTGCTGCGCTCGCGCTTCGGCGGCGGCGGGAAGCTGATCATGAGCCACGATTTCGTTGAGGCAGGCCTCTTGCGCCGGGCCGGCTGGTCAGTGCGCTTCCTGCCGCGCATCCGCGGCTCTTATGAGGAAACGCCCGCCACCCTGATCGACCACATCCTGCGCGACCGCCGCTGGTGCCAGGGCAACCTGCAGCACCTGAACCTGCTGCACGCCAAAGGCTTCCGCGCAATCTCGCGCTTCCACTTGTTTGCAGGCGCGATCGGTTACCTCATGGCGCCGGTCTGGTTTGCGCTGCTGGTGCTTTGGGCCGTGATCGGCCGCAGCGAAGAGGCGTCTGTGATCAGCTACTTCAGCGAAGCCAACCCCTTCCGCCCCAGCTGGCCGGACATGTCCGAGCCCAAGCATGTGCTGGTGATCATTCTGATCTACGCCATGCTGCTGGCGCCCAAGATGCTGGCCGCAATGGCGCTGCCGCTGACCGGCAGCCGGTTTTCCGAATACGGCGGCCCGGTGCATTTCGCGCTGTCTTTTGTGTCCGAGGTGGTGCTGGCCATTCTCTATGCGCCGATCCTGATGGTGCAGCAGATGATCGCAGTGTTCCGCACCGCCCTTGGCCTGCAGCGCGGCTGGGCGCCGCAGGCGCGTGACGGCGGCAGCTACTCGCTGCGCACGCTGGCTGCCTGCCACGCGCTGGAAACCGTCAGCGGCGTTGCGCTCTGGGCGGGGATCCTGACCGGAACCGTGTCGCTGTGGCTGGCGCCCATCGCCTTGTCGCTGGTGCTGGCAGTGCCGCTGTCGGCGCTGTCCGGCGTCAAGACCGTGAACCGCATCCGGAATTGGATGGCCACGCGGGAGGAGTTCACCGAACCCCAGATCACCCGCGCCGCCCGTGCCGCCCGCGCCGACCTGAAAGCCCTGCTTGACGGCAGCAACGCCCGCGGCACCCCGGCAGAGTGAACGCCAAAAACACGGAACTCCCGCGCCCGCAGGATGCCCCGGCTGTTGCCGGGGCCCCTTGGCGGCCTTGGGCCCGGCGCCGCGCTGATGCGCGGCGC
>JABXIA010000382.1 GCA_013373325.1 Paracoccaceae bacterium
ACCTATGATTACGCCGAGCCGGGCGTGATCTTCATCGACCGCATCAACAAGGCCAACAACCTCAACTACATCGAGAACATCTGCGCCACCAACCCCTGCGGCGAGCAGCCTCTGCCGCCTTATGGCGCCTGCCTCTTGGGCTCGATCAACATGGCGCGGCTGGTAGCCAATCCGTTTGAGAGCGACGCGCAGCTGGACCAGGCCGCGATGCAGGAACTGGTCGCCACCGCAGTCCGGATGATGGATAACGTGGTCGACGTCTCCAAGTTTCCGCTGGAGGCACAGGCACAGGAAGCAAAAAACAAGCGCCGGATTGGCCTGGGCGTGACCGGCTTGGCGGACGCGCTCTTGATGCTGGGTCTGGAATACGGCTCCGACGAGGCGGCGCGCCAGACCGACGAATGGCTGCACGCGATCGCGCGCGCCGCCTATCTGGCGTCGGTGGACCTTGCCAAGGAAAAAGGCGCCTTCCCGCTGTTCGACGCCGAGAAATACCTCAACTCCGGCAATATGCTGAACATGGATGAGGACGTGCGCGACGCCATCCGCGAGCACGGCATCCGCAACGCGCTGCTGACCTCCATCGCACCGACTGGCACCATTTCTTTGTATGCAGGCAACGTGTCTTCGGGGATCGAGCCGGTCTTTGCCTATGCCTATACCCGCAAGGTGCTGCAGAAAGACGGCTCGCGCACCGAGGAGGAAGTGGTCGACTACGCGGTGCAGATGTACCGTGAGAAGTTCGGCGCCGACGCGGCATTGCCCGATTACTTCGTCAACGCCCAGACGCTGAGCCCCGCAGCCCACGTCAAGATGCAGGCGGCGGCGCAGAAGTGGATCGACTCGTCGATCTCCAAGACCATCAACTGCCCGGAAGATATTTCCTTTGATGAGTTCAAGGACGTCTACATGCAGGCCTGGGATCAGGGCTGCAAGGGATGCACCACCTACCGGCCGAACGACGTGACCGGTTCGGTCCTGTCGGTCAGCGAGAGCGCAGACACAGCACCGGGCGAGACCGCCAAGGCGCCGCATGAGAGCGACATGGGCGAGAACGGGGCGGAAGTGGTTTACATGTCCGAGCCGCTGGACCGGCCGCAGTCCCTGGAGGGCCATACCTACAAGCTGAAATGGCCGGACAGCGAGCACGCGATCTATCTCACCATCAACGACATCATCATCAACGGCCACCGCCGCCCGTTCGAAGTGTTCATCAACTCAAAGAACATGGAGCACTATGCCTGGACGCTGGCGCTGACCCGGATGATCTCGGCCGTGTTCCGCCGCGGCGGGGACGTGTCTTTTGTGGTCGAGGAGCTGAAAGCGGTGTTCGACCCGCGCGGCGGCGCCTGGGTGCAGGGTAAATACATTCCATCGATCCTGGCGGCGATCGGCGGCGTGATCGAGACCCACATGGTCAAGACCGGCTTTTTGGAAGGCGAAGGCATGGGCCTGAAGTCCGACCCGCAGGCGCAAGTGGTGAACCTGAACGCCCCGCGCGGCAAGGCCTGCCCCAGCTGCGGCCAGTTCGACATGCAGATGGTCGAAGGCTGCATGACCTGCCGCAGCTGCGGCCATTCGAAGTGCGGGTGATTTGAGAAACAGTTGTTGTTGTTGATGCACCAAGCAATTGAGACCCAAATCGGCGATTTTTTCGCCCAAAAGCAAGGTCATTGCCGCCCAAGGTTCGAATAACCCTTGTTTTCATAGGGTTGGGAAAGCGTCTGAAGTTTCCTTCAGGCGCTTTCCGTCGTCTCAGCCTGTGGCACAAGGGTATTGACGCGTTTCTTCTTTTCGTGCTGTTTCATTCTATGACCTCAACGCAGCAAACCTCTCTCATACGGTTCTTCTGATCTGCCCCTCTTCGGGCCGACCGTTGGCTGCTTCTGTACCTCTTTCACGCACAATTTTCGGTCGGTTTGTCTCACTGGATAGATGAGGAAACTGCTGTGAAGACTATCAAACTCCTGCTCTCTGCTGACCCCAATTTTGAGAAAGATGCTCTCACGCGTCGGCTGACTGAATACCTGAAAAACCTGCGCAAGACGCGACTTGCCAAGGAACTGATCGGTGATGACGAGCACTCGGTCGATCTTGGTGGAGATGATTTCGAAAAAGTTGCCACCGAGCTGTCCGATGGGGTCGCGCTAACCTGGGACGACAAGTGGCGTATCAAGAAACGGGTTCAGAGGATCCTCCAACGTAGAACCGAAGCCTCTGGCCTTGGGCATCTGTCGGAAGAGGAAATCCAGCGACTGCGCCCGCTTATGAATGAGGTTCGCCTGGTCGAGCCGAGAGATGAGCATTGGGTGGACGAAACTGTGGCAGCCCTACATGAAGAGATGCCATGGATGGCGGCTGCAACTAATGAGGTTTGGAGAGCATTGCGGCAAAATGCCAGTTCCAAAGACACAATCCGATTGCCGCCTCTTTTACTGAGTGGACCACCCGGAATTGGTAAGTCGGCGTGGGCTAGAAGGCTATCCGAACTACTCGAAATTCCGAGATGCGAGATCGATGCCAGTTTAGGAGGTGTTGGCTTTAGTGTCGCAGGAACGGAAAGGGGCTGGTCTTCAGCACAGCCCGGTAGACCGCTTGAAACCATCCTCCAGCACCGTGTTGGCAATCCTCTGATTGTCGTCGATGAAATCTGTAAAGCCCAGTCAGGCACTTCAGATAGGGGTGCCCATCATGCCTTTTCGGATTCCTTGCTAAGCTTTCTGGAACCCGCGACGGCCGTTGCCTGGGAATGCCCGTACTACCGGACCAAGTTCGACATGTCTCACATTTCATGGATTCTGACTGCGAACGATGCTTCTCGTGTGCCAGAGCCTTTGGTCAACCGATGCACTGTTATCGAGCTGCGAGCACTCACATGTAAGCAGCTAAGAGGATTTGCTAGCCGCCAAGCTGCCCGAATGGAGTTGTCAGAAGCTTCGTTAGACGCAATTGAGCGGGTAATCGAACATTCTATGGATGAACGAGGTCATTCATTGAGCCTTCGCAATGTCATCCGCATGTTGCACCGAGCTGTGGCTCTAGAGAACCGGGCAACTCATCACTAGATTTTGGTTGTGTATAGAGGGCGACAATCGGCGGCAGAGCTTGCGAGAGTGAACCTAGATGGCAGCTATTCTGCAGAAAATGGTCGTGGCAAAGTTTGACGAGCAACCTTTACCAGCCATTCATTGCGCCAAGCCGCACCACAGTGCATCTTCAACAGACTGACCATTCGCTGTGCCTGCAAGATTCATAGGTTGTCAAAAGTCGGCAGAGCGGGCGAAGCAGCCTCTCAGGTCTGGTGCCTCAATGTCTGAATTAGCAAACTCGGACTGAGTTGCATGATGGGTGGCTAGTCAGCGAGTATCTTTACATTCAGCAAGATTGAAGACGCCGGTGTAAACTGCAGCAAGATTCCTTGACGAAGAACAACCTTTGCTTGAATGGTTGTCGTATTAAGATCGCCACAAGAGGCAGGCAATTGACTGAGCTTTCAAAATACAATGCCAGCGGTTCTATGGCGGGGTATTTATTCCAGTGCAGATTGGCTTTGCTCAAAAGCTTGGAACTCACACGACGCAACCCAGATGCCATCATTTCCGTTGAAAAATTCGATGATATCGCCTTTGAGAATGCGGACTATGCAGACTGCCTCATTCAGGCAAAGCACCACGTGCAGCCAAAGTCCTTGGGTGACAAAAGCGTCGATCTTTGGAAGACGCTGCTGATCTGGATGGAAGGGGCTCAGCATGGAATTTTCGAACTGAGTAAAACTACATATGTTCTGATTACAACAGCAAGTTGCCCTCCGAACTCAGCAATGGAGCGATTACGTGAAGGGGCATCAAAGACAGACATAGATGCAGCATACGATTTACTGTCTGCCGCAGCGGAAAGCTCAAAGAGTGATGTAACTTCTGACGCTCGAACGGCATTCTTGAAGATGACCCCCAACGAGGCGAAGTTACTCCTGTCTCGTGTAACGGTCATAGATCAGCATCCAAACCTCACAGACGTTTTCTCGGAGATTGCTGCCGAACTCATCATTCTTGCACCAGACCACTCAAAGCTTGCTGCAGAGTATTTGGAAGGCTGGTGGTTAAATCGGATCAGTCAGCACCTTATGGGACTCGAGGACAAGGGCATCCCTGTACAGCACGTAATCCTCAAGGCCCACGAAATTGGCAAATCGTTGTCTGAAGGGGCTTTGCCAATCGATGATCCAAACGAACTCAAAGTCAAAAAGTACAGCGACGACGACGAGTGCCGGCTGTTTGTGCGACAGATGCGGGCAATCCAGCTTACTGATGGTATGGTTCGGAATGCGACCTCTGACTTTTACCGCGCCTATGCGCAACGATCCCGATGGAGCAGAGAGAACCTGATACTGGAAGACGAACTGTCCGGGTTTGACTCGAAGCTTGAGGATTCCTGGCGGCGAAGGTTCGAATCTGAACTACTGATGGAGAATGCCGCGAGTAGCATGGAAAAAGTCATGCTTGGCAGACGAGTTTTTCTTTGGGCCACGCAGGAATCCACGCCCCTTCGAAACGTGGTTGTGGTCTTCCCCCACTGAAGTGGTCCTCCGCTATGTTTAGTAAAACGGAGGAAACGCATGGCCAACAAGCGACCAAAGCCAGAAGAGATTGTCACGAAGTTGCGGCAGGTTGAAATACTGACCGCGCAAGGAATGCCGCG
>JABXIA010000083.1 GCA_013373325.1 Paracoccaceae bacterium
ATCCATGAACTCGGCCCTTCTTTAAGATTTCTGGAACATGGCGAGCATGCGCCGGGTGACGAGGAAGCCGCCGAAAATGTTGATCCCGGCCATGAAAACGCTGAGCGCCGCCAGCAGGATCACTAGGAAGCTGCCTGATCCGATCTGCATCAGCGCGCCTAGGATGATGATCGAGGAGATCGCGTTAGTGACCGCCATCAGCGGTGTGTGCAGCGAGTGGGCAACGCCCCAGATCACCTGGAAGCCCACGAAGCAGGCCAGCGCAAAGACGATGAAATGCTGCATAAAGCTGACCGGCGCAAAGAGACCCACCAGCAGCAAGAGCGCGCCGCCGCCGGCCAGCATGGTGACCTGGCTCTTGGTCTGCGCCTTGAAGGCTTCGATTTCCTTGGCGCGTTTCTCCTCCGGCGTCAGCTCCGGCACCGTTTCCTTGGGCTTGGCCGCAATCGCCTGCACCTTGGGCGGCGGCGGCGGGAAAGTGATCTCGCCCTCAAACGTGACGGTGGCGCCGCGGATCACGTCGTCTTCCATGTCGTGATTGACCTGACCGTCTTTTTCCGGTGTCAGGTCGGCCATCATGTGGCGGATGTTGGTGGCGTAAAGGCTCGACGACTGCGCCGCCATGCGGGACGGGAAGTCGGTATAGCCGATGATGGTGACGCCGTTTTCCGTCACGATCTTCTCATCCGCAACGGTCAGCTTGCAGTTGCCGCCCTTTTCCGCGGCGAGGTCAACAATAACCGAGCCCGGTTTCATCGCTGCAACCATGTCTTCGGTCCACAGCTCCGGCGCTTCGCGGTTGGGGATCAGCGCGGTGGTGATGACAATGTCCATCTCCGGCGCCAGCTCGCGGAATTTGGCCAGCTGCGCTTCGCGGAACTCCGGCGAGGACACAGAGGCGTAACCGCCGGTGGCCGCACCGTCCTGCTGCTCTTCCTCGAAGTCCAGATAGACGAACTCGGCGCCCATCGACTCGACCTGCTCGGCCACTTCGGGGCGCACGTCGAAGGCGTAGGTCACTGCACCCAAGCTGGTCGAGGTGCCGATGGCGGCCAGACCGGCAACACCGGCGCCGACCACCAGAACCTTGGCCGGGGGCACCTTGCCCGCCGCTGTGATCTGGCCGGTGAAGAAACGGCCGAAGTTGTTGCCCGCCTCAATAACGGCGCGGTAGCCCGCGATATTGGCCATCGACGACAGCGCGTCCATCTTCTGAGCGCGGCTGATCCGCGGCACCATTTCCATGGCGATGACATTGGCGCCCTTGGACTTGGCCAGCTCCATGCCCTCTTCGTTCCCAGCCGGGTTGAAGAAGGAGATCAGCGTCTTGCCCTTGGTCAGCCGCTTCAGCTCGGTTGCGTCCGGCTGGCGCACCTTGGCGACGATATCGCAGGCCTTCCACAGCGCCGCCGGGGTCTTGATGATCTCGACCCCCGCCGCCTCATAGGCCGCATCGGAAAAGCCCGCAGCAGCCCCCGCCCCGGCCTCAATCGCGCAATCGTAGCCCAATTTCTGCAGCTGCTTGGCTGAATCCGGTGTCATCGCAACCCGGTTTTCACCCGCAAATGTTTCCTTTGGTGTACCTATTTTCACCTTCTTGGTTCCCCTCGTCTTGCCCGCGCCAGCAACGCCCGGGTTCGGATCACAATAATTCTCTCTACATTGCGCAACTTTATTGCGCAAGGATTTTGCCGCATTGCCGCAAAGTCATGCCGCATCGCCGCATTGACATCACATCCAGCGGCGCACCTTCTGCTCGTACCGGGCCCAGTCCGCCCGGAATTCACGCCGCATCCGGCTTTCCTCAGGAATGACGAACCGCTTCTCGAGCAGCCACAGGAAGACCGGTATCAGCGGCAGCGACAGGACCGCATCAAACCACAGGATGAAGCCCGCCAGGATCAGAACGTCGCCCAGATAGATCGGGTTGCGGCTGCGGCTGAAGATCCCCGATTGCACCAGACGGCTGGGCGTCCGGTGCGGGATCACAGTGGTTTTCTGGCGCCGCATTTCGGTGATTGCCAGCAGCGCCAGCAGGATACCGCCCCCCACCAGAATGCCCGCCAGGAATTCGGCCCAAGCCCCGCCAAAGGAGAGGCCGAATGAGAAACGATCCGCCTGCAGCCAGGCCGCCGCGACAAAGACGGCCAGCCAGACCGGCGGCACATCCAGCCACCGTGTCATGCCCCGCTCCCTTGCACGTATTTGTCTGAAATATCACCCATCGCGGGCAACCTTCCTTTATCCGGCCTGCGCGTCCAGCCCGCTTTGGCCGGGATTGAAAGAAAAGGACAATTTGCCCCACATGCCACGAAAACGGCGAATCCCTTCCCGCATGCGGCATGATCCTGCATAGTTTCGTCCGGATGCCTATGTATTTCTTTGTGTACAATGCGGCGGCCAAACCGGCGCGGTCCCGCTGGCTGCCGCTGTACCGCGCATTTCACCAACCCAAGAGCGCCGTGACGGCACGGCGGCCTTGCCACAGAGCAGCGCCCGGATAGGCTGACCGGTAAAACAGGGAGGCCGGATAACATGGCATTGCAAGGCAAACACGCGCTGGTCACCGGCGGAGGAACAGGGATCGGGCTGGCCATTGCCCAAGGCCTGGCCGCAGAGGGGGCGCAGGTCACCATCACTGGCCGCAGGCAGGAGGTGCTGGAGGACGTCGCAACCGAAGGGTTGCATCCCCTGGCAATGGATGTGCGCGACGAAGCGGATGTTACGGCCAAGGTCGAGGCAGCCGTGGAAGCCCGCGGCCCCATCCAGATCTGCGTTGCCAACGCCGGCATCGCCGAAGGCGCGGCTCTGCACAAGACCTCGATGGAGTTCTGGCGCGACATGATGGCCACCAATCTGGATGGCGCTTTCCTGACCATCCGGGAGTGTTTCAAGTCGATGCGGCAGACCGGTTGGGGCCGGGTCATCACCGTGTCTTCCATTGCTGGCCTTCGAGGCCTCAAGGGCGGCGCCTGCTACACCGCCAGCAAACACGGGCTGGTCGGACTGACCCGCGCGCTGAGCGAGGATTACCTGGGCACGCCTTTCACCTTCAACGCGCTGTGTCCCGGTTACGTGGACACGCCGATTGTCGAACGCAACATCACCTCGATCGCTCAGCGCGCCGGGTTGAATGCGGTTGAAGCCTTGGATGTGATGGTCAACGCCAACCGCCACAAGAGGCTGATCGAGCCGGAGGAAGTGGCGGCGGCAGCGCTGTGGCTGTGCGGGCCGGGATCCGGGTCGGTCAATGGTCAGTGCATCGAAATCGCCGGAGGGCAGATGTGATGGACCGCAAGGCATTCAATGAGTTCTGCGCCACTTTCCCGGCGGCGGAGCATGTGGTGCAATGGGGCAATGCCGATGTCTGGAAGGCGGGTGGCAAGCTGTTTGCCGTCTGCGGCTGGGCTGATGGCAGGGACGCCTTCACCTTCAAGGCTGGCGACATTGCCTATGAGGTGCTGCAGGAACGCCCCGGCGTCCGTCCGGCGCCCTATCTGGCGTCGCGGGGTATGAAATGGCTGCAGCAGTATGATGAAAACGGGCTGACCGATACGGAGCTGAAGGAGCAGATCACCCTGTCCTATCAAATGGTCACTGCGAAGCTGTCGAAGAAGAAGCGCGCCGAGTTCGGGATACCGGATCCGCAGCCGGCGGGCGGCTAGGCACTGGACAGAACGTCCAGGATAGGATAGCAAACCGGAAAAGCTTCAAGCTTAAAATACCCATCAGACGCGAGGCCCTCCATGACCGATTTTGCCGCAACCAAGGCGATGTTCGACCTGCCCGACGGGGTGATCTATCTGGATGGCAACTCGCTCGGCCCCCTGCCCCGTGCTGCCAAGGACCGGGTCGCGGCGATGATGCAGGACGAATGGGGCCAGATGCTCATCACCGGCTGGAACAAGGCCGGCTGGATGGACAAGCCCAAGGCGCTGGGAGACCGGATCGGGCGGCTGATCGGGGCGGAGCCGGGCCATGTGGTTATGGGCGACACGCTGTCGATCAAGGTCTATCAGGCGGTTGCCTCGGCGCTGGAGGTGAACCCGGGGCGCAAGGTGGTGCTGTCGGACAACGGCAACTTCCCCACCGATCTGTACATGGCCAGCGGGCTGCTGAAATCGCTGGGGCCGGAGTATGAACTGCGCGTCGTGGACCCGGAGGCGGTTGAGGACGCCATCACCGATGAGATCGCAGTGCTGATGATCACCGAGGTGGATTACCGCACCGGCCGTAAGCACGACATGAAGTCGCTGACCGAAAAGGCCCATGCCCACGGCGTGCTGACGGTCTGGGATCTGGCGCACTCCGCCGGTGCCATTCCGGTCGATCTGGCCGGGTGCAAGGCGGATTTTGCAGTGGGCTGCACCTACAAATACCTGAATGGCGGCCCCGGCGCGCCGGCCTTCATCTATGTTTCGCCGCGCCACGCAGAGACCGTCCGCCCCGCCCTGTCGGGCTGGCTGGGGCATGAGGCCCCCTTTGCCTTTGACCTCGACTACCGGCCCGGCAGCGGCATCGACCGGATGCGCGTCGGCACGCCGCCCGTGATCCAGCTGACCGCGCTGGAGGCGGCGATGGATATCTGGGACATGGCGGATATGGACGCGGTGCGCGCCAAGTCCATTGAACTCTGCAACCTGTTCATCGCCCTGGTTGAGGAAAGCTGCCCGCAGCTGGAGCTGGCCTCGCCCCGCGAACCCGCCTTCCGCGGCAGCCAGGTGTCGTTCAAATTCGACGAGGGCTATGCCGCCATGCAGGCGCTTATTGCCCGCGGCGTGATCGGCGACTTCCGGGCGCCCGATATCATGCGGTTCGGCTTCACCCCGCTGTATATTGACGAGGGCGACGTGCGCGCAGCGGCTGAGATAATTGCGGATGTCATGACCAACGCCCTGTGGGACCGGCCGGAATACATGGTCCGCCACGCCGTCACCTGATGCGGCTGCGCCGTTCATATCACCTGCCGCTCTGCCGCCCGGCGGGCTGGGTCGCGCTGTGGCGCCGCCTAGCCCAATGCGGCACCCTGAACCGGAGGACGCATTCCTTTCCCTGACATATACTGACTTTAGGAAAAGGAACGACTCCGATGAGCAAACCCTATGATCCCGCCGAAGACGGCGCCCAGATGTCCTTTGACGGGCGCATGTCCTATGGCGATTACCTGTCACTCGATATGCTGCTGAACGCGCAGAAGACATGGACCGATACCCATGATGAAATGCTGTTCATCATCCAGCATCAGACATCTGAACTGTGGATGCGGCTGGCCATTCATGAACTCAGCGCCGCCCGCGACCGGCTTCTGGGCGGCGAGGCGCGGCAGGCGTTCAAGATGCTGGCGCGGGTGGCGCGCATTTTTGAGCAGCTGAATTCCGCCTGGGACGTGCTGCGCACGATGACGCCGTCGGACTACACTGCCTTCCGGGATGAGCTGGGCCAAAGCTCCGGTTTTCAGTCGCACCAGTACCGGCAGATCGAATTCATGCTCGGCAACCGCAACAAGGCGATGCTGCGGCCGCACGCCCACCGCCCGGACATTCTGGCGCTATTGGAGGCGGAACTGAAGCAGCCGTCTCTCTATGATGTTGCGCTGAAGGCGCTGGCGCAGAGCTTTGCACTGCCGGAGGAGGTGGTGAACCGGGATGTGTCGGAAGCCTATCAGCCGCATGAGGCGGTGCAGGCCGCCTGGACCGAGGTCTACCGCGATACAGAAACCCACTGGGAGCTGTATGAGCTGGCCGAGAAACTGGTGGATTTTGAGGATTACTTCCGCCGCTGGCGTTTCAACCATGTGACCACGGTGGAGCGCGTGATCGGTTTCAAGCGCGGCACCGGCGGAACCGGCGGTGTCAGCTATCTGAAGCGGATGCTGGAGGTGGAGCTGTTCCCGGAGCTTTGGCACCTGCGCACCGAACTCTGAGACACTTACGGGCCGGCCTGTCCGGCCCGCATCACCGCGGCGTCAGCCCGGCCCCGGCCAGAACAGCCAGCTGGCGCACTCCGGCTTGGTAAGCCGCGTAATCTGCTGCAGTCTGCTTAATCCCTTTCAAGGAGGCGCAGAGGGTGCGGGCAATCACCGGGGCTTCGCCACTCAGAACCGCCCGCCCGGCGGCGGCCTGCTGCTGCAGCCACTCTGCATAGATCCCGCTCAGGGCGGCCTCGCCTGCTTCGATTTCCGCACCGGCCACGTGTTTGGTGACTTCGAACAGCTCCATCCCGTGCGGGGAGGCCATCATCTGCTGAACTGCTTCGCCGCCCTGGGCCGCAAAGGCCGCCTGCAACTGGTCCGGCAGCAGCCCCGGCCCGTCCAGCGCGGCGCGGACACCTGCAGCGGCGTTGCCGTAATAGGCAGTCACCAAAGCCCGGAAAATCGCATCCTTGTTTTTGAAATGCAGATACAGCGCAGGCCGCGACATGCCGGCGCCTTTAGCGATGTCGTCCATCGAGGTTTTGCGGAATCCATAAGTTGAAAACGCCATCCAGGCGGCCTCAAGGATTGCCTGCTGTTTCGGATCAATGCCTGCCATGTTCATCTTTCCGCTTCTGACATTGTTTGTAAAAAATGTCAATTGACACTCTGACAAAACTCGTTATTTTTGTCAGAAGCACAGCAAGGGAGTCCCGCCATGCCAACAGACCTGCGCATCAATGGAAAAACCCATCAGGTGGATCTGCCTGATGATGTGCCTCTCCTCTGGGTTTTGCGGGATGAGGTTGGCCTGACCGGCACCAAGTTCGGCTGCGGCGTTGCAGCCTGCGGCGCCTGCACCGTGCATATCGACGGAGAGGCGGTGCGTTCCTGCCAGGTGGCGCTGTCGGATGTCTGGGGCGAGGTGACCACGATTGAAGGCCTCGGCAGCCCTGATGCCATGGCGGCAATCCAGCAGGCCTGGGTCGAGCATCAGGTGGCGCAATGCGGCTACTGCCAGTCCGGCCAGATCATGCAGGCGGCAAGCCTTCTGGCAAAGAACCCGGCACCTTCTGACGCGGAGATTGACGAGGCGATGCAGGGCAACCTGTGCCGTTGCGGCACCTACCCGCGCATCCGCGCTGCCATCCATTCCGCCGCCCAGAAGATGCAGGAGGCGTAGCCCATGGCCAGCATTGCAAAAATCGCCCGCCGCACGTTCATGATCGGCTCCGCCGCCATCGTGGGCGGTGTTGCCTTCGGCGCCTACTATGTCAGCCGCCCGGCCCCGAACCCGCTGCAACCCGGCGAGGGCGAGGCCGCGCTCAACCCCTTCGTGCTGATTGACCAGAACGGCGTGACCCTGTTTGCGCCGCGGGCCGAGATGGGCCAGGGCGTAAAAACCAGCTGGGCCGCGCTGATCGCAGAAGAGCTGGATGTCGAGCTGGATCAGGTCCGTGTCCTGCATGGGCCGGCGGCTACTGCCTATTACAACTCTGCCTTCATCGCAGACGGTTTGCCCGGGCGCGGATACGACACTGGCAATTTTAAACATGCCATCGGCGAGGCGCTTGGCCATCTGGGCAAGACCCTGAACCTGCATGGCACCGGCGGCTCCACTTCGATGAAGGACGGCTACAAGCGGATGCGCCAGGCGGGCGCAACAGCCCGAGAAACACTGAAACAGGCCGCCGCAGAGCGGCTGGGCGTTGAGCGCGCGCAGCTGAGCACTGCCAAAGGGGTTGTGACCGCACCGGACGGCACGGCGATCCCCTATGCCGAGCTGGCGATGGAGGCTGCCAAGCTGGAGCCGGTTGAAACCGGTCTGCGCCCGAAAAGTGATTGGCGGCTGATCGGCAAGTCCCAGCCGCGGATTGATATGGGAGAGAAAGCCACAGGCACTGCCGAATTCGGTATCGACGTGCGGCTGCCGGGGATGAAATTTGCATCGGTCCGCATGAACCCGCGCCAGGGCGGCGGCATGGCAGGCTTTGACGCCTCTGCTGCCGAGGGGATGCCCGGCGTGGAGAAGATCCTGGACATGGGCGCCGGCGTGGCCGTGGTGGCAACAAACACCTGGCTGGCGATGCAGGCACTGGACACAATCGAGGTGGACTGGGAAGACGCGCCCTACCCGCCGGAGACTGATCAGGTTTTTGCCAGAATTGCTGAAGCGTTTGAAGATGCGCCGAACTCCGTCCTGCGTGATAACGGCGATGCGGACACACTCCCCGATGGCGCAACCGAGCTGACGGCGGAGTATCAGGTGCCTTATCTGGCACATGCCACCATGGAGCCGATGAACGCCACCGCGCTGCTGCAGGACGGCAAGCTGACCGTCTGGTGCGGCAACCAGATGCCGACCTACACCCAGATGAAATGCGCCGAAGAGGCCGGGCTGGAAAGCGAGCAGGTGGATATCCGCACCACCTATCTCGGCGGCGGTTTCGGGCGGCGGGTCGAATTCGACTATGCAGTCCTTGCCACCCGGCTGGCGAAACAGATGCCCGGCACCCCGGTGCAGCTGACCTGGAGCCGCGAAGAGGACATGCGCCACGACATGTACCGCCCCGGCGCGCTGGCGCGGATGCGCGGCGCGGTGAAGGACGGCCAGGCGGTGCTGCTGGACGGCAAGGTCGCGGCGGCCTCCCCCGTGGCACAGGCGATGAAACGGCTGGCCGACCTGCCCCAGGCCGGGCCTGACAAGGTGCATGTCGAGGGGTTCTTCAATGCACCTTATGCAATCCCGAACTTCCGCATGGCCGGGCATTTGTCCGACATCCAGATTCCGGTCGGCTTCTGGCGCTCGGTCGGCAACAGTTTCAACGCATTTTTTGTGGAAAGCTTCATCGACGAGATGGCCCATGCCGCAGGCGCCGACCCGCTGGAGTTCCGCCTGGACATGGCCCGCCGGGAATGGACCCCTGCGGCCGGCGTGCTGGAGGCGGTCCGGGATATGTCGGGCTGGACCGGCAAAACAGTGGAAGGCACCGGGCACGGTGTCGCCATGTGCTACAGCTTCGGCACCCCGGTGGCTGAGGTCATTGAGGTAGTGGAGGAAGACGGCAGCATCCGCATCTCCAACGCCTGGATCGCCTGCGACGTTGGCCAGGCCATCGACCCGTCGATCATCCGGGCGCAGATGTTCAGCGGCATGGCCTATGGGCTGTCGGCAGCCTGTTTCGGCGAGATCACCTTTGCTGATGGCGCAGCGGAACAGGGGAATTTCCCCGACTATGATGCCATCCGCATGCACACGATGCCGACAACCCAGGTGCAGGTGCTGGAATCCCAGGCCCATCTCGGCGGCGTTGGCGAGCCCGGCACCCCGCCCGCGGCCCCGGCGCTTGCCAATGCGCTCTTTAACCTCACCGGCAAGCGCGCCCGGCGGCTGCCGCTGATGCATGACTTTGATCTGCTGGTCTGAGCCAAAATGCGGCCTGCCCTGCCGAGCGGGCCGTCTAACGCCTCAGCGGCCGGAAAACCTACTATGCGGATTTTTGCAGGCCGGACTGGGTACCGGCATCCGCCCAGGCCCGCACTGCCGCCCCGAAAGCCTCAAACAGCGGCCGGGACACCGGGTCCGCTGCCGCCTCCCATTCAGGGTGCCATTGCACCGACAGGGTAAAGCCCGGCGCATCCTTGATATAGACCGCTTCCGGCGTACCGTCCGGCGCTTGGCCGTCGATCACGACCCGCGAGCCCGGGCGCTTGATGCCCTGGCCGTGCAAGGTGTTGGTCATCACTTCTTCGGCGCCGAACAGGCGGTGGAACACCCCGCCGGAGTTGAATTTGACCGTATGGCGCAGGGCAAATTTTTCCTCCAGCGTGCCGTCCGGCGGCATCCGGTGGTTCATCCGCCCCGGAAGGTCGCGGATTTCAGGGTGCAGGGTACCGCCCATCGCCACGTTCACCTCCTGAAAACCGCGGCAGATTCCCAGGAACGGCTGGCCGCGCTCCACGCAGGCGCGCACCAGCGGCAGGGTGATGGCATCGCGCGCCCGGTCAAAGGCGCCATGCGCCTCAGTCTCAGCCTCGCCGTATTCGTTGGGATGCACGTTGGGGCGCCCGCCGGTCAGCAGGAAACCGTCGAAAGTATCCAGCAGTTCCGCCACTGTCACAAACCGCGGGTCTGAGGGGATCATCAGCGGCATACAGCCTGCCACCTCGGCAATCGCCTCGGAGTTCATCGTTCCGCCCGCATGCACGGGATACTGATCGTTCAGCAGATAGGAATTGCCGATAATGCCTACTTTGGGTCGCGCCATGTTGTGCTTGTCTCCGTTCCCTGGCAGAAAATCTAGCTCTGCCAGGGGCCGGGTTCAACCGCAGTGACGGCGCAACAGAGTGTTCACAGGCGCACGGGAGGGTTAGATTTCGCCTTGCAGGCCAGCGGCTTCGATGCCGGCTATGGCCGCAATCGCGTCGTTGTCAGAGGTGTCGCCGGTCACGCCAACCGCGCCGATCACCGCGCCGTCCGCGCCGCGCACCAGCACGCCGCCCGGCACCGGCACCACCTGGCCGCCGTAAATACCGTTCACCGCTGCCATGAAATAGGCCTGCGCCTCTGCCCGCGCCATCTGGGCGCTGCCAGCCATGCCCAGCATCACCGAGCCGTAGGCCTTGCCGTGGGCAATCGCAAACCGGCCCGGCGCGGCGCCGTCTTCGCGCTCAAACGCCTGCACGTGGCCGCCGGCATCCAGCACCACCACCGACAGCGGCTTCAGGTTCAGCTCATGCCCCTTGTCCAGCGCCACGCGGATGATGGTGCGTGCCTGCTCCAGTGAAATCCCAGCCATGTGTTCAGCCTCCTCTCCTGACGTTACGGAACAGAAAAGGAGGCCAAAAGGCCCCCTTTGACTACCCCTTTTTGCGGGGAAACTGTTTCATCCGGTCAGTTTGCCGCGGTCAGGCTGCGGCTTCCTGGGCCTTCAGCTCCAGCCGGCGGGCATGCAGCACAGGTTCGGTATAGCCGGAGGGCTGCACCCGGCCCTTGAAGACCAGGTCACAGGCCGCCTTAAAGGCGATGGTGTCGTATCCCGGCGCCATCGCGCGGTAGCTGTTGTCGCCGCGGTTCTGCTCATCCACCACCTTGGCCATCTTGCGCAGGGAGCCCATGACTTCCTCCTCAGACACAACGCCATGGTGCAGCCAGTTGGCGATGTGTTGCGCCGAAATACGGCAGGTGGCGCGGTCTTCCATCAGGCCGACGTCGTTGATGTCCGGCACCTTGGAGCAGCCGACGCCCTGATCGATCCAGCGCACCACATAGCCGAGGATGCCTTGAGCGTTGTTGTCCACCTCGCGGGCGATCTGGCGCGGGGTCCACTTGCGGTAGGTCGCCAGCGGGATTTCCAGAATGCCATCAACATGCGCGCGGCGGCCGCCCTCTTTCAGCTTGGCCTGAACAGCCAGAACATCCACCTTGTGGTAGTGCAGCGCGTGCAGCGTTGCGGCGGTCGGGCTTGGCACCCAGGCGCAATTGGCGCCGGATTTCGGATGCTCGATTTTCTGTTCCAGCATTGCCGCCATCATGTCCGGCATCGCCCACATGCCCTTGCCGATCTGCGCCTTGCCAGACAGGCCGCATTCCAGGCCGATGTCCACATTCAGGTTCTCATAGGCGCCGATCCAGCCCTTGCGCTTGATGAAGTCCTTACGGCTGAACGGCCCCGCCTCCATCGAGGTGTGGATCTCATCGCCGGTGCGGTCCAGGAAACCTGTGTTGATGAAGGCGACCCGGTGCTTGGCGGCGCGGATGCATTCCTTGAGGTTCACTGAAGTGCGGCGCTCTTCATCCATGATGCCGATTTTCACGGTGTGGCGCGGCAGGCCCAGGATATCCTCGACCTTGGCAAAAATCCGGTCAGTGAACGCCACTTCCTCCGGCCCGTGCATCTTGGGCTTCACCACATAGACAGAGCCATGGGCGGAGTTGCCGCCCTCGCGCTTCAGATCGTGCTTGGCGATCATCACGGTGATCAGCGCATCCAGCAGGCCCTCGTAAGCCTCGTTGCCGTTCTGATCCAGCACCGCCGGATTGGTCATCAGGTGGCCGACGTTGCGCACCCACAGCAGGGCGCGGCCCTTAACCGACATCGCCGAGCCGTCCGGCGCGCTATAGCCGAAGTCCGGGTTCAGGCGGCGGGTGATGGTCTTGCCGCCCTTATCCAGCTCCGCCTCCAGATCGCCTTTCATCAGGCCCAGCCAGTTGGAATAGGCCTGAACCTTGTCCGCGGCATCGACGCAGGCGACCGAATCCTCGCAGTCCATGATCGCGGACATCGCGCTTTCCAGCCGCACGTCTGCCAGCCCCGCCTGGTCGCGGGCTCCAATTGCGTGGGCGCGGTCAAACACCAGTTCCACATGCAGACCGTTGTTGCGCAGCAGAACCGCTTCAGGCGCCTTGGGGTTGCCGCGGTAGCCTGCAAACTTCTCCGGCTGTGCCAGCGGCAGGTCGTCAATGAGCAGCTGGCCGTCCTGAACATGGTAGCGGCGCACGTCCGCATGGCTGGCGCCATTGATCGGGAACGCCTCATCCAGGAACACCCGAGCCCGCGCCACGACCCGCGCGCCGCGGCCCTTGTCATAACCGCCCTTGGGCGCAGGCGTGCCCATCGCATTGGTGCCGTAGAACCCGTCATACAGGCTGCCCCAGCGCGCATTGGCCGCATTCAGTGCGTAGCGTGCGTTGGTGATCGGCACCACCAGCTGCGGCCCCGGCACATTGGCAATCTCCGGGTCCACGTTCTGCGTTTCGATCTCGAAATCGCCGCCTTCCGGCAGCAGGTAGCCGATGTCGGCAAGGAACGACTTGTAGGCCTCGTGATCATGCGGCTTGTCACGGTTAGCGATGTGCCAGGCGTCAATCTTTGCCTGCATCTCCTCGCGCTTCGCCAGCAGCGCGCGGTTTTCCGGACCGAAGCTGTTCACCAGCTCCGCCAGGCCTTTCCAGAACGCCTCGGCCTCGATCCCGGTGCCCGGCAGCGCCTGTTTCTCGATGAACTCCGCCAGCTCCGGCGCCACCTGAATTCCCTGTTTCTCGACCCGGCTCATGACTTGCTCCTTTTGGGCGGTACACCACTGTATGCTGACACTTAACTAGGCTAGAAGTTTCCGATCGGCAACAAAACACCCCCTCGCTGAAACCGAACTCAATTTCTTGATTTTCAAGAAAGTGCCAATAAGAATTCCGAAAACGCATCAGCCGCGCAATCCCCCATGAGCAAAAGGCGCGCAGGCCAAGCTGCACGCCTCAAGAATTGCCGATTTGCATCGCGCCGGTCAGTCCGCCGAACCGTCAATGACGGCCTGCACCTCCGCCGCCGTGGCTGGAACTTCAACGGCGTCCCGCTCGCCGCCACGGTCAAAGACCATCGCCAGAAACACCCCGAGCAACACCAGCGCAAACACCACCGCGACTCCAATCCCCAACAACGAGGGTTTGTGCTTTTCTGCCTGACGTTCGACATTGGTATCCGGTGCGGACATGGCGGAGTTCCTTTCCTGAACAAATTGAGGCTCAGGACGGCTTGCTGCTCCGCCCGCTGTTGCCTACGACTATAGGGAATACGCACCGGCCCCCGGTCCGGTTCCATAAAAACGAGGTCCCGCTGTGAAAGACGCAAACCCCGCAACCGCCCCCCAGACCTTCTATCTGAAAGACTACACGCCCTTTGGGTTTGACGTCGAAAGCGTTCACCTGACCTTCCGCCTGGCACCGGAAACCACCCGCGTCCTGAGCAAGATCCGATTTGCGCCCAAGCCGGATGCGGCGGACAAGACGTTCTTCCTGCACGGCGAGGACTTGCAGCTGATCTCTGCCAAAATCGACGGCCAGGAAGTGACGCCGGAGCTGGCCGACGGCGGTCTCAAATGCGGGGTGCCCAGCGCCCCCTTCACCTGGGAAGCCGAGGTGGAGATCAACCCGGCCGGCAATACCGCGCTGGAAGGCCTATACATGTCCAACCGCATGTACTGCACCCAGTGCGAGGCTGAGGGTTTCCGCAAGATCACCTATTACCCGGACCGCCCTGACGTGATGTCCACCTTCACCGTGCGGATCGAGGGTGACGAGCCGGTGATGCTGTCCAACGGCAACCCGGTGGGCGCGGGTGAAGGCTGGGCCGAATGGCATGATCCCTGGCCGAAACCGGCCTATCTGTTTGCGCTGGTGGCGGGCGACTTGGTGAACCATCCAGGCAGCTTCACCACGCGCTCTGGCAAGGATGTGGAGCTGAATATCTGGGTCCGTCCGGGTGATGAAGGCAAATGCGCCTTTGGCATGGAGGCGCTGAAGAAGTCGATGAAGTGGGACGAGGACGTCTACGGCCTCGAATACGACCTGGAGCTGTTCAACATCGTCGCAGTGGACGACTTCAACATGGGCGCGATGGAAAACAAGGGGTTGAACATTTTCAACTCGTCTTGCGTTCTGGCGTCGCCTGAAACATCCACGGATGCCAATTTTGAACGTATTGAGGCAATCATTGCCCATGAGTATTTCCACAACTGGACCGGCAACCGCATCACCTGCCGCGACTGGTTCCAGCTGTGCCTGAAGGAAGGGCTGACCGTTTTCCGCGACGCGCAGTTTACCGCCGACATGCGCTCGGAGCCGGTCAAGCGCATCGACGATGTGATCACGCTCCGCGCCCGCCAATTCCCCGAGGACAACGGCCCGCTGGCGCATCCGCCGCGCCCCGAAGCCTTTCAGGAGATCAACAACTTCTACACTGCGACCGTCTATGAAAAAGGCGCCGAAGTGATCGGCATGCTGAAACGGCTGGTGGGGGATGAAAACTATTACACGGCGCTGAAACTGTACTTCGAGCGCCACGACGGGCAGGCCTGCACCATCGAGGACTGGCTGAAGGTGTTTGAGGATGCGACGGGGCGTGACCTCAGCCAGTTCAAGCTGTGGTACAGTCAGGCCGGCACCCCTCGGGTGAAGGTTTCCGAGGATTACGCCGACGGCACCTATATCCTGACGTTTGAGCAATCGACACCGCCGACGCCGGGCCAGCCCGATAAGGCGCCGCGGGTGATTCCGGTGGCGGTGGGCCTGTTGTCGCCCAACGGTGACGAGGTGCGCGCAACCGAGGTATTGGAGCTGACCGAGGCCAAGCAGAGTTTCACCTTCGACGGCCTCGCCTCCAAGCCGGTTCCTTCCATCCTGCGCGAATTCTCCGCCCCTGTGATCCTGGAGCGCGAGACCACCAACACCGAACGCGCCTTTTTGCTGGCTCATGACACCGATCCCTTCAACCGCTGGGAAGCGGGTAATGCGCTGGCCAAGGAAACCCGCGTTGCCATGGTTCTGGACGGGGCGGCACCGGATGCGGCCTATCTGGACGCGCTGGAAAAACTGGTGCGCGATGACAATCAGGACCCTGCCTTCCGTGCGCTGGTGCTGTCACCGCCCAGCCAGTCCGACATTGCCCAAACCCTGCATGAGCGCGGCTATACCCCTGACCCGCAGAAGATCTACGATGCGGCAGAGACCTTTGCCCAGACGCTGGCGCAGCAGCTGGAGACCAGCCTGCCCCGGCTCTATGCAGCCACCACCGTTGAAGGCCCTTACTCTCCCAATGCCGAAAGCGCAGGCAAACGCGCCCTCAACGGGCGTATCCTGTCGCTGCTGACCCGGCTGGACGGCGGCGAGCAGGCTGCCCGCCAATATGCCTCGGCCGATAACATGACACAGCAGTATGCCGCGCTTGGCGCGCTGATGAAGGCTGAGAACGGCGCGGCGCAAAGCCAGGCGTTCTTCGATCAGTGGCAGGACGACCGGCTGGTGATGGACAAGTGGTTTGCCCTGCAGATCGCATGTGCCGCACCTGAAAAGGCGGCTGCAACCGCCGCGGCCCTGACCAAACACCCTTTGTTTGACATGAAGAACCCCAACCGCTTCCGTGCGGTGATGGGGGCGCTGGCAGGCAATCACGCGGGCTTCCACCATGGCAGCGGCGAGGGGTATCAGCTGCTGGCCGAAAACCTGATCGCGCTGGACAGCCTGAACCCGCAGACCACCGCCCGCATGTGCGCCGCCTTCCAGACCTGGAAGCGCTATGACGCGGGCCGCCAGTCGCTGATCCGCGCCCAGCTCAGCCGGATTGCCGGGACGGACGGGCTTAGCCGTGACACCACCGAAATGGTGACCCGGATCCTGGATGCGTGAAACGCCTGTCACACCAGCCCCGGCGGAGGACTACAGCTTCTCCCGCCGGGGCCGCTCCCGGGCGGCCATTCTGGCAACAGGCGGCTGGCTGGCAGCGTTGCTGGTGCTGTGGCTGGCGCTGGATGCAGCTCCGTGGCTGGTGATCCTGCTGGCCCTTCCCGTTCTGCCCGCTCTTGCTGACCTGATCCGCAACCCGTTGTCTGGATTAAAAATTTCCGCCAGCCGCATCGAATGGTTCACCGGAAAGCTGACCGGCAAGGCAGACCTGGCGGAGATCGCCATGGTGCGGTTTGATACCCGTTGGGACTTTTCAGTGCGCGCCACACTAATCCTCAAGAACGGGAAACGCATCCGCCTGCCGCAGGAGGCCACCCCGCCGCACCAGGAAACAGAAGCAGAGTTTCAAAAGCGCGGCATCCGCACGGAACGTCACCATTTCACTGCGTTATGAAGACCCGCCGCAACCCCTCCGCGAAAATCCGCTCGGATTTTATACAGCCGTGCGCAATTAACCGCCCAGGCACGTTAACTTCCTCAGTGCCGCCATCTTTGCGCCCCATTGCCTGACGAAATTGGCAGCAACGATAAGCTGCCACCCATCAGGAAGCGCAAATGCTCACACAGTCTCGACAGGCACTGGATCTTTTCTCCCGGATTTCAGCCCTGGTTTCCAGCCGCTCCCGGCCCGCTGCACGCCAGTCGCCAGCCCCAGCGGAACAGCCCTTGGCCCAGCGCCCGGAAGACAGCCTGTCCATCGCGGTCCTCAGCGCGCAGGACGCTCCCGAAGGCACCGAGGCCCAGGACCGCGGTCAGTTCCTGGCCCGGCAGGAACGCTGGGACGACCTGTCCCGGCAAATCCGCACGGCAGACGAAACCCGCGCTGCCACCCGCTGCGGAGTGCCGCTGGCCGATCTCATTGCTTTTGGCGCCCGCGCCGATGTCGTGAGCGCCACAGAGCACGCGCTGACCGAACATCACGACGCCCGCAGCCGCGCCCTGATCCGCGGCCTGATGGCCTTTGAAGCGCTGCGCGCGGAGAACCGGCACGATCCCTATCTGACGGCCCTGGTGGCGCTTGCCCACATTGACATCGGCTGGGCCTGGCGCGGAGCCGACAGCCAGGACCCAGCAGCAACGAACCAGCGCCGTTGCGCGGCCCATTTCGACCGTGCTGCCGCTCTGCTGGAGCCGATTGCAGCGGACAGCCGGAACAGCCCGTTCCTGCTGGCAGCGCAATGCGCAGTGTTCGCCGGCCGCGGCCCTGGCACCCTGCAGGTGGCGGACACCTACAGCACGCTGATTGACCTGACGCCTGCCAACCACCGCCACATGCGGGCGCTGGGCACGCATATGCTGCCGCGCAGCGCCGGATCCTATGCCGCACTGGAATTGGAGGCGCGCCGCACCGCTGCCCGCACCGAAGCCACTTGGGGCGCCGGTGGCTACACCTGGGTGTACTTCGACGCCATCACCACCGACACCCAGGCCTGCGCCCGTGTCGACACGCGTTTCTTCCTGGACGGGCTTCGCGACATCGTGCAGGCCGACGCCTCACAGGAAATGATCAATCTGCTGGCCGCCTACTGCACCGTTGCCCTGCCCAAGGACATGGGGCAGGACCTGCAGGCTGACGTGCCGCGGCTGAGGATTGCAGGGGCTGCCGACTGGCTGATCCGCGATCACCTGACAGAGCTTCACCCGCTGGTCTGGGCCCACGCCGAGGAAGGCTTCGACAACAGCGCGCTGATCCGCTCCGTCAGCCGCTTTGCCGCCCGCGGGCATGCCGGTGCGCTGCAAGCTCTCGCCAATCAGTTCCGCGAGGAAATCGAAGGCGGGCAGAAGGTCTCTTTCACCAAACACGGGCTGCACCTCAGCGCCGTGTGTCAGTCCTGATTGAACAGAAACAGGCCTGACTGAAATGAAAAACGGGGCCGCAGCCCCGTTACGTCATTTCTTCTTGAAGGCATCCATCAGGGCCGCGCCCAGCGCGCCAGTATTTTGGCCTGAGCCCTGCCCGGACGCCTGCCCGCCTTTGGCTCCAGCGGACACCCGGCCCTTGCTGCCGCGGGATCCGCCCTGCGCCCCGCCCGGCTTGCCGCCCCGCCGCGGCCCGGCGCCCTTGGCCGGCCCGCGCGCATTGCGCTCCTCCTTGGCTGAAGCGCCGCCGTCCTTTTTCATGGTCAGCCCGATCCGCTTGCGCGGCACGTCCACCTCGGTGACGGTGACCTTCACCACCTGACCGGTCTTCACCACCTCATGCGGGTCCTTCACGAACCGGTCGGCCAGCTGGCTCACATGCACCAGCCCGTCCTGATGCACGCCGATATCGACGAACGCGCCAAAGGCCGCCACGTTTGTCACCGTGCCCTCCAGCACCATTCCTGGCTTCAAGTCGGTGATCTCTTCCACCCCGTCCTTGAAGGACGCCGTCACGAAGGACGGGCGCGGATCGCGGCCCGGTTTCTCCAGTTCCTGGAAGATGTCGCGCACGGTGGGCAGGCCGACGTCCCCTCCGTCGAAATCCTCTGCCCGCAGGGACTTCAGCGCTGAGCCGTCGCCCATAATCTGGCGGATATCGCGGCCGCAAGCAGCGACGATCTTGCGGGCCACATCATAGCTTTCCGGGTGGACCGAGGATGCATCCAGCGGCTCCTTGCCGTCGCGGATGCGCAGGAAGCCCGCGCATTGCTCAAACGCCTTGGGGCCAAGCCGCGCCACCTTCAGCAGTTCCTTGCGCGAGCTGAATGCGCCGTTCGTGTCGCGGTGCGCCACAATCGCCTCTGCCAGGCCGGGGCCTAGCCCCGAGACATGGCTCAGCAGCGGCGCTGAGGCCATGTTGAGGTCGACGCCAACTGCGTTCACCACGTCCTCGATAACTGCCTCCAGCGACTTCGACAGCTTATGCTGGTCCACGTCATGCTGGTACTGGCCGACGCCGATGCTTTTTGGCTCAATCTTCACCAGTTCCGCCAGCGGGTCCTGCAGGCGCCGGGCAATCGACACCGCCCCGCGCAAGCTCACATCCAGATCCGGGAACTCCCGCGCTGCCAGCTCGGAAGCGGAATAGACTGAGGCGCCGGCCTCAGACACCACCACCTTGGTCGGCGCCTTGATCTTGGCAGGCAGATGTTTCAGCACTTCGGCCACCATCCGCTCGGTCTCGCGGCTGGCGGTGCCGTTGCCGATGGCGATCAGCTCCACCCCGTGTTCGGCGATCAGTTTCACAATCGACACCTGCGCCCCGCGCAGATCGTTCTTCGGCTGAAACGGGTACAAGGTCTCGGTGGCCACGAGTTTCCCGGTTGCATCGACCACTGCCGCCTTGACGCCGGTGCGGATGCCCGGGTCCAGCCCGAGGGTCGGTCGCGCACCGGCCGGAGCTGCAAACAGCAGGTCCTTGAGGTTGCGGGCAAAAACCTGAATGGCGTCCTCCTGCGCGCGGCCGCGCAGATCACCCATCAGTTCCAGCATCATCGAGAGGCTCAGCTTCACCCGCCAGGTCCAGCCCGCGACCTTGCGCAGCCACGTGTCGCCCGGCCCGTTGCCGCCCGCGCCCAGCTCCGCCGCGACCATCGCCTCGGCCCGTGCCACGCCCTCTTCCGGCTCTGGTCCCACGTCCAGCGTCAGCACGCCCTCGTTGGAGCCGCGCAGCATCGCCAGCGCCCGGTGCGAGGGCACCTCGGCCCAGCGCTCGGAGTGTTCGAAGTAGTCTGAGAACTTGGCGCCCTCCTGCTCCTTGCCCTCAATCACCTTGGCGGTCAGCACGGCCTCCCGCTGCAGGAACTCCCGCAGCCGCCCCAGCAGCGTGGCGTTTTCCGTCAGCCGCTCGGTCAGGATATCCCGCGCGCCGTTCAACGCGTCCTTCACTGTGGCGACGGCCCCGGTAATATACCCTTCAGCAAGCTTCTCCGGATCGGCGCTGCGGTCGCCCAGGATGGCATCTGCCAGCGGCTCCAGCCCGTTCTCCTTGGCGATCATCGCCTTGGTGCGCCGCTTGGGCTTGTAGGGCAGATAGATATCTTCCAGCTGCGCCTTGGTCTCCGCCTTGGCGATCGAGGCCGCCAGATCATCGGTCAGCTTGTCCTGCCCCTTGATCGACTCCATGATGGCGGTGCGGCGCGCTTCCAGCTCCCGCAAGTAAGCCAGCCGTTCTGCCAAAGTACGCAGCTGGGTATCGTCCAGCCCTCCGGTCGCCTCCTTGCGGTAGCGCGCAACAAAGGGCACCGTGGCACCTTCGTCCAGCAGCGCCACCGCAGCGCTCACCTGCTTGGCGGCGGCGCCGATTTCCGTGGCAATGGTCTGGCTGATGCGGGCGGATGTGTCCAAGGCTGCCTCCTGAAGTTCTGCTCGGAAGTCTTTCATAGCCTCAGCTCTGCCCCCCGCCAAGTTTGGTTTTGAGAGAAACTCCGGCACGCCAAACTTTGGACACTTTCGATCAGCATTAAGCGCCCAGTTTTCACCTTTGAACAGCATATTTTACCTTTTCCTTGGAGCACTTATGGCCAAGTCGCATTTTCTGGAACTGATCGCCGGCTTCAAGCGCCGCGGAAGCAGACTTCCGCAACTCGGGCCCCATGCCGATGATCTTTCAGTTCTCCCCCAGTTTCGAAGCTGTGTTCGCATCGAGAAAATTGTCCCGCTGCCCGCACAGGAAGAGCCCGCCGGATGGTACGGCGGCAAGCCTCAAATGCCGGATGGCATGGAATGGCCCATGCAGGACGGAAAACCCATGCTTTTCCTAGCCCAGCTGAATTGCAGCTTCTTGCCCCAGAATCTATGGGGCGGCGCCGGTCCCCGAGAAGGATGGCTGTTGTTCTTTCTGCCGCTTACGGTCACCGCCTCCACACCAGCAATTGAGTGCAAGGTTCTCCACTTCACCGGAATGGCAACCGAACGCTCGGTGGATGTAAGCGAGGAGGATTTTCAATCCATCATCTGGATCATGCGTGACGACAAGAACTTTCTCCCGCGCTCGGCCGCACCATTTCCCAAATGGCCGGTCCGGTTTCACGAAATGCCGGACGTGGCGGAGGGAGCCGGAGAAGCACCATCCGGCAACCCACCCGTTCCGGCCCCGGCCTCCTGGTCCCCGGCTGAATACGCCTATCCCTTCACGCCGGAACTGTTTCAGCATCAGCTTAACTCACTTAATACGAAGATCGGCAAACAGTGCTCTGCGTTCAAATCCCGCTGGCGCAGGCACTATGCCGGAATCAAGGCATTCGAGGCGAAAGACCCGGCGGCCATCACGCATCATGAAAAGTGCCAATACGAGATCGACTGCAGAGGCATCGCCGAACTCCGCAAGCATGCCCCTAGCCTTGCTGCCGCGAAAGCGAAGGTTGAACAGGCGGCCGCTCCCTTCTCCCGCTTGCCCCGGACTCAAAACATATCTTCATCCGATTGGATGGCCTTTCTAAACGCCATGGAGGGGATCGAATTTCCGGCTGTGGAGTGGCAAACAGAGAGAAATGGGGAAAGCCGCTACTACAAAACCGATATCAGCTACAGTCTCCCCTTTGACGAAAGGCCCAAGACTTATGGTGAGTACGCCGAAAAACTCGGCGCAGTCATCACCGGCGCATCCGGCTTCGTAAAGAGCGCATCCCTTTTCGGATCAAAAGCGGAAAAAACTATCGCCTTTCAAAAACGCTACGCTGACGAAGTAGTGGACAAGGAAATCACGAGCCCCGATCTTCTGGAGTTTAAGGAAACCCGCCGAAAACTTGCGCAAGAAAATATAGAAACCCATGAAAAGGCCATGTCATTTCTACCCGAGTGCCGCGAACGGGCATTTGCGCTCCGCAACGAAATTGGAGGACGGGAGCGGTACGGGGAAGAAATTGACGATCAAAGCTGGGCAGCAATCCAGCCCAAGCTGCAAGGGCTTGTCATTGCGACCGAAAAAAGCACTCTCGCTTTACCCGCATTTCCAAGCCTTGAGGCGACCGATATCGTGTATCGGCCGATCCTAGGCGGGCCAGCCGGTTCCTCTCACCGCTGGCACGGCAGATTCAAAGTTGGCGGTATAGAGCGTTATTCCTCGGAATCCGCAAGCCTCCCGGAAGGGCCGCGACAGTATGCAGAATACATGTGCCTGAACGCAGCAGAAAAACATCAGGACGGGATGGGCGGGGTTCCACGCTGGGATTGGGTTGATACCAGCTGGTTTTCGGCTGATCTTTACAGGCGGCCTGAAGACCAGAGCGTCATGTTCACCGATTACAACAACCGCAGGGCTGCCCCTTACGACAAAGACAACGCCCTGCTGCTGCAACTGTTTTCGAGCGATCTGCCCGGGTGGATCTTTGGGGATCTCAGCCACATTGTTTTCGTAATCCCGCGAGACAAGCTCACCAAAGCAGACTTTTCAGATGTGAAAGTAATTGTGCAGGGGTAGCCGGGCGGTCCCGGCCCTTCATTGCCCCCTTGCCCCTGCCCGCCAGCGGGCCTAGAACGCTTGCCAACCAAAGACATTCGGATACGGCGGAAAACCATGCTCGACCTGACATATGAACTCCCCAAGCCCAAGGTGATCGCGGGCGCCAAGCATGACTGGGAACTGGTCATCGGCATGGAGGTGCATGCCCAGGTCAGCTCAAATGCCAAGCTG
>JABXIA010000321.1 GCA_013373325.1 Paracoccaceae bacterium
CTGCAGGATCACCGCCGCGCCATCGTGGTGGGCACCAAATCCTTCGGCAAGGGGTCGGTCCAGACCGTGATGCCGCTGAAGGGCGAGGGCGCGATGCGCCTGACCACAGCGCGCTACTACACGCCGTCGGGCCGCTCGATCCAGGCGCTGGGCGTGTCGCCCGACATCGTGGTGGCGCAGCCGCGCCGGACCGCGGAAGCCGAGGAAGACAATGACTCGCCCGCCCGCCGGTCGCGTTCGGAAGCCGACCTGCGCGGCAGCCTGAACAACGACAGCCTGTCCGAGGACGAAATCCGCCAGATCGAGGAAGAGCGCGAGAAGGCCGAGAAAGCCGCGGAGCTGCGCGAGCAGGATTACCAGCTGGCCTATGCCATCGACATCCTGAAAGGGATGGTGGCGCTGGGTCCGAAGTAAGGCCAAGGCAGACACGCAGCACAAAGGGGCCGTCCGGTGGGGCGGCCTTTTTCATTTTTGCTGTGCCGCCAGGGCCGGCGGGATTTGAATGCTGTGCCGTTTTTGCGCTGTGTCCCAGTTAAGGGGGCGGCGCCGCCGGGTGGAGGTGGACAGACCCCGCAGGGGGCCTGCTCGGACAGGATATCCTGGACGACCCCCTTTTTATCAGGGCCGGTCTCCGGGGTGTCGCGCAGGCAGCCCAAAGATGCCTGCGCCTCGTATCATGGCCCATGCGCGGAGCCATGGCGGGGGATCGCGATCAGGGGGCAGTCTGGCATGGGGAAATGAGGATCGCGTGAAGGCTCCGTACGGTGGGTGCGCAACACCTTGGCGGAAGTGAACTTTCCCGCCCGGAACAAGGCGCTCGCCCGGCTGGGTCGCAATGTTTTGAAAATAAACGCCCGATATCCGGCGTACTGGCGGGGCGGGCTGGGCTATGGTCGGCGCATGATGTTTGACCTGCCTGATTCCCGCGCGCTCTACCAGGCGCTGCTTGACCGCGATGCCGCCTATGAGGGCCGCGCCTATGTCGGTGTGACCTCCACCGGCATCTTCTGCCGGCTGACCTGCCCGGCGCGCAAACCCAAGTTTGAAAACTGCCGGTTTTTTGCCACGCCGGGCGCGTGCATCGAGGCGGGCTTCCGCGCCTGCAAGCGCTGCAAGCCGCTGGCCGCGGCGGCGGGCGATGATCCGGTGGTGCAGGACCTGCTGGCGCGGCTGGAGGCGCGGCCTGCCTACCGCTGGGGCGAGGATGATCTGCTGCGGCTGGGGCTGGATGCGTCCACCGTGCGGCGCGCCTTCAAGCGGCATTTCGGCATGACCTTCCTGGAGATGGCGCGCCAGCGCCGCCTGCGCGAGGGGTTCACGGCGCTGAAGGCAGGGGAACCGGTGATTGCGGCGCAGATTGATGCCGGTTTCGAAAGCGCCAGTGCCTTCCGTGCGGCCTTTGCCAAGCTGGTTGGGATTGCGCCGGGCGCATTCCGCAAGGATGCTCTGCTGCTGGCGGATTGGATCGACACGCCGCTGGGCGCGATGATTGCGATCAGCTGTACCCATCAGCTGCATCTCCTGGAGTTTGCCGACCGCAAGGCGCTGCCGCGGGAGGTGGCCAAGCTGCAGCAACGCCAGCCCGGCGGGCTGGGCTTTGGCCGCCCGGCGCCGACCGGGCAGGTTGCCGAAGAGCTGCGCCACTTCTTTGCCGGTGAAGGCGCGGACTTCCGGACCCCGCTGGCGCTGCATGGCACTCCGTTTGAACGCGAGGTCTGGCAGCGGCTGCTGGCCATCCCGGCCGGCGAGACCCGCAGCTATTCGCAGCTTGCCGCGGAGATCGGGCGCCCCTCGGCCACGCGGGCGGTGGCGCGCGCCAATGGCAGCAACCAGCTGGCCTTGGTGGTGCCCTGCCACCGGGTGCTGTCAGCCGATGGTTCGCTGACCGGCTATGGCGGAGGCCTGTGGCGCAAGCAGCGGCTTATCGAGATTGAAACAGGCTACAGACAGAGGATTTCAGCATGACATATTCAGAGCGCGCCCAGGCGTTTGCGGCGTTGCACCAGCCGGGCAACCCGGTGGTTTTGTACAACATCTGGGATGCGGGCAGCGCCAGGGCGATTGCCGGGGCGGGTGCCAAAGCCCTGGCGACCGGCAGTTTCCCGGTGGCAGCAGCGCAGGGGTTTGCGGACGGCGAACAGGTGCCGCTGGAGTTTGTGCTGGGCAACGCAGAGCGCATCGTGGCCGCCACGGAGCTGCCCGTTACCATCGATTTCGAGGGCGGATACGCCCGCGGGCCGGAGCAGCTGACCGCCAATGTGAAACGGCTGGCAGAGACCGGCGCGGTGGGGCTGAACTTTGAGGATCAGGTGGTCGGCGGCGAAGGCTTTTACAACATCGAAGAGCAGGCCCGCCGGGTGGCCGCGGTGCGGGCGGCCCATGCGGATATCTTTGTGAATGCGCGCACTGATCTGTTTCTGAAGGAAAAGGACGCCGCCAAACACGCCGGTCTGGTGCCGGAGGCGCTGGAGCGCGCGGCGGCATATGCAGAAGCCGGCGGCAGCGGGGTCTTTGTGCCGGGCCTGTCTGACCCCGAACTGATTGCGCGGGTCTGCGAGGGCTGTCCGGTGCCGGTCAACACGATGATGCGCGGCATCACGCTGGAGACCGCGCGGCAGGCGGGTGTGGCGCGCTGCAGCTATGGCCCGATCCCGCATGCGAAACTGATGCAGGTGCTGGCGGAGCATTTCCAGGCGCTGGAATAACTGGCCCCTACATCGTTTCCAGGCAGTGGCGGCGGAAGGCGCGTTTCAGCATATCGAGCTCGGCGCGCAGCAGCTCCACTTCGGCGCGCAGGTCGTCCGCCACTGCCTCGCCCGCGATCAGGGTGAAATCGCCCAGCCGGGTGCTGTCTGCGGCATCGAAGATCACGAAGGTCTGCACCCCGTCGGCCAGCGCCTCTGCCGGGACCGGGATGGCGACCAGCCAGTCGCCGTCTTTCTGGCCCTCGCTCAGAACCACATCCCGGACCGGCTGATCCTGGAACATCACGGTGATTTCGGGCCGCGCGCCGGTGGCGGGGGCGTTCCCGATCTTGCCCTCCCAAATGCCGTTGCGGAAGCGGATCTTGGTCAGTGTCAGGCGGCTCATGTCAGGTCACTCATGGGGCAGGGCCCCTCAGATCGCCGCGCGGCGGTGGCGCGAGAAGGTCAGGTCGCGCAGGACCACCTGGTTCAGGTCGGGGGCTTCAAAGATCAGGTCGAGCCAGATCTTCTCGATCCGTTTTTCGTTCAGCTTGGAATAGGCGAGGTCGAATTCGACCACGATGTTCTTGTCGTCCTGGGGCAGCTCGCGCACCAGCTGTTCGGTGTTGGGGCCGTGCTGGATGTTGAGGCGGGCGAAGATCTCGATCGGTTTCTCGGATTCGATGATGCTGTCGATGCGCAGCAGGTGCTGGCGGGTGATGCCCTGCACCGCCTCGGGCGGCAGGTCGATCACCAGCGACAGGAAGGAGCCGTCGAATTTGAACACATCCATGCGCAGGCCGAAGGGGGCAAGGTCCTCCTCGCGGGTGTTGCGGAGCTGGCGCAGGGTCAGTTCGGAAACGCTGCAGTCGTGGAACAGCTGCACCTCATCGCCCAGGCGGGCCTTGGGCGGGACTTCGGCAAGACCGCGCTCCAGCAAGGGGCCGCGCCACATCTGGGGCCGCCAGGACCAGTCGGTGCCATGCGGGCGCGGAAAGAAGGAAGAGCCGATCTGCGGCAGCGCCAGACGGCCGTCGGCGGTGTGGATGAGCCGGTCCAGATGGGTGCGCAGCTGGCGCGCCTGGTTGCGCTGGCGGCGCAGTTCCGACAGCGGCGCGCGTGAGGATTCTTCAGCCGCGGCGCGCCAGCGGCGCAGGCTGCGCAGGTGAAGCAACCGGTCCATGATCCTGCCCATCGTGCTCTCTCTTGCCTGTTCGAGGTCTTGCTGGCCTGTCCGGCCCCGGCGCGGCTGGCCGCGGGGGCTGGCGGCAGTGTAACCGGGCCGGGCTATTGAAATAAACCGGCAATCCGCTGGCCGAGACCGCGTTTTTTGCGGGGTCCGGCCGCTTTGGCCCCCGTTTCGGGGCCTGCGGGCCGGACCCGGGGCCGCGGCGCTGCGGGTGCGGTTGCTGCCGGGGCCTGCGCCTGTTCCAGGGCGGGCAGGGTGGAGGCCTCCAGCGTGCGGTGGGTCACCTCGTTCAGCAGGGCGGCGCCGTGGCTGCCCAGGGCGCTGCTGCCGCCGGGCGCGTAAAGCGCCAGCGCGATCAGGTGGCGGTCCAGCACAAAGGCGCCGCGCCAGTGCACCGGGCTGGCGCCCTTGGCCACGGCGCCGGGGAATTCCAGCCTGACCAGCGGCAGCAGCTGATCCTCGCGGCTTTCCAGCAGCCGGGCGCCGGGGAACATGGCGGCGATGTCGCTGGCCCGCGGCGCCAGGGCGTTCTGCCTGGCGGGGCCGATGGAGGCGGTCAGCACCGCCGCCTTGCGGGCGCCGAACCAGCCCCGCCCCTCCAGCCGGCTGCAATGGGCGATCAGGGCAAAGCCGCCGCCGTCCTGCGGCACGCTGCTGCGGCGGTCGAAACAGTAGCTTTCCGGCGCGGCCAGCATCACCTCGCCGTTGGCAAAGGACATCACCTGGCTGTCCTGCCGGGCAATGAGGTCAGCGCCGCGGGCGGCAAAGGAGAACTCTTGCGGCGCAGGGCTGCAGGCAGTCAGCAGCGCACCGGTCAGCGCCGCCGCAACGGCCTTGGCCAATGGCCCGAAGTTCGGCGCCTTTCCGCCGTCCGGCGGAAAAGGCGCGGGTTTTCCGCTGGTTGTTCTGCTCACTTCTGCCCCTGCCGCGCTTGTTTTTTGTAAAATCCATAGCGGGCGGGCGCGCAGACGGGCAAGAGCGAACCGGCCGCGGGCTCCGATGCCTTGCCTTGGCGTTGCAGCAATGCATAACGTTGGCGCACCTTGCCGCCACCCGGACCGGAGGAACCATGCTGCACAGTCACAGCTACAGAGCGCATGAGGCCCTGGTGCGGTTCGCCCGGGTGCAGCCGCAGCTGTGGCGGCTGATGCTGGGGCTTATGCTGGTGGCGGCGGTCAGTTTTGCGATGACGGCGGCGCTGCAGGTGACGGTGGCGGGGCTGTTTCCCGGCGCCTGGCTGCAGGGGCTGGCCGATGGCAGCAACCCAGGCGCGATGCTGGTGCTTTTGGGCAGCTTTGCCTTCCTGTCGCTGGGCGTTGCAATGGCGGCGCGGCTGTTTCACCAGCGCGGCTTTGCCACTGTGACCGGGCATCTGCGGCCGCTGGTGCGGCAGTTCGGGCAGGTCAGCCTGTATCTGCTGGGCCTTGGCCTGCTGCTGATGGCGCTGCCGCCCTATGGCATGGGGCCGCCGATGACGCCGAACCTGCCGTTCTGGACCTGGCTGGGCATCCTGCCGCTGTCGATTGCTGCGGTGCTGGTGCAGACGGGATCTGAGGAGATCCTGTTCCGCGGCTACATCCAGCAGGCGCTGGCGGCCCGCTTCCGCAGCCCGGCGGTCTGGCTGGTGGCGCCCTCGGCGCTGTTTGCGCTGGGCCACTACCTGCCTGTTGATGCGGGCGAAAACGCGCTGCTGATCACCGCCTGGGCCGGGCTGTTCGGGCTGCTGATGGCGGACCTGACGGCGCGGGCCGGCACCCTGGGGCCGGCGATGGCGGTGCATTTCTTCAACAACGCCGCAGCCCTCCTGCTGTTTGCCTCGCCGACCAGCCTGAACGGGCTGGCCTTGTACCTGATCCCCTTTGACATGGCCGACACCGGCAACCTGCGCCCGTGGATGGCTGTCGACTTTGCGCTGATGCTGGTCAGCTGGCTGACAGCACGGCTTGCCATACGCCGCTGATTGCAATTGCGGCAAATGCGCCTTATCTGGGGGCAAACCGCGCCCCCGGAGAGGCAAGCAATATGAACTGGATCACCAACTACGTCCGGCCCAAGATCAACTCGATCTTTTC
>JABXIA010000119.1 GCA_013373325.1 Paracoccaceae bacterium
CAAGAGCGCCTTGAGGTCGTCCTTGAACAGCGCAATCACCGCGCCGATCAGCATGGTGACAAGGCCGGTGGTGGCAACGATGTAGAACCACTCCGGAGTGCCGGCCAGCACCGGCCACATGCGGGCCATCAGAAACAGCCCGGCCTTTACCATGGTGGCGGAATGCAGATAGGCCGAGACCGGTGTCGGGGCGGCCATGGCGTGGGGCAGCCAGAAGTGGAACGGGAATTGCGCCGATTTGGTGAAGGCGCCCAAGAGGATCAGGATCAGTGCGGGCAGGTAAAGGTCCGAGGATTGGATCGCTTCCTTGTTCTGGAGAATGACGCTGAGATCATAGGAGCCCGCGATGTGGCCCAGCATCAGCATGCCGGCAATCATCGCCAACCCGCCGGAGCCGGTGACGGTCAGCGCCATGCGCGCGCCCTGGCGGCCCTCGGGCAGGTGCTTCCAGTAACCGATCAGCAGGAAGGAGCTGAGCGAGGTCAGTTCCCAGAACACCAGCAGCAGCAGGATGTTGTCGGACAGAACGATGCCCACCATCGCGCCCTGGAACAGCAGAAGGTAGCTGTAGAACTGGCCCATCGGATCTTCGCGCGACAGGTAGTAGCGGGCATAAAGGATGATCAGGAGGCCGATGCCAAGGATCATTGCGGCAAACAGGAAACCAAGCCCATCAAGGAAGAAATGCGCGTTAAGGCCAAGCGCGGGCAGCCAGTCCACCGCTGCAAAAACCGTCTCGCCGCGGAACACGGCGGGGATGTGCAGCATCAGCCCGATGAAGGCGAGAAGGGTGGTCAGCCCGGCAGCGGAGGCGGCCGCATTGCGTCCGGCGCGGATCAATAGCGCGGGGAAGACGGCTCCGATAAAGGGCAGGGCCGCAATCAGGAAAAGGGACACGTGCAAGTCTCCTGTCGGGTTGGCGCGTCGTTTTTGGACCAGTGCTAAGCAATTTTGTTGCTCAGAACCACCCCTGCCGCCCCGATTGCGGCGGGAATGCCGCAGCCAAAGGCAGAGTGAATACGCTCGTTACGGGCATAATTGGGCAGCAGGCGCGCAATAACAAGAACTTGACCGGCGGATTCTGCCTGTTTCTAGTGATCAATGGCCATCGGGCTGCTAGACCGGTGAGGAACAAGCGGCAGCGGAGGCAGGATGGCAGACGTGGAACCAGGGAACCCGAAGCTCACCCGGCGGCTGATGCTGCTGGGAGGCACCGCGGCGGCGGCTGGTTTCGGCTTCTGGTGGCAGCGCCGCCAGCCGCCGGATCACAGCCATCCGCGGCTGAGCGCGGCTGAGGCCTATGGCCAGGCGCAGGCGGGG
This sequence comes from Paracoccaceae bacterium, assembly GCA_013373325.1. Taxonomy (GTDB): domain Bacteria; phylum Pseudomonadota; class Alphaproteobacteria; order Rhodobacterales; family Rhodobacteraceae; genus Leisingera. Next base: position 1,321 of record JABXIA010000119.1, read on the forward strand.
GAGATCCTTCTGGTGGATGTCCGCACGCCGCAGGAATGGCGCGTCTCCGGGGTGCCGGTGGGCAGCCATCAGATCGACATGCGGCGGGAGGATTTCATTGCCGCCCTGCAACAGGTTGCGGGGCCTGACCCGTCCGTTCCTGTGGCGCTGATCTGTGCCCGTGGTGTGCGCTCGGCGCGGATGACGCTGGCCCTGACGGAAGCAGGCTTTACCCATGTGATCGACGTGCCCGAGGGGATGCTGGGCTCTGCAGCGGGGCCGGGATGGATCGCGGGCAACCTGCCGGTGGCGCGGTGGAACGGATGATGTGCTGGCTGAGGCAAGTTGCAGCTGCTGTGGTGTTCGCGGCAGCCTTGGGGAGTGCGGCCTTGGCTGGCTGCGGGGATGCGCAGACCGCCTGCAAAGTGGAGGCGGGCGCCTACCATATCGTGCTGCCGGAACGCGAGGCTGATGACGCTCCTGTGCCGGTGGTGATGTTCCTGCATGGCTATGGCGGCAGCGGCAGCAGCGTTCTGCGCAACCGGGACATGGTGGAGGGGCTGACCGGGCGCGGCTATGCGGTGATTGCGCCAGAGGGGCTTAAGCGCGACGGCAGCGGTCCGCAGTCCTGGGGCTTTGGCCCCTTTACCGGCGGGCGCGATGAGGGCGCCTTCTTTGCTTCGGTGCTTGCGGATGCGGCAGAGAGGTTCGGCACGTCCCGTTCGCAGACTGTTCTGGCCGGGTTCTCGGCCGGCGCGTTCATGGTGCATTACCTGGCCTGCCGCGACCCGGCGGCTTTTGCCGGTTATGCGCCGGTGTCCGGGGCGTTCTGGCGGCCGCAGCCGGAGCGCTGCGATGGGCCGGTGCGGCTGCTGCAGGTGCATGGATGGCGCGACGAGGTGGTGCCGCTGGAGGGGCGCATCCTGGGCGGCGGGCGGTTTGAGCAGGGCGATGTCTTTGCCGCGCTGGAGGTCTGGCGTGCGGCCAATGCTTGCGCCTCTCATGCGCCGGATAAGGCGTGGAGCGCCAATAGCCTGATGCGCCGCCGCTGGGACTGCGGTCCGGGTGCGGATATTGAACTGGTGCTGTTTGACGGCGGCCATTCGGTGCCTAAAGGCTGGGCCGCGCTGATGGCAGACTGGTTCGAGGATCAGCCCGCGGTGCGCTGAGGCAGATGGCATGTCCGGCAGGGGAGGCGGGCTCCCGCCGCTTTGGCCCTGAGATCAGAGATTTCCAGCAAAGCGTTGGGCCTGGCAGCGCCCCCTTCCGGGCGCGCTGCGGTTGCATTTGTCACGGGCGGCGCCGCGCATCAGCGCGGC
>JABXIA010000339.1 GCA_013373325.1 Paracoccaceae bacterium
TGAACAGCTAAACTGGGGAATAGAACCATGAACGCACAGACAAATTTTGATCAGCTCGAAGTCGGCTATGACGTCCCGGCGGTCCCGGGCATGGACGAGGCTGACATCCAGCCCCCGGCGCTGGTCCTCGACCTGGACGCGCTGGAGCGCAACATCAAGAAGATGGGTGATTACGCCAAGGCGCATGGCATGCGCCACCGGGTGCACGGCAAGATGCACAAATCGGTGGATGTGGCCAAGCTGCAGGAACGCCTTGGCGGCGCGGTTGGCGTCTGCTGCCAGAAGGTGTCCGAAGCCGAGGTCTTTGCCCGTGGCGGCATCAAGGACGTGCTGGTTTCCAACCAGGTGCGCGACCCGCAAAAAATCGACCGTCTGGCCCGCCTGCCCAAGCTGGGCGCCCGCACCATTGTCTGCGTCGATGATCTGGACAACGTGGCCGATCTGTCGGCAGCGGCGCAGAAACACGGCACCGAGCTGGAAGTCTTTGCTGAGATCGACTGCGGCGCCGGCCGCTGCGGCGTGACCACGACTGAGGCGGTTGTCGAGATCGCCAAGGCCGTGAACGCGGCAGAGAACCTCAAGTTCTCCGGCATCCAGGCCTATCAGGGCGCGATGCAGCACATGGACAGCTACGAGGATCGCAAGGCCAAGCTGGACATCGCCATCGCGCAAGTGGCCGATGCGGTTGAGGGCCTGAAGGCCGAAGGCATCGCCTGCGAGCTGGTTTCCGGCGGCGGCACCGGCTCCTACTACTTTGAATCGAACTCCGGCGTTTACAACGAATTGCAGTGCGGCTCCTACGCCTTCATGGACGCGGACTATGGCCGAATCCTCGACAAGGACGGCAACCGGATCGACCAGGGCGAATGGGAAAACGCTTTCTTCCTCTACACCCAAGTGATGAGCCATGCCAAAGCCGACAAGGCCATCGTGGACGCGGGCCTCAAGGCGCAATCCGTGGACAGCGGCCTGCCCTTCATCTTTGGCCGCGACGACGTGGAATACATCAAATGCTCGGACGAGCACGGTGTGGTCGCTGACCCGAACGGCGCGCTGAAAGTGGGCGACAAGCTGCGCCTGGTGCCCGGCCACTGCGACCCGACCGCCAACGTGCACGACTGGTACGTCGGCGTCCGGGGCGGCAAGGTCGAAACCGTCTGGCCCGTCTCGGCCCGCGGCAAGGCCTACTGACCCGAACCATCCCCGAACTGGCGGAGGTGCGCATGCCGCCCTCCGCCGGCTTTTTGCTGAGGAGAACCAGACATGTATATCGTTCCGGAAAAGGAAATAGCAGGGCTGATGACCCGCGAAGCCGCGTTCGATGCGGTCGAGAAAGTCTTTGCCGCCATGGCATCGGGTGATGCCTATAATTTCCCCGTTGTGCGCGAGGCTATCGGCCACGAGGACGCGCTTTACGGATTCAAGGGCGGTTTTGACCGCGCAGGCCTGACGCTGGGCCTCAAGGCCGGCGGCTACTGGCCGAACAACCTGGAAAAGCGCGGGCTGATCAATCACCAGTCCACCGTTTTCCTGTTCGACCCGGACACCGGCAGGGCAAAGGCGATGGTGGGCGGCAACCTCTTGACCGCTCTGCGCACCGCCGCGGCATCCTCGGTCTCGATCAAGCATCTGGCCCGCAAGGATGCCAAGGTGATCGGCATGATCGGCGCAGGCCACCAGGCCACCTTCCAGCTGCGCGCCGCGCTGGAGCAGCGCCCGTTCGAAAAGGTCATCGGCTGGAACTACCACCCGGACATGCTGCCCAACATCGAAAAGGTCGCGGCGGAAGCCGGCGTGCCGTTCGAGGCGGTGGACCTCCCCGGCATGGCTGAGGCGGATGTGATCATCTCCATCACCTCCGCCTTCGCGCCGTCGCTGATGGCGGATCACGTCAGCCCTGGCACCCACATCGCCTGCATGGGCACCGACACCAAGGGCAAGCAGGAGGTCGAAGCCGGACTGCTGGTCAAGGCGGATGTGTTCACCGACGAGGTGGCGCAATCCATCTCCATCGGCGAGGCGCAGCACGCGGTGGCCCAGGGTCTGATTCAGGAGTCTGATGTGGCCCAGATCGGCGCAGTGATCAACGGCACCAATCCTGGGCGCACCTCAGACGATCAGATCACCCTGTTCGACGGCACCGGCGTCGGCCTGCAGGATCTGGCCGTTGCGGCCTCTGTCGTGGAAGTTGCGGTCGAAAAGGGCATCGTTATCGAGGTCGATTTCTAAGCCCTAGCCAGAAACACATTCTGCAAATATCCGCATAGCGGAGCGGCAGGAGAGAGGTGTACCTCTCTCCTGTTTTCATTTGGAGGATACCAAGATGTTTCTGGGCCTGAGCCTGCTGGTCGTCGGGGTGGTGCTTTGCCTGAACGGCATCTGGCAATTCGGCCTTATCGAAGACAGGGAAATCTGCCTGATCAACTTTACCGCCGCCGCCGTCTTTTTTGCCATCGTCCCGCTGATCGCGCTTGCCGCGCAGCAGCCATCCGGCCTGCTGGACGCAGGCATGACGCTGCTGTTCGGCACCACATACCTGTGGGTTGGCTATAATCGCCTGGTTCCCTCCAGCGGCGCGGGGCTGGGCTGGTTCAGCGGTTTTGTGGCGCTGACCGCAGCACCGATGGTGCTGCGGGTGCTGCTGCAGGCGGACGGGCTGTTCGATGTCTGGCTGGCCGCCTGCTGGGCCGCCTGGTCAGGTCTGTGGTTCCTGTTCTTCCTGAACCTCGCCCTCAACCGCGGCAATCCCCGGCTGACAGCCTTTGCAACGCTAATTTTCGGTATCTTCACCGGCTGGCTGCCGGGGCTTGCGGTCCTGCACGGGTTGGCCGGCTGAGCAAACAGAAAGGCCGGCCCGTTTCAGGCCGGCTGTCTTGTTTTCTAAAACAGAACCGAAGCCGGGATCAGGCGCGGTCCTCATGCGGCAGCGAGCCTTTGCCATGGCCGCTCATCCCGCCCGAGACTTCCTCGGTGGCCTCATCCGCCAGCTCTTCCGGCAGGATCAGGTTCAGCACAATGGCGATTAGCGCGGCCGGCAGAATGCCCGAGGCGGCCAGGATGCGCAGGGTATCGGGCAGATACTGCAGCGCGTTCGGCGACCCCGGCTTCAGGTTCATCACCTCCAGCTGCAGGCCAAAACCGATCGACAACGCAATGGCAAAGATCACCATGTTGCGGCGGTTCCAGACCACATCCGACAGCATCGAGACACCAGCAGACACCACCATCCCGAACATCACGATCACACCGCCGCCCAGAACCTCGATCGGGATGGTGCGGATCACCGCGCCGACCTTGGGGATCAGGCCGCAAATGATCAGGAAGATCGCGCCGATGGTGACCACATGGCGGCTCATCACGCCGGTCATGGCAATCAGGCCAACGTTCTGGCTGAAGGAGGTGTTGGGCAATCCGCCGAACAGGCCGGCAATGGCTGTGCCGACACCATCAGCATAGGTCGCGCCCTGGATTTCCTTGTCGGTCGCCTCGCGGCCCGCGCCGCCCTTGGTGATGCCGCTGACATCGCCGACGGTTTCCACGGCGCTGACAAAGGACATCAGGCAGAAGCCGATCACGGCAGCTGTGGTGATCTCGATACCGTATTTAAACGGGTTCGGCAGGCCGAAGGCAGCCGCGCGCTCCCAGCTCTGGCCGATGCTTTCAAAGGTGACGAGGCCAAAGAACATCGCGTAGACATAGCCGACCAGGATGCCGATCAGCACCGCTGAAACCGACAGCATGCCGCGGGCAAAGAACTTGAGCCCCAGGGTCGAGAAGATCACCACCAGAGCGACCGACCAATTCAGCAGGCTGCCGTATTCTTCCTTGCCAAAGGCCTTGGCCGGCACGCCGCCAGCTGCATATTCAATGCCGACGCGCACCAGGTAGAGACCGATCATCAGCACCACCAGACCGGTGACCAATGGCGGCAGGGCAAAGCGTATGCGGCCGATTACGGTGCCAAGGGCTGCATGGAACAGACCGCCCACCAGCACCCCGCCAAAGATCGCGGGCAGGGCTTCAACACCTTTGCCCGCCACAAGCGGAATCATGATCGGGATAAAGGCAAAGCTGGTGCCCTGCACAATCGGCAGCCGGGCGCCCACGGGCCCCATGCCGATGGACTGGAACAGCGTGGCGATACCGGCGAACAGCATCGACATCTGGATCAGATAGCTCATATCCGGAAAGCCCTGCGCGCCTGCATCAGACCCGAAGCCGAAACCGGCGGCACCGGAAATGATGATGGCGGGCGTGATGTTTGAAACGAACATCGCGAGCACATGCTGAATGCCCAGCGGCACTGCCGTCATCAGGGGCGGGGTGTAGTTCGGATCGCGCAGCTGCGCAGGCGTCCCGATGGAAGTGTCAGCCATGAATATCTCCTGTTGGTCATGGGGATCTTGCCGCTTCTTGTTTTTGCTGGCGGCTTCGGAGGGCCGTGGTCAGTCTGCGACCACGGTAAAGGGCTCCTTGAACCAGTGTTCTTCGAGGTTGGGGGAGGTGCCGATCCGGTCGACAACAATGTACTGGCCAGGCGCGCCAAGCGGGGCGAGCACCCCGTGCCAGGTGCCGCGGTGCAGGTTGATGGATTGGCCCGGCTGGCTGATAAACGCCTGCAGATTGACCGGCGCACCGCCCTCGTCATCCGCCACCACCACCAGCATCGGCACCCCGCTGACCGGCACAAAGGCCTGGCTGCCCTCCGGGTGCCGCTCCACCATGTCGACCTTGCAGGGCAGATGCCGGGCCTTGGCGTCAAACAGGCTGATGCCGGCCCGGCCATCCGGCCCGAAGTCCAGGGAGGCGCGGTCGTGGTGACGCCCGCACATGCCCTGATTGATGATCTTGTCCGGCGCGCCGGTGGCTTCAATGACGTCGCCAAAGGCAGCAAACGCCTCCGCCGTCAGCGGCGCAGCGGTGATCCAGCGGCTCATGGCAGCAGGTCCTGCAGCCGGAACTGAGCAATGCGCTCCACCTGGCGGCAGGCCTCGTCGAACTCGGTTGCCCGGTCGTTGTGGATGCGGCGGTGGAACGCCTCCATGATCGACGCTTTGTTGTGATCCCGCACCGCGATGATGAAGGGGAAGCCATGTTTCTCCACATACTCGGTGTTGAGCCGGGTAAAGGTCTCGCGCTCCTCATCAGTCAGCATATCCAGGCCGGCGCTCGATTGTTCCGAGGTGCTTTCGGCTGTCAGACGGCCAGCAGCGGCCAGCTTGCCCGCCAGATCCGGGTGCGCGGTCAGCACGCCCAGGCGCTCGTCCTCGCTGGAGGTGCGGAAAATCCGGCACAGCGCGTTGTGGACACCCGCCGCGCAGTCATGCGCCGGGCCCAGCTCCAGATCAAAGGCGCGGTCCGCAATCCATGGCGAATGTTCGAAGATGGAGCCGAATTTGGACACGAACGCCTCACGCTCCATTTGGCTGGGGCGTTCGCGCTTCACCGGCGGATGGGTTTCCGCCCAATGTTCAGCAATGTCGATCCGCCGCGGGCACCAGACGCCCTCGAACCCCTGGATATACTCAATGAACCGTTTGAGCCCCGCAATCTTGCCCGGACGCCCGACCAAACGGCAATGCAGGCCGATGGTCATCATCTTCGGCGCGCCGGCCTCGCCCTCGGCATAGATCACGTCAAAGGCATCCTTCAGATACTGGAAGAAATGCTCCCCCGTGATCCAGCCCGGCGAATTGGCGAACCGCATGTCGTTGGCTTCCAGCGTGTAAGGGATGATCAGCTGATCGCGGCCGCCACTTTCCAGCCAATAGGGCAGGTCGTCGTCGTAGGTGTCGGAGATGTAATCAAAGCCGCCTTCTTCGGCCACCAGCCGCACCGTGCTGGCGCTGCAGCGCCCGGTGTACCAGCCGCGCGGGCGGGTGCCGGTGACCTCAGTATGCATACGCACGGCTTCTGCAATTGCAGCGCGCTCCTCCTCCTCGGCCATATCCTTGTGCTCGACCCACTTCAGGCCGTGGCTGGCAATCTCCCAGTCCGCGTCCTTCATCGCCTGCACCTGTTCAGGGCTGCGGGCCAAGGCGGTGGCAACGCCGTAAATGGTCAGCGGAATACCCGCGCCGGTGAACAGCCGGTGCAGCCGCCAGAAGCCTGCGCGCGACCCGTATTCATAGACCGACTCCATGTTCCAATGGCGCTGCCCCGGCCATTGCGCGGCGCCGGGAATGTCGGACAAGAACGCTTCCGAGGCCGCATCCCCGTGCAGGATGCAGTTCTCGCCGCCTTCTTCATAGTTCAGAACAAATTGCACGGCGGCCTTGGCCCCATTGGGCCACTGCGGGTCAGGTGCGGCAGCACCGTATCCGCGCAAGTCACGAGGATAGCGCGTCACGTCAGGTCTCCTGTCTTTTGTTCCTTATAGAACAGAATAATCCGGGCAGGCTTTCAGTAAATTTTTGAAAGAACTTTTTGACTCTTGCCGCTGTATGGGGCGGGCTGAACCAAGCATACCTAAGGAAACAGATTTGACAGGAGGCTGAAATGGCCGGATTTCTGACCACTCATGTGCTGGACACCGCCCGCGGCTGCCCCGCGGAAGGGCTGAAGATCGACCTTTACCGTATCGAAGGCAACGCGCGCATCCATCTGCGCAGCCTGACCACCAATGACGACGGACGCACCGACGAGCAGATCCTGCCGGCAGGCGAATTTGCCACCGGCACCTATGAACTGGTGTTCCACGCCGGCGGCTATCTGCGCGCCACCGGCCAGGCCGGCGCCGACCCGCTGTTCCTGGACGAAGTGCCGCTGCGCTTCGGCATGAGCGAGGCAGACAGCCACTACCACGTGCCGCTCTTGCTGTCGCCCTACGGATATTCGACCTACCGCGGCAGCTGAGCCGCAGGCCCCAAGATACCTCTCCTCCCGCTTGGCATCTGCCGGCGGTTCCCGTCCCGGGCAACCGGGGCGGGCTTTTTCATTCTGAGGGGAGCGAAGCCTGGATGTGGTCCACCATGAAATCCATGAACAGCCGCACCTTGGGATCCTGATGGCGGCGGTGGACGTACAGGCAGGCCATCTGGATCGGGATCGGCGGCTCCTCTGCCAGAACGGGCACCAGTCTGCCGGAGGCGAGGTGTTCTGAAATCTCGAACACCGGTTTCAGGATGATCCCGTGCCCGTCCAGCGCCCAGCTGGTCAGCACGTCGCCGTGATCCGATTCAAACGGCCCGGTGACCGTCACCCGCTTGACTCCGTCCTGGCTGCGCAGCGGCCATTGAAACTCCGGCGCGCCGGGATAACGCAGGTTCAGGCAGTCATGCGCCTCGGTCTTCAGCTCGTCGCTGGTCTTCGGCTGGCCGCGCTGCCTGATATACTCCGGCGCCGCACACAGTACCCGCGGGCAGTCGGCGATCTTGCGGATGCGCAGGTTTGAATCCTCCGGCACGCCCAGGAAAAACGCCGCATCCAGCCCCTCAGCTGCCAGATCCAGCTTGCGGTCCGACAGCCGCAGCCGGATCGAGATCAGCGGATAAGCTTCCTTGAACTTCGGCACGGCCGGCGCAATCAGCCGCTGCCCCAGCCCCAGCGGCGCCGCAACATAGAGCGTGCCGCGCGGCGTTTGGGTGACGCTGCTGATGTCAGCCTCCGCCTCGTCCACCGCTTCCAGGATTTTGACCGCGCCGTGGTAGAACAGGTTGCCTTGCTCAGTCGGATTAAGCAGCCGCGTGGTGCGCTGGAACAGCCGCACATTCAGGTGATCCTCCAGCTGCGAAATCCGCGACGACGCCACCGCCGCCGAGATCCGCATATCGCGTGCGGCCGCCGACATATTGCCAAGTTCATAAACCCGGACGAAGGTGCGGATATTGTCGAGATAGGCCATTCGCGTATTCTTTGTGTTATTTTGAAACAGCTTGGGTTTTTTACCCAATACATGAAAATAACACCATGCTCTAGTCTCGGGTCAAAGCTTATGAGGAGAGAACAATGGAAGAGCTTGTGATCATGTGGGACTGGCTGGGCTTTGCGGTCCGCTGGCTTCA
>JABXIA010000286.1 GCA_013373325.1 Paracoccaceae bacterium
CCGCCCAGGCCCTTCTCCAGCCAGTTGTCGCGCTCGGCCTCGTCCAGGCAGTAGACGCGCTTGGCGCCCTGGGTCAGGCGGAACAGCGGCGGGCAGGCGAGGTAGAGGTGTCCGCCGTCAATGAGCGGGCGCATCTGGGTGAAGAAGAAGGTCATCAGGAGCGAGGCGATATGGGCGCCGTCGACGTCCGCGTCGGTCATGATGATGATCTTGTCATAGCGCAGATCGTCGAGGTTGAACTTGGTGCCGAGGCCGACGCCAAGCGCTTCGCAGAGGTCGTTGATCTCGGCGTTTGAACCCAGCTTGTTGGAGGCGGCGCCGAGGACGTTGAGGATCTTGCCCTTCAGCGGCAGCAGCGCCTGATTTACCCGGTTGCGGGCGCCCTTGCCGGAGCCGCCCGCCGAGTCGCCCTCGACGATGAACAGTTCGGTGCCGGAGCGGTCCTTGGAGGTGCAGTCGGTGAGCTTGCCGGGCAGCCGCAGCTTCTTGGTGGCGGACTTGCGCTGGGTTTCTTTCTCCTGCTTGCGGCGCAGGCGTTCCTCGGCGCGCAGCACAAGAAAATCGAGGATGGCGCCGGCGGATTTGGTGTCGGCGGCCAGCCAGTTGTCGAAATGGTCGCGGACCGAGTTTTCCACCATTTTGGAGGCGGCCTCGGTCGACAGGCGGTCCTTGGTCTGGCCGACGAACGCGGGGTCGGCGATGAAGCAGGAGACCAGCGCGCAGCCGCCCGCCATCAGGTCGTCGCGGTTGATCTGGCCTGCCTTCTTGTTGCCGACCAGTTCGCCGTAAGCCTTGATGCCCTTGAGGATCGCGGCCCAGAAGCCGGTCACGTGGGTGCCGCCCTCGGGCGTCGGGACGGTGTTACAGTAGGACTGGGTGAAGCCGTCGCGCGAGGGGGTCCAGTTGATCGCCCATTCCACGTACCCCGGCGCGCCGAATTTCTCGCGGAACTCGACCTTGCCGGCAAAGGGCTGGTCTGCGTAGACGGAGGATTTGCCGAGCACCTCTGTCAGGTAGTCCTTGAGGCCGCCGGGGAAGTGGAAGGTGGCCTCGGTGGGCGTCTCGCCGTCGTCGATCTCGGACTTCCAGCGGATTTCGACGCCGGAGAACAGGTACGCCTTGGAGCGCACGAGCGTAAACAGGCGCTTGGGCTTGAAACGGTGGTGGCCGAAGATTTCCTCGTCGGCGTGGAAGGTCACGAAGGTGCCGCGCTTGTTGGGGGCGGCGCCGATTTTTTCCACCCCGCCCAGCGGGAGGCCGCGGGAGAAGCGCTGTTCGAACAGCTCCTTGTTCTTGGCGACTTGCACAACCATGGAATCCGACAGCGCGTTCACCACCGAGGAGCCGACGCCGTGCAACCCGCCCGAGGTCTGGTAGGCCTTGCCGGAGAACTTGCCGCCTGCGTGCAGGGTGCAGAGGATCACTTCCAGCGCGGATTTGTCCGGGAACTTGGGGTGCGGGTCGATCGGGATGCCGCGGCCGTTGTCGGAGATGGTGACGGCGTAGTCGGAATGCAGCGTCACCTCGATCCGGTTGGCGTGGCCGGCGACGGCCTCGTCCATCGAGTTGTCGAGGATTTCCGCCACCATATGGTGCAGCGCGCGTTCATCGGTGCCGCCGATATACATGCCGGGGCGCTGGCGGACCGGTTCGAGGCCTTCCAGAACCTCGATCGAGGACGCGTCATAAGTCTCAGAAGCGGGCGTGCTGAGGAGGTCGTCGGCCATGTGCGGGAGCTGCTCTTCCTTGGTGTTGATTGGCGCCCATTATGGCAGGTGTTGGGGCCGGGTGGAAGAGGGACGCTAGGGGCTGTGGATAAGGTGCCGCCGCGGTGGCAGGGCGTGCAGTTATCAATCCGTCCAAGCTAAGTTCCGGTTATCTGGCTGCGGCGATATTCTCCGTGCAGGTGCAGCATTTGCGGGCTAACCTTCGCCAGCGGCAGGCAGGAGGAGGACGCACAAGTGGCTGAGAAGGGGATCAGGACGCAGGATTGGGCGGCGTTCCGGGCAGAGGCGCAGCGGATGCTGGAGGCGGCGCTGGACCAGATGCAGCAGGCGGCGGAACGGCCGTGGCAGCCGGTGCCGGAGGATATCGGCGCGCGCTATGCGGTGACGGCAGAGGCGCGCGGGCCGCGGGAAACGGTGGACCGGATCATCCGCGACGTGCTGCCCTATCACGGCGGCAATATTCATCCGCGGTTCTGGGGCTGGGTGCAGGGGTCGGGGCTGGCCTCTGACCTGATCAGTTCCCTCGCGGCGGCGGCGGTCAATGCCAACATGGGCGGGCGCGATCACGGTGCGAATTACATGGAGCGCGCGGTGGTGGATTGGACCCGCCGCAAGATGGGCATGCCGGAGGGGGCCAGCGGGCTGCTGGTCACCGGCACCTCGCAGGCAACGGTGATTGCCTTTCAGGCGGCGCGGCTGCGGGTGCTGAAGGATCTGCGCAAGACCGGGCAGGGAGCGGTGCGGCTGACCGCCTATGCGGGCGAGGGCGTGCATAACGCGACGCTGAAGGCGATGGAGCTTCTGGGTATCGGTTCGGACAACCTGCGGCAGGTGCCGCTGGCAGAGGGAAAGCTGGACTGCGCGGCCCTGGCCCGGATGGTGGCAGAGGACAAGGCCGCAGGCGCACTGCCCTTTCTGGTGGTCGGCAATGCGGGCACCGTGGACCTGGGGCTGTTTGACGATCTGAATGCCTTGGCGGATGCGGCAGCGGACCTGGGGCTGTGGCTGCATGTGGACGGGGCCTTTGGCGCCTGGACACGGATTGCAGCGGAGCCGTACCGGTTGCTGAGTGACGGGATCGGGCGGGCAGACAGTATTGCGCTCGATTTCCACAAGTGGATGTATGTGGGGTATGACTGCGGCATGGCGCTGCTGCGCAATGAGGACGAGCACCGGGCGGCCTTTGCGGCGCGGCCCGCGTATCTGGAAGGCGCCGAGCGCGGGCTGGCGGGCGGCGAGCCGTGGTTCTGTGACTACGGCATTGACCTCAGCCGCGGCAACCGGGCGCTGAAGGTCTGGACGGCGCTGGAGACCTATGGCGAGGCAGCATTCTCCGAGGCGATCACCGGCAATTGCGAGCTGGCGGGGTTCATGGCGGCGGAGGTTGAGGCGCAGCCCCTAATGGCAATGGGGGCGCCGGTGGTGTCAAACGTCTGCGTGTTCACAGCGCGCAGCGATCTGGAGTCGGAAGCGCAGTCTGTGATCAACGCGCATGTCGCCCAGACCCTGCAGGAAAGCGGCGAGGCGGTGTTCTCGACAACCCGCGCAGGCGGCCGCGTGATGCTGCGCGCCGCGATCACCAACCACCGCAGCCGCGAGGCGGATGTGCAAGCGGCGATTGCCGCGGTGGCGCGTGAGGCTGCGAAATAGGTCAAACCGCCCTGCGCCAGCTGGGGAGCAGGTAGGCGCGGGGCGGCGGTGCCGCCAGCCAGAACACCCGTGACGTTCGGTTCCTCCTTACCGCCGGGTCAGATCCCGCTACTCTCCGGGCCAAACAGTCAGGGAGAGAGACATGGCCTGGATCAGGACCGTTCCGTTTGAAGAGGCAACCGGCAAGCTGAAGAAGCTGTATGAGCGGGTGACCGGGCCGGGCGGCAATGTTGACAACATCATGATGGTGCATTCGTTGCGGCCGCATTCGATGGAAGGCCATATGGCGCTCTACAAGAATGTGCTGCACCACACCGGCAATAAGATCCCGAAATGGTTCCTGGAGGTGCTGGGAGTCTGGGTCTCCAGCCTCAATGACTGCGCCTATTGCGTCGAGCATCACTTTGCCGGGCTGCAGCGGCTGCTGGGCGACGAGGAACGCGGTCTGGCGATCCGGGCGGCGATCGAGGCGCGTGACCCCGGTGCTGCACCTCTGGAGCCCGCGCAGGTGCTGGCGATGGGCTATGCACGTATGCTGACAGAGGAACCCGCCAGTGTGAGCGAGGCGGATATCGCGGCGCTGCGGGAGGCTGGGTTTGACGACGGCGAGATCCTGGAGATCAACCAAGTCACGGCCTATTTTGCCTATGCCAACCGGACGGTGCTGGGGCTTGGGTGCTCCACCAAGGGGGATGTGCTGGGCTTGAGCCCGAACAATTCGGATAACCCGGACGATTGGGGGCATAAGTAGGGGCTTTGCCCCTCGGCCCCTCACCCCAGGATATTTTCAGCCAGATGAAC
>JABXIA010000328.1 GCA_013373325.1 Paracoccaceae bacterium
AAACCCGTTCATCGGCTTTGCCTCGATGATCATCATCCTGTGGGGCCTGGTGGGCCGCCACCGGCTGCCGTTCAACATCCCGGCAGGCCTTCTGGCGCTGATCGTCGGCACAGTCGTGGCGCTTGGCATGGGTGAGGCCTCCGTCTCTCTGGATGGCGTGGGCATCTACCTGCCGGTCCCGTACTTCGGTGACCTGATTGCCGGCATCCAGCATCTGTTTGCCAACCCGGAGCTGTTCCTGGTCCTGGTGCCGGTGCAGATCTACAACTTCATCGAAACCATGAACAACGTCGAAAGCGCCGAAGCCGCGGGCGACCACTATCCGGTCGGCCTGTGCCAGGTGACTGACGGCGTTGGCACCATGATCGGTGCGGTTTTCGGCTCGCCCTTCCCGACCACCGCCTATATCGGCCACCCGGCCTACAAGCGGATGGGCGCGCGCTCGGGCTATATCATCGGCGTAGGCATCGTGATCCCCTTTGCCGCCTTCTTTGGCCTCCTGGCGTTCCTCAACAACCTGATCCCCGTGGCCGCTGCCGCGCCGGTTTTGGTCTTTGTGGCGCTGAGCCTCGTGACCAATACCGCGCATTCGGTGAAAACCGACCATATCGCCGCTGTGACCATAGCGATGATGCCGCATGTCTCCGCCTTCCTGGTGATCAAATGGGGCGCATTGGCCGGCGCATTGGGCGCATTGGGTGCCACCGGCATGGCCCAACTGGGCGATCCGGAGCTGACCGCAGCGCTGCTGCAGCAGGGCGCGCACTACGAGGGCCATCTGGCGCTCAGCCAGGGTGCGATCCTGACCGGCCTGATCTGGGGCGCCATCGTCGCCAGCGTGATCGACGGCGACTTCCGCAACGCGGGCGGCTTTGCCCTGGCGGCGGCGGTGATGTCGCTGGTCGGCGTGATCCACTCTGCCAGCCTGCATTGGCCGGAGTTCAGCGGCGTCGCCATGGGCTACCTGATCGCCGCGGCCTTCCTGTTCATCTACCCGATCTTCCACAAGGCGGATGAGCACGAGGAAGCCGAAGATGACGGCATCAAACCGCATGTGCCGCACCTGCCGGCGGGCGAATAACTCGACCACACTCACGGAACAGGGCAGGGGGCGGTGCGCCGCCCCCTGCCAGTGAACAAGGACATTAAGAGACATGACACCGAAACAGACGCTGCTGCGCGGCCGGGTGCTTTCCTTCACCGCCGAACCGCAAGACCCCCAGGACACCAGCGCCTATGAGTTCATCGAGGACGGCGCCCTGCTGGTCGCGGACGGCATGATCCTGGCCAAGGGCAGCTATGACGCGCTCGCTCCGCAGGCCGCAGGCGCCGAGGTGATCGACCACCGCCCGCACATCCTGATGGCCGGCTTCATCGACACCCATCTGCATTTCCCGCAGGTGCAGGTGATCGCTTCCTGGGGCTCGCAGCTCTTGGAGTGGCTGAACAACTACACCTTCCCGGAGGAGGTCCGCTTTGCCGATGCCGGCCACAGTGCCGAAATGGCCGGGCATTTCTTTGACCTCTTGACCAGCCACGGCACCACCACCGCGGTGGCCTATTGCTCGGTCCACAAAACCTCCGCCGAGGCCTATTTCACCGAGGCCGCCCGCCGCAACATGCGGATGATCGGCGGCAAGGTGCTGATGGACCGCAACGCGCCCGAGGGCCTGCTTGATACGCCGGTCAGCGGCTACGACGACACCAAGGAACTGATCGCGAAATACCACGGCAAGGGCCGCGGGCTTTATGCGATCACCCCGCGCTTTGCCATCACCTCAACCCCCGATCAGATGGAGATGGCGGGCGCCTTGGTGCAGGAGCATCCGGACTGCTACGTGCAGACCCACCTGTCGGAAAACCACGACGAGATCGCCTTCACTGCCGAGCTTTACCCGCAGGCGCGCGATTATCTGGACGTCTACCAGTCCTATGGGCTGTTGACGGAAAAGATGCTGCTAGGCCATTCGATCCACCTTCAGCCGCGCGAGATCGACGCGCTGGCCGAGACCAAGGCCAAGCCGGTGTTCTGCCCGACCTCGAACCTGTTCCTTGGCAGCGGATTGTTCGACGACGCAGGCCTGCGCAGCCGCGGCATCACCAATGCCATTGCCACCGACATCGGCGCCGGCACCAGCTATTCGATGCTGCAGACCCTGAACGAGGGCTACAAGGTTCTGCAATTGCAGAACCAGAGCCTGCACCCCTTGCGCGCTTTCCACTGGATCACCCGCGGCAACGCCGTGGCCCTGGGGCTGGAGGACAAGATCGGCACGCTGGAGGCAGGCACAGAGGCCGACATCGTCGTGCTCGATTCCCGCGCCACCCACGCGATGGACCTGCGGATGCAGCGGGCGGAAACCCTGTCCGAAGAGCTGTTCATCCTGCAGACCCTAGGCGACGACCGCTCCATCGCGCAGACCTATGTGGCCGGCCAGCCGATGAAATCCTGACATCGCCGCCGCGGGCCAGCGCCCGCGGCACTTTTCCCCTCCATTTATTACCATAATCATGATTACAGACTTTTTGCGTGCCGGTCCCGCGCACGTGCTGCAAAGACGGCAACAAGCCGCCCAGGAATAATTGACAAAATTAGTAAATTATAATACCCGCCGCGCTCGAAGGAGTTGCGGATGTTTTACGACCTGGCTGAATTGCGCGCATTTGGCGCCCGTCCCTGTCTGATTGCGGCGGATGGAACCCAGCTGACGTATGCCGCTTTGGCGGATGCTGCCGAACAGTTTGCCCGCCAATTGCCGCAAAACCGGCGGCTGATTGCGGTTGAGGCCGCCAGCGATCCGCAAGCCATCACCGCCTGTCTCGGCGCGCTGGCCGCAGGCCATGCTGTCATGCCGCTGCCCGCCGGGGATGAGGCCACCGCCGAAAGCCTGACAGACCGTTTCCGCCCTGCTGCCAGCTTCCGCTGCATCGGCGGCACCTGGCAGCTGCTGCACCATGCGCATGAACCGGCAGATATCCACCCGGACCTTGCCCTGCTGCTGCAAACCTCCGGCAGCACCGGCCACGGGCGCGGTGTGCGCCTGTCCGCCAATGCCCTGGACAGCAACGCTCGCGCCATTGCGCAATATCTGGAGATCCGGCCCCAGGACCGCGCCGCGCTGATCCTGCCGCTGCATTATTCCTACGGCCTGTCGGTGCTGCACTCGCATCTGGCGGCCGGTGCCAGCCTCTGGCTTGCACCCGGCTCAGTACTGGAGCCCGGTTTCGCCGCAGCGCTGGCGGCCTCCGGCGCCACCAGCCTGGCCGGTGTGCCGCATCACTTCCGGCTGCTGGACAGCGCGGGCCTGTCCCATGCACTGCCGGAAACCATCAAGACCCTCACTGTTGCAGGCGGTGCGATGGAGGCGGAGCAGGTCCGCAGCTGGGCCGCGCGGATGCAGGCCCGGGCCGGGCGGTTCTTCGTCATGTACGGCCAGACCGAGGCGACAGCACGGATCAGCTACCTGCCGCATGATCAGGCTTTGGACCACCCCGGCGCCGCAGGCCGCGCCATCCCCGGCGGCCAACTGCTGCTGCGAGATGCGGGCGGCAACGACATCACCGCGCCTGAAGGCGAGGGTGAGCTGGTCTACAAAGGCCCGAACGTGATGATGGGCTATGCCGAGAGCAGCGCTGATCTGGCCAAGGGTGCAGAGCTCAGCGAACTGGCTACCGGCGACCTGGCCCGGCGGGATGCCGATGGGCTGTACCATATCACCGGACGGCTGTCGCGGATGTCCAAGATCGCGGGCCTGCGCATCGGCCATGACGCCATCGAACGCGCACTGGCTGCCCAGGGGCATGAGGCCGCGGTCTGGGGTGATGACACCCGCATCTCCATCGCCATCTGCGGGCCAGAGGACGGCATCGCCGCGCTGGCTGCCAGGCTTACCGGCGTCGGCCAGCAGCATTTCACCGTGCTGCGGCGCAAATCCCTGCCGCTCCGCGCCAATGGCAAGATCGACTATCCGGCGCTCAAGGCGCAATCTGCCAAACCCGTGCGCACCAAGGGCGTGCTGGCCGCCTATCAGGCCGCCTTTGCGCCGCAGACCGTGGGCCGCAATGACAGTTTTGCCGCGCTCGGCGGCGACTCGCTGCGCCATGTGGAGCTGTCGCTGGCGCTGGACGACGCCCTGGGCGGCGCCCCGGCCGGCTGGGAAACCATGCCCATCAAGGAGCTGGAGACCACCGCCCCGGCCCGCGGCAGCAGCCTGCCGTTTGAGCTGGTCGCGCGGGTGATTGCAATCCTCGCCGTGGTCATCGCGCACCAGACCCACTGGCCCACCTACGGCGGCGCGGCTGCGATGGTGATCCTGATGGGGATGAGCGTTGCCGGCTACCGCTGGGACGCGTTGAGCACCGGTGACATGCGCAGCTTCTTCAAACCCGTCGCTGCAGTGCTGATCCCCTATTACCTGGTTCTGGCAGGTTATGCCGTGGCGTGGGAACAGGTGCCCTGGGTCTCTGTCTTCCTGGCAGGGAATTTCGCCCTGACCACGCCGGAAACCCATCTGATGCTGCCCTATCTCTACTGGTTCGTGGAGGCCTACTGGCAGATCACCCTGCTGATCGCCCTGCCCTTTGCCTTGCCGCCGGTGCGGCGCTGGCTGGCACACCAAGGCGCCTACCGCGCGGGCCTGTGTCTGCTGGGCTTTGCCGTGGCCATCCGCCTGATCGCGCCGGAGGTCTGGCAGATCGGCGGGCGGGCGCAGTTCACTGTGCCTTGGGTTCTCTACCTGTTCGCCATCGGCTGGTGCATCACCGCCGCCCGCGGGCTGCGCCAGCAGCTGGTGCTGCTGGGTGCGGCCTGCGTGATCATGCCCGCAGCCGCCTATCTCGGCGGCAACTGGTACGGCGGCTGGATCAAGTACATGTGGCTCTTGGCGCTGATCGCCGGGCTGATCTTTGTCCAGCGGATGCCGCTGCCGCGCCCGGTTTCCCGCGCCGTCATGCGGCTGGCGCAGGCCGCCTTCCCGATCTACCTGCTGCACCGGCTGGTGCCGGAGATCCTGATGCCGATGATCGGGCTGGAAGGCCGCAGCGCGCTGGTCAACACGCTCGGCATCCTCGGCGGCATCGCCCTGGGGCTGGCGGTGGCTTCACTTCAGCGGCAGCTGGTGCGGGCCTGGGTCAACGCCCGCGCCCGCCAGCCGGCCCTTGCGGAGGCCTAGACGAGCGCCGCCACCGCTTTGCCAATCCGGCTCAGCGCCTCGCGCAGCTCCGCATCGGAGGTCGCATAGGAAATCCGGAAATAGGGCGAAATGCCAAAGGCGCGGCCCGGCACCACCGCCACATGGTGCTGCTCCAGCAGATGGGCGCAAAAATCCGCGTCCGTCTCCAGCACTGCGCCCTCCGGCGTGTGCTTGCCCAGAACGCCTGCGCAATTGGCGAATGTGTAGAACGCCCCTTCCGGCACCGGGCAGCTGATGCCCTCCATGGCGTTCAAGGCCTCCACCACCAGATCGCGCCGCGCCTGAAAGCTCGCCCGCCGCTCCGCCAGCACCTCCTGCGGTCCGTTCAAAGCCGCCACTGCCGCCGCCTGCGACACCGAGGACGGATGCGAGGTCGATTGCGACTGCACCACCTTCATTGCATCAATCAGCGCCTTCGGCCCGCCCGCATAACCCAGCCGCCAGCCGGTCATCGCATAGGCCTTGGAGACGCCGTTCACCGTCAGCACCCGGTCCTTCAGCCGCGGTTCCACCTGCGCAGTGGTGGCGAATTCAAAGCCGCCATAGGTGATGTGTTCATACATGTCATCGGCCATCAGCCAGACGTCCGGATACCGCAACAGCACCTCCAGCAGCGGCTGGTAATCCGCGGCGCTGTATCCCGCGCCCGCCGGGTTCGACGGCGAATTCAGCAGCAGCCAGCGGGTGCGCGGCGTGATCGCCGCCTCCAGCTTCTCCGCCGTCAGCCGGAAACCGGTATCATCCCCGCAATGCACCAGCACCGGCGCGCCGCCTGCAATGCGGATGATATCGGAATAGGAGGTCCAATAAGGTGTCGGCACGATCACCTCATCGCCGGGGTTGAGGCTGGCCATGAAGGCATCAAACAGGATCTCTTTGGCGCCGGTGCCGGCGATGATCTCATCCAGCGCATAGTCCAGACTGTTGTCGCGCCTGAACTTGGCCTGGATGGCCTCCCGCAGCGCCAGCGTGCCGCCGAGCGGTGTGTATTTCGTCTCCCCCGCCCGCATCGCGGCGGCGGCGGCTTCCTTGATGTGCTCCGGCGTGTCGAAGTCCGGCTCCCCGGCGCCCAGGATGATCACCGGCGCGCCCTGGCGCTTCATCTCTGCCGCTTTGGCTCCGATGGTCAGGATTTCGGATACTTCGATCGGGTCAAGACGGGCCGCGCGACGGAATTGGGCCATAACAAAGGCTCCCTGCTGACTGTGTCGCATTCAGAGTGAAGCATCCAATCAGCTAGGAAAACCAGCCGGTTTCGACGGCATCCATTCCTGTTCGTCATGCCCGGCCTATCGGCCAGGTGGATAATATCACTCCGGCCTGCTCCGCAACTGCTTGCGCATCCAGGCTTCCAGTTTCTGCACCGCCTCCGGCACAACCCCGTGCGGACGCACCAGATAATAGCGCTTGCGCGACTCCAGCGCAGGCCCCGGTATCCGCATCAGATCACCGCCCGCGATCTCCCGCGCCACCATGTCATAGGGCACAATCGCCGCCCCCAGTCCCGCCGTGGCTGCTGCAATCACCATCGAGTGCTGGTCGAAATAGCGCCCGTCCTGCCGCGGCGCACCCGCCAGCCCTGCGCGCTCGAACCACTCCGCCCAGGTGCCCGCGCGGCTTTCCAGGTGCAGCAGCGGCGCCTGCGCCAGATTGCCCGCCTGCTCCAGCTGATGCGCGGCAAAGAATCCGGGCGCGCAGACCGGCACCATTTCCTCGCCGAACAGCGGCGCCATATGGGTGCCGGGCCAGTTGTCCAGACCGTAATGCACCGCCAGGTCAAAGTTCTCGCGGGCAAAATCAAACGGCTCCAGCCGGGTGCAAAAGCTCAGCTCCACCTCCGGGTGGCGGGCAAAGAAATCAGGCAGCCGCGGGATCAGCCAGAGGTTGGCGAATGCCGGCAGCACCGCAATCCGCAGGGCCGACCGCCCGGCCCCGGCGGCGGCGGCCTTTTGCAGTGTCGCGCGCAAGCCCGCCAGATCCAGCTCCAGATCGGCGGCCAGCCCCTGCCCCGCCGGTGTCAGCACCACACCGCGGCCTGCCCGCTGGAACAGGTCGAAGCCCAGGTCCGCCTCCAGCTCCTTCACCTTCTTGCTGACGGCGCTCTGGGTCAGACCCAGCTCCTCCCCCGCGGCAGTGAAGCTCTGGTGCCTTGCAGCACTTTCGAAACAGCGCAGATGGGTCAGGCTTGGCAGCCGCATTTCAAACCTCCTCCAGCTGCGAAACCAGCCACTCGCGGAACTTGATCAGCGGATAGTCCTCCGCCTGATCCGCGGGCCAGACCAGGAAATACTCGCCCAGACTCACCGCCGCGCCCTCCATCGCCAGCGCCAGCCGCCCTTGCGCAATCTCATTCTCGGCCAGGAAATCCGGCAGCAAGGCCACCCCCAGCCCATGCACCGCCCCCTGCGTCATCGCCGACGATTGGTCAAACAGCATCCCCCGCAGTTTGGCAGCCGGCACATCATGCAAATGAAACCACTGCTCCCAGCAGTCGGGATGGGTTTCCAGATGCAGCAGAGGATAGTCCAACAGCTCCGCCGGGCTGGCAACCGGCGCATCCATCACCCCCGGCGCGCAGACCGGCAGCACGTGCTTCGGCATCAGCGGCAGGTATTCCACCCCCGGCCAGTCCCGCGTGCCATAGTGGATCGCCGCCTGCGCCGTCCCCGCGTCAAAGCTGAACGGCAGGTTGTGCGTATGCAGGTTCACCGTGATGCCGGGATGCGCCGCGGCAAACTCCCTCAGCCGCGGCGCCAGCCAATGCAGGCCAAAGGACGGCAGGATCGACAGGGTGAAACTGCCGCCGTCCGGATTGGCGCGCAACTTGACCGAGGCCTGCGCCAGCCGCGTCAGGATCGCGCGCGCCTCCTTGGCAAAGCCCGTGCCCGCCGGCGTCAGCTGCATCCGCATCTGGTCCCGGGCAATCAGATCCACGCCCATCTGCTCCTCCAGCTGCTTCAGCTGGCGGCTGATGGCGCTTTGCGTCAGCGACAGATCCTCCGCCGCCGCCGAGGCGCTGCCGAGCCGGTCAACCGCCTCCAGCGCCAGGAGAGACGGGATCGAGGGCAGAAAGCGGCGCGGGGCAATCATATGATCTTTGCTCATAGCTTCAGGATTTAGTTTCAATAGCAATCCGCGCCGGAGGGTGCAATTTCTATATCAGACCGACGCCCGGCGGGACATTAGCGCAAAGCAGGCTAAAGTTTTGCTCATGCCTGCCCTCGCATCCAAAGGAATCCGACATGCCCCATTCCGACATTCTCGCCGCTGCCGGCCTCACGCAAGCCGAACTGACCGGCGGCAGCCTTTCCGTCACCACGCCGGTGGACGGCAGCGAAATCGCCCGGCTGAAACCGCACAGCACGGCTGAGGCCGAAGCGCAGATCGCCGCCGCCAAATCCGCCTTCAAATCCTGGCGCCTGGTGCCGGCCCCGCGCCGCGGGGAGCTGGTCCGCCTGCTGGGCGAAGA
>JABXIA010000155.1 GCA_013373325.1 Paracoccaceae bacterium
CATGGAGACCTTGGCCATAGTACCCTCCCTTTAGCTTGTTTTTGTCTGGCTGAGGGGAGTTAAGCACGGGTGCCCCCGTTCCGCGAAGTGTTTTCCGGGGGAACAGAAGTGCAAATTCGCGTCAGCAGGGCTCACCCAAGGCTGTGACCTTGCGTCACAAATCCCGCGCTGCAGTGCCGCATTCAGCCTTCTGCATCGCGGCGCGGCATCGGGCGGGTGGGAATTTCCTTGAGCAGCCCGCCAACCCCCATGGCGGCGATATCGGCGGAACTGACAGGCAGCCCGCAGATCACCCGCTCCAGCACCCAATCGGCGCCGTTGAGGGCCGGCGAGCGGGCGCAGCCCGGCAGGCCGATGACCACCCTCTCCTGATGTTTTCCGAGAAACAGCAGGTTGCCGGGATCCACGGGCATGCCGAAACGGGTCACCGTGCCGCCTGCCTGCCGCAGCCCTTGAGGCGCCACGTCGTGAGTGTCTGAGGTGGCGGAGCCGGTGAGGATCAGAACCAGCTTCCCGGACGCGTTTGCGATGGCTTCCGCCAGCGCGTCTTCCTGATGCGGCACGACCACGCGGGGCGTGAGGGTTATGCCCATCCGATGCAGGCGGCCCGCCATCGCGGCGCGGCCCTTGTCCGAAGGGGTGTCCTCGCTCACCGTGGTTTCGATCAGCGTGGCAGAGGACAGGACGGGCGGCAGAACCCGGATCGCGTCCCCTGCCCCTTCGCTGGCGCGGCGGATGGCATCGGCGGGCACGCCGTAGGAGATGATCTTGATGGTCGCCAGCATGCCGCCTGCATCGGCGCGGTGATAATCCGGCACGGTGGCAACCGTGATCATCGGATCTACCGCGTTGACCGCCTCCAGCTTGTCCCGGTCCAGCCGCACCAGCCCGGCGCCTGTCGCATAAAGGTTCACCCGTCCGGTGCCGGCGCCGGAAATGCGGATGCCCTGTGCGGAGGGGTCCGGCACCAGAGCGCTTGCCAGCGCCTCCGCCGCCGCATCCTCGTGCAGGTCGGCAGGGTCGAGCCGGGCAACGGTCAGGGTGCCATGGCCCGCGGCGGAAAGGTCTGCGAGGTCCTCGCCGGTCAGCACCGTACCCTTGGCGACCTTGCGCGTGGCGCCCTGAAGCGAGTGCGCAAGAATGGCACCCTCGGCGTCATCCAAGGGGACCGGGCCGAACCTCATGGCTGTTTGCCGCGCAGGACGGCGGTCATTTCCGCCAGGATCGAGACGGCGATTTCCGCCGGGCTGGCGGCCCCGATATCAAGACCGATGGGGCCATGGATGCGGGCGATCCGGTCTTCGGTGAACCCCGCCTCCTGCATCCGGGCGACGCGGGAGGCGTGGGTTTTCTTGCTGCCCAGCGCGCCGATGTAGAAAACACCCGACGCCAGTGCGGCTTGCAGTGCCGGGTCGTCAAGCTTCGGGTCGTGGGTCAGCAGCACCAGCGCGGTGCGGGTATCCAGCCCCAGCTTTTCGACCGCCTCATCCGGCCAGTCGTCCATCAGGGTCTCACCCGGGAACCGCTCCGGTGAGGCAAAAGCCGTGCGGGGGTCGATGATCACAGGGTCATAACCCGCGATCCGCGCCATCGGCACCAGCGCCTGGGTGATATGCACCGCACCGACGCAAACCAGCCGCAGGGGCGGGTTGTGAACCGCCACGAAGGTCTCCCCGTCTTCCTCCAGCCCGGAGCGGTCCATGCGCATCCGGTCCGGGTAATCTGCGTACGTGAGGCGGCGGGCGCCGGTGGCGAGGTTCACCTCATAGGCCACCGGGGTACGGGCTGCGCGGGCGGCCACCAGATCCTCCAGCAGGTTCCCGGGCAGCGCCGAGCCCACCGGCTCCACCAGCACCTTGATGGTGCCGCCGCAGGCGAGGCCGACGGCAAAGGCGTCCGCGTCGCTGACGCCGAATTCCAAGAGCCGGTGCTGGCCGTCCTGCAAGGCCTCCAGCGCCTCGCCCACCACCGCGCCCTCGACGCAGCCGCCGGAGACCGAGCCCTCGATCTGCCCCTCCCCCGAGACCACCAGCTGGGACCCGGTGCGGCGCGGGGCGGAGCCCCAGGTCTGCACCACGGTGGCCAGCGCCGCGCCAGTGCCCGCCCTGTGCCAGTCCAGCGCGGTTTCCGGGGCGTGCTCAAAC
Source organism: Paracoccaceae bacterium (assembly GCA_013373325.1). GTDB lineage: Bacteria > Pseudomonadota > Alphaproteobacteria > Rhodobacterales > Rhodobacteraceae > Leisingera. Next base: position 2,145 of record JABXIA010000155.1, read on the forward strand.
GGGGTCATGGTTAGCATCGGCGGGCCTTAAGGGTTGCGGCGGGAGTTGCTGTCAAAATCGGCACTTGCGCGGCGGATTGCAAGCGGCGGCGGCTAAAGCATTGCCATCAGCCGCGCTTTATCACCCGCATCCGAAGGGCTGGAGATCACCTGCGCCAGATCCTGCAGCGAGGCGATGGAGTGGCCGGCGCGGAAGCTGTCGGTATAGGGCAGCATGGCCCGGATGCCCTGCGCCTTGGGGGCAAAGCCGTCCCAGCGCAGCAAGGGGTTCAGCCAGATCAGCCGGCGGGAGGACAGCTGCAGGCGCTGCATTTCGCGCGCGAGGCCTTCGGGGTCGCCGCGGTCCAGCCCGTCGGTGATCAAGAGCACCACCGCGCCCTGCCCCATCACCCGGCGCGACCAGTCGCGGTTGAAAGCATGCAGGCAATCGCCGATCCGGGTGCCGCCCTCCCAGTCCTGCGCCTCTGCCCCCGCGGCGGCCAGCGCCGTGTCCACATCGCGCTGCGCCAGGTGGCGGGTGATGTTGGTCAGGCGGGTGCCGAAGGTGAAGCCGTGCACCCTTGCCCAGCCCTGCCCCGTTGCATTGGCCGCGGCGTGCAGGAAATGCAGGATGATACGGCTGTACTGGCTCATCGAGCCGGAGATGTCACAGAGCACCACCAGATTGGGCCAGCGGATGCGGCGTTTGGCGCGGGCGATCTGCTGCAGGTCGCCGCCCTGCCGCGCGGCATTGCGTAAGGTTTTGCGCCAGTCGGCCCGGTGCCCCCGCGGCGCCGCCATCAGGCGGCGGGACTGGATCGGGGTCACCGGCAGTTTCAGCTGCGCCAGAATGCGCTTGGCGGCAGCAATTTCCGCCGTGCTCATCTGTTCGAAATCCAGCGTCCTTAGGCGTTCCTCCGCCGACATGGTGCGGGAGGCGTCGATCTCAATCTCCGTTCCTTCCTGCTCCGCTTCCGGAACGTCCGGCTGGTCAAGCATGCCGTCCAGCAGCGCCTCTGCGGCGCGTTTTTCAGCAGGTTTTGCAGGGCGGTCCTCCTGCACGCCGCGGATGGCGGGCAGCATGGCGGCCATCATCTGCTCCAGATAGCGCGGATCGCGCCAGAACAGGCGGAAGACCTGGGAAAATACAACCCGCTGCTCCGGCTTGGTGACGAAACAGGCGTGCAAGGCCCAGTAAAAGTCCTGCCGGCTGGTAAAACCTGCCGCCGCGACCGCGCGCACGGCATCCAGCACCCGGCCCGGGCCGATGGGCAGCCCCGCCTTGCGCAGGGCGCGGGCAAAATGGGTGATGTTGCGGAGCAGCTTGGGGTCGTCCGGCAGGGAGAGCGGCGGGTAGTCAGGCACTAGCGCTCATGGGGGCGCTGCCCCCATACCCCCGGAGTATTTCCAGAAAGATGAAGCATCAGGCCGCGTCCAGGCTGGCCTTGGCCTGATCAAGGATGCGCTTGGCCTCGGAGCCGTGCAGGCGGGCGATGTCGTCCTGGTATTTCAGGATGGCGCCGAGGGTGTCGGCGATCACCTCGGGGCTGAGGGCGATCACGTCGAGCGCCAGGAGGCAATTGGCCCAGTCGATGGTTTCCGCGACGCCCGGTTTTTTGAACAGATCTTCGGTGCGCAGCGATTGCACGAAAGCGACGATCTCGCGGCTGAGCTGTTCGCTGGCCTCGGGCGCGCGGGCGTGCAGGATGTCAAGCTCGCGCTGGAAATCGGGGTAATCCACCCAATGGTAGAGGCAGCGGCGTTTCAGAGCGTCATGCACCTCGCGGGTGCGGTTGGAGGTGAGGATGACAATCGGCGGCTCCGGCGCGTGGATGGTGCCAAGTTCGGGGATCGTCACCTGGAAATCGCTGAGTGCCTCCAAAAGGAAGGCCTCAAAGGGTTCATCGGTGCGGTCCAGCTCGTCGATCAGCAGCACCGGGGCGCCGTGCTCATCCGGGCGCATGGCCTGCAGGAGCGGGCGTTCGATCAGGTAATCAGAGGAGAACAACTCGTTCTGGAGCGCGGCGCGGCCGGCGCTGCCTGCGGCCTCACCCGCAGCTTCAGACGTGCGGATGGCAACCATCTGGGCTGCGAAGTTCCATTCATAGACCGCGCTGGCGGCATCCAGCCCCTCGTAGCATTGCAAGCGGATCAGGCGGCGGCCCAGCGCGGCGGCCAGTGCCTTGGCGATCTCTGTCTTGCCGGTGCCGGCCTCGCCCTCCAGGAACAGCGGGCGGCCCAGTTTCAGCGAGAGGAACACCACTGTGGCAAGCGCCCGGCCGCAGACGTAGCCCTGCTGCGACAGCAGGTCCTGCACCTGTTCGATGGATTGTGCCTGCATGTCTGACCTCCCCTTGCCCCGCCCAACAGGCCACGGGCAGGCGCATCGGTCAAGCGGCGGGTGCCTGCGACGCTGCGGCGAAGCGGCAGGGTTTGTATCACAGCTGCCTTCGGGTAAGACTGGCAGCAAAGCAATGAAGGCCGAGGCATGAGCAAGACACCCCAGATGCGGTTCAAACCGGCAGCCCGGCACTGCGGGGGCGTGTGACGATGCGGGTGCTGGCCATTCTTTGCGTGCGCAACGAGGGCGCGTTCCTGCTGGAATGGCTGGCCCATTACCGCGCCGCCGGCTTCACCGATTTCCTGGTGTTTTCCAACGATTGCCAGGACGGGACCGATGCGATGCTGGACCGCTTGCAGGCGATGGGGCAGCTGGCGCATATGCGCAACGACGGGCCCTATGGCCGCGAGGGCATCCAGTTCACCGCGCTCAAGATGGCGGACAAGCATCCGCTGATGAAGGCCGCGGATTGGGTGCTGGTGGCGGATATCGACGAGTTCCCCTGCATCAAGACAGGCGATGGAACGGTGACGGACCTGCTGGCGGAGCTGCCGGATGCAGATGCCATCCCCCTCACCTGGCGGCTGTTCGGCAATGGCGGCGTGTTTGAGTTTCAGGACCGCCCGGTGACGGAGCAGTTCACGTGCTGCGCGCCGGAGGTGATCCATTGGCCCTGGCGGGCAGTGATGTTCAAGACGCTCTACCGTAACGACGGCACCTATGGGAAATGCGGCGTTCACCGGCCCCGCAGCATCAAGGACAAGGCGCGGCTGCAGCACTACCGCTGGTTTGACTGCGAGGGGCGCGAGTTGGGGGATGCGTTCAAGACCAAACGGCTGTTTTCCGATTACGGCCAGTCCAACACGCGGCTGGCGCAGCTGAACCATTACCCATTGGGTGCGATGGAGAGCTATGTGGTGAAGGCGGCCCGCGGCCGGGTGAACCGGCAGGCGCCGCTGGGCATGGATTACTGGGTGGAGCGCAACTATGCTGCCTGCGAGGACAATGCGATTGCCCGCTATGCGCCCGCGCGCGCCGCGCTGCAGGCGGAGCTGATGGCGGATACGGAACTGGCCCGGCTGCATGGCACTGCCGTCGCCTGGCGCAAGGCGCAGTTCCTGGAGCTGATGCTGGCGGAAGAAAACAGGGCATTGTTCACCCGCCTGCTGATGTCGCCGCCTGCGCGGGTGCTGACGGCGGAGGAAGGCGCAAAGATGCGGCGCTTTGCCATGCTGGGGCTGGCGGCTGAGGGCGGCAAACAGCCGGGCTGAAAGGAAGCAAGCGTGCAAAAGGCAGGCAATGGCCCGCTGATCGCCCCGGACCAGACAGTAAAGAGGCCTTAGTTTTTCCAAATTTAGCCTTATTTGTCACCTAGGCGTAAATCAGCAAAACCGCCGCTCGGCGCAGGGGGGACTCAAGGTGGAAGTCATGCAGGACGGACTCGAAAATCTGGATGAAGACCTTTCCGGGCTGAAACCGGCACAGTGGAAGGCCCGGATGGCGGCGCTGGCCGAACAGCACGGCATGTATCAGCCGCTGGGTGACAAGCATTTCACCACCTTCATCGACCAGGGCAATACCCTGCTGGTGACGTTTGAGACCATACAGGGCATCCACAACCTGTCGGATCAGGCGCAGCCGCTGGGGTTTGATCTGGTCAAGAACCTGGGCTGGTCGCATATGTGCGTGGTCTCAGACGGCGACACCTGGTTTCGCGACGAGCGTATCTATGGCTTCTTCGATCAGCTGATCGACGACGGCTTCTTTGACGAATTCGAAAACGTGCTGTTCTACGGAGCAGGCCCCTGCGGCTATGCGGCGGCGGCGTATTCCGTGGCCTCGCCCGGTGCCACCGTCGTGGCGGTGCAGCCGCAGGCGACACTGGACCCGCGGATGACCGAATGGGACGACCGCTTTGCCGAGAACCGGCGGCTGTCGTTCACCGACCGCTACGGATATGCGCCGGACATGCTGGATGCCGCCGGGCAGGCCTTTGTCATCTATGACCCGCAGGTGCGGCTTGACGCGATGCACGCAGCGCTGTTTGCCCGCAGAAATGTCACCCGGCTGCGCGCCAGCCACATGGGAGACGCGGTGCAGACCCGTCTGATCGAGATGGAGATGCTCTATCACATCCTGTCGCTGGCTGGCAGCGGCAAGCTGTCGGAGGCGGCTTTCTGCAAGCTTTTCCGGGCGCGGCGCAACAACCCCTTCTTCCTGCGCAACCTTCTGGGCCGGCTCGAGCGGGAGGACCGCGGAGTGCTGATTGCGCTTCTGTGCCGCAACGTGACGGAGCGAATGCGGGCACCCCGGTTCCGCCGCCGCCTGGAGGAGATGCAGAAGCGGGCAGAAAGCGGTGAATTCGCCATCCCGGACAAGCGCTGATCCAGCCGGGCCCGCGGGCATTCTGCCGCTTTGTTTCCCCGCCGCCATGTGCTAACGCACGCGCATGACCCAGACGCTGACCATCCCCCGCCCCGATGACTGGCACCTGCACCTGCGCGACGGCGCCATGCTGCAGGCCGTGCTGCCCGAAACCGCCCGCCATTTCGGCCGCGCGATCATCATGCCGAATCTGGTGCCGCCGGTGGTGACCGGGGCGCAGGCCGCGGCCTACCGCGAGCGCATTCTGGCGGCGCTGCCGGAGGGGATGGCGTTTGAACCGCTGATGACGCTGTACCTGACCGAGGACACCGACCCGGCGGATGTGGCTGCGGCCCACGCCAGCGGGCTGGTCAAAGCGGTGAAGCTGTATCCGGCGGGTGCCACCACCAATTCGGCCTCCGGTGTGACCAATTTCGACAACGTCCGCACGGTGCTCGAAAAAATGGCCGAGATCGGCCTGCCGCTGTGTGTGCATGGCGAAGTCACCGACCCTGACATCGACATCTTTGATCGTGAAGAAGTGTTTATCGACCGGGTGCTGGACCCGCTTCGCCAGGCCACCCCAGGCCTGCGCGTGGTTATGGAGCATATCACCACCGCCCAAGGCGCGGTTTATGCGCAATCTGGCGGCTCTGACCTGGCGGCGACGATCACAACACACCATCTGATCATCAACCGCAACCACATCCTGGTCGGCGGCATCAAGCCGCACTACTACTGTTTGCCTGTGGCCAAGCGCGAAAATCATCGTCAAGCCCTGCGTATCGCCGCCACTTCCGGACTGCCCTGTTATTTCCTCGGCACCGACTCCGCCCCGCACACCGACCCGAACAAGGAAAGCGCCTGCGGCTGTGCGGGCTGCTTTACCGCCACCAACACCATGTCCCTGCTGGCGCATGTGTTCGAGGAAGAGGGCGCGCTGGACAAGCTGGCTGGCTTTGCCTCGGAAAACGGCCCGGCGTTCTATGGCCTGCCGGTGAGCAGCGAGACGCTGACCCTGACCAAACAGGATGCGCCGGTGGCTTTCCCGGAGAAGATCGAAAGCGGCGACGGGCCTGTTACCGTGTTTGATCCGGGCTTCCCTGTTCATTGGAACGCCGGCGGCTGAGCCGCAAATTTCTTCGAAGAAATTTGCCAGGAAGGTTCGAATTTTCCTGGCGCCTGAAAGGACCCGACCATGATCCCCACCTCCTACCCGTCCAAAGAAGAAATCGCCCGCCTGTCGGCCCGGATGCTGCTGGAAATCGGCGCGGTGAATTTCAACACGGATGAGCCCTACACGCTGGCGTCCGGCCTGCCCTCGCCCAGCTATATCGACTGCCGCAAGCTGATCTCCTTTCCGCGCATCCGCACCACGCTGATGGACTTCCTGACCGTGACCGTGATGCGCAACGCCGGCTTCGAGGCGTTTGACAATATCGCGGGCGGCGAAACCGCCGGCATCCCCTTCGGCGCGCTGGTGGCCGAACGGATGGCGCTGCCGATGACCTATGTGCGCAAGAAGCCCAAGGGCTATGGCCGCAATGCCCGCATCGAAGGGGTGATGACCGAGGATCAGCGCGTGCTGCTGGTGGAGGACATGACCACCGACGGTGGTTCCAAACTGTCCTTTGTCGATGCGATCCGTGAAACCGGTGCTGCTTGCGGCCATACCGCGGTGATCTTCTACTACGACATCTTCCCCGAAACCACCAAGCGCCTGGGCGACCACGGGGTTGAGCTGCATTACCTGTGCACCTGGTGGGACGTGCTGGCCGAGGCCAAGGCGCAGAAGAGCTTCAGCGAAGAGACGCTGGCCGAGGTGGAAAAGTTCCTGAAAGACCCGCGCGCCTGGCAGGAAGCGCATAAGGCCTGATCGGATGGCGGGCGGAACCGCCCGCCCTGCACGCCCCCGCAGGGTGCCAAACCGCCTTCCGTGCCGGCCCCGGTGTCCTGCCGCGCCCCCTGCAGCTTAACGCGAGGGAAAGCGTTACGGGACGGGATGTGGACAAGCCTGCCCCGAATCGTTTCCCGCACAGGTTGATGCGCAGATCTTGGGGCCTTCCCACAGCGCACCGCATCATGTAGCCTGAATAGGACAGGCTTGCTGGCCTATCATGGTAAACGGCCCACAAACCCTGCGGCTTTATCCACAGGGAATCCACAGAGATTCCCAGATAGGAGAAACCCGCGCGGCACCGTATAAGCGGGCCGAGTGACGAGAGCAGTGATGAACGAGATTACCCCTTTCGACGGCGATATGCCGCCCCCCGCCCCGATGCCGGACAATCTGCCGGCCCCCGCGCAAGCGGACCAGGCGATGCCGGACAACGAACTGCCGCATTCGGTGGAGGCGGAACAGCAGCTCCTGGGTGCGATCCTGACCAACAACGAGGTCTACGACAAAATCGCGCTGATCATCGACTCGTCGCATTTCTACGACCCGGTCCATGCCCGCATCTATGAGGTTGCGGCGGCGCGGATCTCCAAGAACGCGCTGGCCTCGCCGGTGACACTGAAGGCGTTCCTGGAGGATCACGAGGGGCTGAAGGAACTGGGCGGGCCGGCCTATCTGGCCAAGCTCGCGGGCGCGTCGATCTCCGCCTTTGCGGTGCGGGATTACGCGCAGATGATTTACGACCTGGCGATCCGGCGCGAGCTGATCGCCCTGGGCCAATCGATTGCAGAAAAGGCGCGCCGCGTAGACGTGGCATCAGAACCTAAAGAGCAGATCGTTGAGGCAGAGCAGTCGCTTTACCAGCTGGCAGAGCAGGGCCAGACGGAAAGCGGTTTCAAATCGTTCCTTAAGGCCGTCACCGAAGCGGTCAATGTGACAAACGAGGCGTACCAGCGCGGTGGCGGCATGGCCGGCATCTCGACAGGCCTGATGGACCTCGACAAACAACTTGGCGGCCTGCATCCCTCGGACCTTCTTATCCTCGCAGGCCGCCCCTCTATGGGGAAGACGTCGCTGGCGACCAACATCGCCTTCAACGTCGCCAAGGCCTATAAACGCGGGGTGAAACCCGACGGATCGGAAGGCGCGCTGGATGGCGGCGTGGTGGGGTTCTTCAGTCTCGAGATGAGCGCCGAGCAGCTGGCGGGGCGTATTCTGGCGGAAGCGTCAGAAATTTCCTCGCACAAGATCCGCCAGGGCGACATGACCGAAAGCGAATTCCGCCGCTTTGTGCAGGCGGCGAAGGATCTGGAAAGCTGCCCGCTGTTCATTGACGACACGCCCGCGATCCCGATCTCGCAGCTGGCCGCGCGCGCCCGCCGCCTGAAGCGGACCCACGGGCTGGACCTTCTGGTGATCGACTATCTGCAGCTTTGCCGCGGCATGTCGGACAACCGGGTCAACGAGATCGCTGAAATCTCGATGGGGATGAAGGCGATTGCCAAGGAATTGAACATCCCGGTGATCGCGCTGTCGCAGCTGTCGCGTCAGGTGGAAAACCGCGAAGACAAACGCCCGCAGCTGTCGGACCTTCGGGAATCGGGCTCGATCGAGCAGGACGCCGACGTGGTGATGTTCGTGTTCCGCGAGGAATACTACAAGGAACGGGAAAAGCCCGGCGACCACGAGCTGGAAAAGATGGAAGAGTGGAAGCAGGCGATGGAGCGGCTGCACGCCAAGGCCGAGGTGATCGTCGGCAAGCAGCGTCACGGCCCCATCGGCACGGTGGAACTGTCGTTCGAGGCGCAGTTCACCCGCTTCGGCAACCTCGCCAAGGCCTGGCAGCAGGGGCATGAGGACGGCGGTTATTAACCGCCGCCGTTTTCTGGCCGGTTCAATGGCCGGTGCTGCGGGCGCCGGCGCGCTGTCCATTGCGGGAGGTCCGGGCATGGCACAGGACGGGTTCCGGGTGCCGCCCGAGGAGGCACCGCATCAGCTGACCTTCATGCAATGGCCGGTGACGACTGAGGTCTATGGCACCGGGCGCTACCGCAAGCAGGTGCAAAACCAGATTGCGCGGATTGCCAACACGGTTGCGGAGTTCGAGCCGGTAGTGATGCTGACGGCGCCGGAAGAGCACGCCCGCGCCCGGCGCAAGCTGTCCGGCAAGGTCGAGCTGTGGGACATCCCTGCAGATGATCTGTGGTGCCGCGACTCCGGTCCCTTGTTCGGGCGCGACGGGCGCGGGCAACTGTCGGTGCGGCAGCTGAATTTCAACGGCTGGGGCCGCTACCATCTGCCAAATGATGAACGCATCGCTGCCCGGGTGGCGGACCGGCTGGGGCTGCCGCTGTTTGACAGCGGCATCAGGGGCGAGGCCGGAGGAGCAGAGGCGGACGGCCATGGCCTGTTGATGGCCAATGAAAGCAGCTGGGTGAACCAGAACCGCAATCCCGGCGCTGGCCGCGATGAAATTGAAACGGCCCTGCTGGCCGCATATGGCGCGGACCGGATGATCTGGGGCAAAGGCGTCAAGGGCCAGGACGTGACCGACGACCACATCGACGGGCTGGCCCGCTTTACCGGTGGGGGCCGCGCGCTGATGATGCTGGCAGAGGCGCCTGTTCCAAATGACCCGTTTGATGCCTCGGCCCGGCAGTTGCAACGGCGCCTGCTGGAAGCGGGCCTTCAGGTCGACACCCTGCCCTGGCCCGAGGGCGGGCGGATCAGGGACGTGAACAGCCAGTGCAGTTACGTGAACTATTACGTCTGCAACGGCGGGGTGATCGCGCCGCAAAGCGGCGACAAACGCACTGATGCGCTGGCCGCAGAGGCGCTGCGCCGCCACTATCCCGGGCGTGAGCTGGTGATGCTGGACACCGATCTGCTGGCGGAACTGGGCGGCGGCATCCATTGCGCCACCCAGCAGATGCCCGCCTGAGCTGGCTGCCACAGACTGCCCAGCACCCTGAAAGCAGGCAACTATTGGCCTGTGTGGCGGGTTTTCCCACTTGACCTGCGCCCCTCCCATGTCATGAACACCGCATGAGCACGGCAAAACTGACAATCAACCTGGATGCGCTGGTCACCAACTGGCGGAATCTGGATGCGCTGACCGGCTGCGAGACCGCAGCGGTGGTGAAGGCGAACGGGTACGGCCTGGATGCAGGCCGGGTGGGCAAGGCGCTGGCCAAGGCCGGCGCGCGCAATTTCTTTGTGGCGGCAGCCGAGGAAGGCGGCGCGCTGCGCCGTGCGCTGGGGCCGGGCCCCGGCATCTCGGTGTTCTCCGGCCATATGGAGGGCGATGCAAAGCTGCTCAAGGATTTCCAGCTGACGCCGATGCTGAACTCGCTGGATCAGATGCTGCGCCATTTCGAAACCCTGCCGGGCCACCCGTTCGGGGTGCAGCTGGACAGCGGCATGAACCGGCTGGGGATGGAACACGGCGAATGGGCCGCGGTGGCAGAGATTGCCCTGGGTCAGAACCCGGTGCTGCTGATTTCGCATCTGGCCTGCGCCGATGAGCCCGCGCATGACATGAATGCGCAGCAGCTCAAGACCTTCCGCGAAATGACGGACGGGCTGGAGGTGCCGCGCTCGCTGGCCGCCACCGGTGGCATGCTGCTGGGCAAGGAGTATCACTTTGACCTCTGCCGCCCTGGTGTCGGGCTTTATGGCGGGCTGCCGTTCACCGACGCGGTGCCGGTGGTGCAGCTGGACCTGCCGGTCATTCAGGTGCGCGATATGGAACCGGGCGAAAGCGCCGGTTACGGCAATGCCTGGGTCGCCCAGCGCCCCAGCCGCATTGCAACTGTCGCCGCAGGTTACGCCGACGGGCTGCACCGGGCGATGGGCAATGGCGGTATTCACGTCTATGCGGGCGAGACCCCCTGCCCCGTGGTCGGCCGCGTTTCGATGGACTTGATCACCGTGGATGTCACCGACCTGGATGAGGTGCCGCAGATGCTGGCGATCCTCAATGAGCGTCAGACCGTCGACATGCTGGCCGACGCGGCAGGCACAATCGGCTATGAGATCCTGACCTCCTCGGGCCACCGGTCGGCGCGGACATATCTGGGATGAATCCAATCGCTCTCCTGGCCCGGCTGGGCCGCACCGCCCTAGCGGGGCTGGCGGCTGTCGGCCGCGCGGCGCTGTTTGCCCTGTCTGCCTTCAGCCACATGATCCGCCCGCCCTATTACCCGCGCGAGTTCTTTCAGGCGCTATTGAACGTCGGCTGGCTGTCGCTGCCCGTCGTCGGCCTCACCGCGATTTTCACCGGCGGCGCACTGGCGCTGCAGATCTATGCAGGCGGCGCCCGGTTCAACGCCGAAGCCGTGGTGCCGCAGATCGTTGCCATTGGCATGGTGCGGGAACTTGGCCCGGTGCTGGTCGGGCTGATGATCGCGGCGCGCGTGACCTCCTCCATCGCGGCAGAGATTGCCACCATGAAGGTGACCGAACAGATCGACGCGCTGGTGACGCTGTCCACCCATCCGATGAAATACCTGGTGGCCCCGCGGGTGCTGGCGGCGCTGATCACGGTGCCGGTGCTGGTCGGTGCCGGCGACATCATCGGCATCATGGGCGGCTACACCGTGGCGGTGCAGAACCTCGGCTTCAACCCGGCGGCCTACCTCAAGAACACCGTCGACTTCCTGGAAGCGCTC
>JABXIA010000264.1 GCA_013373325.1 Paracoccaceae bacterium
CGTTGTGAACCGTATTGCCGATTATGCCGAGGGGATGAAGGCCTGGCGGCGGCATCTGCACCAGATTCCGGAACTGGCGCTGGACCTGCCCAAGACCGCCGCCTTTGTGGCGGAGCGGCTGCGGGAGTTTGGCGTGGATGAACTGCATGAGGGCATTGCGCAGACGGGTATGGTGGCAATCATCAACGGGCAGGGCGAGGGTCCGACCATCGGGTTGCGCGCCGATATGGACGCGCTGCCGATCCCTGAGGAAACCGGGGTGGACTATGCCTCCGGCCATGCGGGCAACATGCATGCCTGCGGCCATGACGGCCATACAACGATGCTGCTGGGGGCGGCGAAGTACCTGGCAGAGACGCGCAACTTCAAGGGACGCGTTGCGCTGATCTTCCAGCCCGCCGAGGAAGCGATCGGCGGCGCGCGCATCATGGTCGAAGAGGGCATCATGGAGCGGTTTGATATTGGCGAGGTCTATGCGCTGCACAATGCGCCCGGCCTGCCGGAGGGTCATTTTCTGACAACACCGGGCGCACTGATGGCTGCGGTTGATACCTTCCACATCCATATTCAGGGCAAGGGCGGCCATGGCGCAATGCCGCATGAAACCCGCGACCCTGTGATGGCGGCCTGCGGCATGGCGCAGGCGATCCAGACCATCGTCAGCCGTAACCATCACACGCTGGAGGATCTGGTGGTATCGGTCACCCAGATCCACACCGGGACCGTCGACAACGTGATACCCGATACCGCCTATATCAATGGTACCGTGCGCACGTTTAACCCCGACGTGCAGAAGATGGTGATGCGCCGGATGAAGGAGATCGTTGCCGGGCAGGCGGCGAGTTACGGCGTTGAGGCAGAACTGGACTATGAGATCGGCTATCCGGCCACGTTCAATGACGCCGAAAAGACCACCTTTGCGGTGGACGTTGCCAAGGAGATTTCCGGCGATGCCAATGTGGAGGCTGACGGCGGACGCGAGATGGGGGCAGAGGATTTCGCCTATATGCTGCAGGCCCGGCCCGGCTCTTACCTCTTCCTCGGGCAGGGCGACAGCGCCGGACTTCACCATCCGAAGTATGATTTCAATGACGCGATTGCACCGGTGGGAGCGTCCTTCTTTGCCCGGCTGGTAGAGCGTGCGCAGCCACTGAACGGCTAGTGGCGCTGAGTGATGACAATGACCCGCTGGGCCTGTAGTTGATCAAAAGGTCAGGATAAGAACCGGGACACTCCGCCATGGCATTGGAAGACGCAAAACGCATCGTCGATCACGCCTTCACCCGCGAGGATTTGAAGGGGCTGAGCCCGGAAATCACTTTTGGCGGGGCGACATCCTTTCTGCGCCGGAAATACACCAAGGATCTGGCGGGCGTGGACATCGCGGTGACTGGCGTGCCGTTTGACCAGGCCGTAACCAACCGGTCCGGCACCCGGCTGGGACCGCGGGCAATCCGGGAGGCATCGTCCATGCAGGCGCCGGATGAGCCCTATGGCTGGCCTTACAAACCGCTCAGCACCCTGGCGATTGCGGATTACGGCGACCTGGCCTTTGATCACGCCAATGTGCCTGAGTTTCCCGCAGCGCTGACGGAGCATATCCGCGGCATTCTGGCGGCGGATGCGGCCTCCGTCGTGCTGGGCGGGGATCACTACATCAGTTTTCCGATCCTGAAAGCCTATGCGGAGAAATACGGGCCCATTTCGCTGCTGCAGTTCGATGCCCATACGGACACTTGGGCGGATGACAACATGGACCGGGTCGATCATGGCACCATGTTCTACAAGGCCGTGAAGACAGGGATCGTCGATCCGGCCACGTCCGTGCAGGTGGGGATCCGCACCACCAATGACGACACGCTGGGGGTCAATATCATCGACGCGCCCACGGTTCACGAGATCGGACCGGTGGAAACCGCGCGGCGGATCAAGAACATCCTGGGGGACCGGCCAGTCTATCTGACCTTTGATATCGACTGCCTGGACCCGGCCTTTGCGCCCGGCACCGGCACCCCGGTCTGGGGCGGGCTGAGTTTGGCGCAGGCCGCCCGTATCCTGCGGGAGATTGCCGGCATCAATATCAAGGGCGGCGACGTGGTGGAGGTCTCTCCGCCCTTTGACACAACTGGCGCAACTGCTATTGCCGGAGCACACGCAGCGACGGAAATTATCTGCCTTCTTGGCTGGAACATGAGAGACAATGACTGACTTCAATCAGCCGATCAGCGGCAATGACCTGGCGCGGTTTTCCGGGCCGAACACCTTTATGCGGCTGCCGCAGGCGACTTCGCTGGACGGTTTGGATGTAGCTGTGCTGGGGGTTCCGATGGATATCGGCACTTCCTGGCGGTCAGGCACCCGTTTCGGCCCCAAGCAGATCCGCTCGGAAAGCGCGATGCTGCGGCCCTACAACATGGCAACCGGGGCGGCGCCCTTTGACAGTCTGAACATTGCCGACATCGGTGATCTGGCGATCAATACGTTTTCGCTGCCGGAATCGCTGCGGATCATTGAAGACAGTTATGATGCGATTCTGTCCGGCGGGGTGATCCCGGTGGCGATGGGCGGCGATCATTCGATCACCTTGCCGATACTGCGCGCCATAGCCAAGAAATACGGTCCCGTGGCGCTGGTGCATGTGGATGCCCATGCGGATGTGAACGACGAGATGTTCGGCGAGCGCGAGACCCATGGCACCGTCTTCCGGCGGGCCTATGAGGAAGGGCTGATTGTCCCTGACAAGACCTATCAGATCGGCATCCGCGGCACCGGCTATGCCGCCACCGATTTTTCCGAGGCGCAGGGCTGGGGATTCCAGCACTTCCCGGCGCAGGAATTGTGGAACCGCTCGCTGCACCAGATGGGTGCGGAAATTCGCCGCGATATCGGCAATAGGCCGGTCTATGTGTCCTATGATATCGATAGTCTTGACCCGGCCTATGCGCCGGGCACCGGCACGCCGGAAATCGGCGGGCTGACGACGCCGCAGGCGCTGGAACTGATCCGGTCCCTGAAGGGGGTCAACATCGTGGGCTGCGACCTTGTGGAGGTGTCGCCGCCTTATGACCCGTCGGGCAACACTGCCCTGGTGGGCGCCAACCTGCTCTATGAGCTGTTGTGCGTGCTGCCGGGCGTGGCAACGAGATAAGCGGTCCGGCCTCAAGCGGAAGGCCGGGGGAGGGCCGCGTGAGGAGGAGGCAAGGGGTGACCTTGAAACCGCATTGAGGCGGCTGATGCTGCTGGGCTGGCTGTTGCTGGCCGCGATTATCGCCGGGCTGGGGTTTGTCCGGCTGGCGCCGAGCGATCCGCTGGACTGGAACACCCAGCCCGAGCTGAGCGAGGACAAGGAGTTCCGCGGCGGCGTGTTCCGGGTGGTCCGGACCGGGCCGGACGGGCTGGAGCGGTTCCACCGCATCGCCAGCCATGCGCCGCGCACCAGTGTGCTGGCGGGCGGTCCGGACGACGGCATGGTGACCTATATCACCCGTACCCAGGTGCTGGGCTTTCCCGATTACACCACTGCGGCGCAGGACGGCGATCTGCTGAAGGTTTATGCCCGCCTGCGGTTCGGGCGGTCCGATCTGGGTGCCAACCGGGAGCGGATCAACACCTGGCTGGCGGAAATGGAAGAGGCTCCGCAAGCGGCCACAGCCGGGGAATAGGCAGAAGCTCCCGCCTGTACTCGGGCTTCTGAAAACAACCTCTTACAGTTGGGCTGGGCGCCGGACCTTGGCGCGTCGGCTGAACCACCCTTGACCCGGCGGGTTATTTGCCGGGAACTGGCATCGTAATACCTGTTGAAACTCTTGCAGGAACACCGGGCAGAAGGCTCTGTGCAGCAAAGGAGCACGTAGCGCATTGGGGCTAGTCTTTTTTGTTTGACGATCTACGTGGCTGTCGCCGCGATCTGGGGGCGTTCAAAAGTAAGGGGGAACGCGAAAAGCTGTTCGCTGAGTTTAGAGAGCAACCATTTGAAGCAATATTCGTAACCGCTTGGCTCGCTTCCGTATGCATTTTTGTCGCGGGCATTTTCCTGCCTGTATTTGGCGAAGGCGAGTTCTTCAATACGGGCTTAGCGATCTGGCAGGCTGGCGGATTGGCCGCGTTGGTAGGTTGGGTGATTTCTTGGTTTGTGAAGCTTTATTGATCCAGAAAAGGAGTGAGCCGTGGGTCGAAATAAAGTTCTCTTGCGATCAGCAAGTTGTATTTTAGCGGGCTTTGGGATCACTCACGGATTCCACGAGGGCGCTATTGGCTTAAGTGTCTTGATCGCAGTTTCAGTGGTTTGGCTTCTACTCTTCGAATGGTGGAAGTCCAAGTAAGGAGGAAGAGCCTTGGCAGCCTTAACAGTTACCTGTGACGAAAATGCGAACTTCAAGCTTTTGCGAAGGCTGGAGGTGGACGGTTACATAGAGATCCATGCAACTTCGATAGAGCGGATTACTCCTAACCGGAAGGCAACAAACAAGCACTTGCCGACTGCTATCCTTGATAGTCCATTTAGCGTACTTGATGGCTGCGTGATCGCAGAAGACGACACCCCGTTGCACGCAATTCGGGATATCATTGGCGCGGAGCACAAGGGGGATGTTGTCCACCTTGAGGCACATCTGCGCGATAGGAGGGACGTGTTTGTCACTGACGACAACGATTTCCTCTCCATGAGAGAGGAGTTGGAAAGCCGCTTTGGCATGACTATCAAAACGACCGCAGAGCTACTGGCTATGTTCGATCACGGTGGGTCCAGTTAAGGAGCGTTTGTCAGACTCATGTTCTCGCCGCAGAGACTGCGATGCATCCGGGGTGCCCTGACTCAGAGCTGCGGAAGCTCCAATGGCGCGCCGGATGATCCCTGTACCTCCCCCAGCGACGCCGACAGGCAGCTGCTTTGCACTTCGCGCCACATCGGCACGTTGAGCGACATCTGGCATTGCGCCATGAACATGCGGCCGTCGACTTGCAGGCAGCGCAGCTCACCCAGTTCCACGCGGGAGCCGGATTTGTCGGTGCAATAGCAGTCGATGGTCTTGCCGCCGGGTGCCTTAACATCCGCCAGCCCCAGGCCGGGCAGGGTGAGAAGGATTGTGGCAATAAGGACTCTGGCATGTCGCATGGCTCTAGCATATCACATGGGGGTCACTTGGCCAAAACATGAACAACAATAGGCGCACCCATGGTTCCCGAAGAACGGCTGGAACAGATCCTGCAGCGGTTTCAGTATCTTGA
>JABXIA010000069.1 GCA_013373325.1 Paracoccaceae bacterium
CAGGTCCAGCTCGTCATGCAGAACCACCACATCAGCAGGCGTCAGCTTGTAAAACCGCATCGCCTCGCCCACCGACTGGCCGGACAGGTTCATGAAGGTCTGCGGCTTCAAGAGCAGCACCTTCTCGCCGCCCAAGGTTCCCTCGCTGATCAGCGCCTGGAACTTGGATTTCCTGGGGCTGAACCCATGGTCCGACGCGATCTGGTCCAGCGCCATGAAGCCGATGTTATGGCGGTTGCGCTCATACTTCGGACCGGGATTGCCCAGCCCCACAAAGAGTTTCATGGCCTCTGCCCGCTTGCGTTTCAAGGAAACCGAGTGATGCCCTATTTGAGCCGCGGAATCCAGAGGCCGGCGGCCTCAGGCGAAGGCCCGGTCCGCCGCAAACGGCGCCAGGGCGATATTGGGCTGGCGGCCTTCCGCCAGATCCGCAATCAGCCGCCCGGTGATGCCGCTAAGGGTCAGCCCGATGTGCTGATGGCCAAAGGCATACAGCAGCCGGTCCGATTGCGGGCTGGGCCCGATGACCGGCAGCGAATCCGGCAGCGTCGGGCGGAAGCCCAGCCAGTCGCTGTCCGGTTCCGGCAGCGGCCCCAGCATCTCGGCCCCCTTGCGGGCGATATAGGCCAGCCGGCGCGGGTTCGCAGGCGCCTCCAGCGCGGCAATCTCCACCGTGCCGGTCAGCCGCAAGCCCTGCGCATGAGGCACCGCGTAGAACCCCGCCTCGCCCCAGCCCACAGGCCGCGTCACCCGCTGCGCCTCGCCTTTATACATCAGGTGATAGCCGCGCTCGGTGCCCAGCGGCAGCTTTTCCGTGCCTGCCCCCTCAATCCGCTTGGAAAACGCGCCGCCGGCAATCACCGCCCGGCCCGCCGTCAGGCTTTGGCCGTCTGCCCGCACTTCAACCCCGGTGGCAGAGGCCCGCACGGCCTCCACCGGCGCCCGCAGCGTGGTGCCGCCCAGCTCCGTGAAGGCCCGGTGCATCCGGGTGATCAGCTCCTGCGGGTCGCGCAGATGCCGGGCGGCGTGGAAATGCACCGCGCGTTTGACGGGCAGCCGCAGGCCAGGCTCCATCTCCAGTGCTTCCTCCGGGCCGACCTCGCGCCAGGGCACCCCCAGCGCGCGGCGCTGCTCCAGATCCGCCGTCGCCGCCTCCGCCGCCCTTTCCGTCGACCAGACCGACAGCTGGCCGCGCGCCACCACCAGATCCTGGGCGCCTGCCGCCTCGATCAGCGGGTTGATCCCGGCATCCGCATGGGCCAGCAGATCCGCCAGATGGCCCGCAATCCGGCGCGAGGGCGCGGCGCGGCAGTTGGCCAGGAAGGACAGCATCCAGCGCGGGTTGCGCAGCGCATGGGCATAAGACAGCGACAGCGGGCTGTCCTTGGAGAACATCAGGCCGGGCAGTCCCGTCAGCACCGACGGGTCGTTCACCGGCAGGCAGGCATAGGTCGCGAGCGTGCAGGCATTGCCATAGCTGGCGCCCGATCCCGGCGGGTTCGGATCCGCCAGCAGCACCCGGTGCCCGCGCATCTGCGCCCACAGGGCGCAGCTCATGCCGACAGCACCCGCGCCCGCAATGGCAATATCGTAATCGGCCATGCCCTGCTCCCCTTTGTGTCAGACGGAACTGGGGCAGCGGCGCCGGTGAAAGTCAATCTCCTGCGCGATGCGCAGCGCACAAAAGAAAACGGGCCCCCGGATGGGAGCCCGTGAAACCGTTGCCCGATGGGCGCAGGTCTTATTCGTCAGCGGCTTCTGCTTCTTCGCCTTCCTCGTCATCGGAAGACGCCAGGCCGGCCGGCGCCGAGATGTTGGCGATCACGAAGTCGCGGTCGATGACCGGCTTGGCGCCTGCGGGCAGGTCGACCGACGAGATGGTGATCACGTCGCCGATGTTCAGGCCTTCCAGGTCCACCACGATCTTCTCGGGGATGTCGCCGGCGGTCACGTTCAGCTCGACTTCCGGACGCACGACGGTCAGCATGCCGCCTTTCTTGATGCCGGGGGCCTTGTCCTCGTTGATGAACTCAACGTGGATGTACAGGTTGATCTTCGAGGTGCGGCGCAGGCGCATCAGGTCGAGGTGGGTCGGCAGGTCCTTCACCACGTCGCGCTGAACGTCGCGGCAGATCACGCGCACGTCGTCATGGCCTTCCACTTTCAGGTTCCACAGGGTGGACTTGAACTGGCCGGCTTTCAGCTTTTTCAGCAGCTCGTTGAACGGAACCTGGATTGCCAGCGGCTCTGCATCGCCACCGTAAACCACACCCGGAACCATGCCTGCGCGGCGCGCAGCGCGAGCGGCGCCCTTGCCTGTCCCCGCACGTTCCTGGACTACGAGATCAGGAATCTCTTTTGCCATCTTAATTCTCCAATATGACTGCCGGGGTGCCTCCAAGGCTGTCACCCCGCGTGAAGCCGTGCCTATAGCCGCGTTCAGCCAGTTTGGAAAGGGGTTTCATGCCGCCGCAGCCCTTGCAGGCAGGGGTGCGGCGGCATTTTCCGGCATCAGATCGACTTCAGGTACTCCAGCAGCGCCTTTTTGTCCGCCTCGGAGAGGCTGGTGCCGTAGTCGTGGCCGCAGCGGCTGTTGCCCGAATCAAGCTGATCGCAGCCGGTGGTCTCGATCACTTGATCAAAGGCGCTCTGCTCTGCCGCCATGCCCACCGCCTCGATATCGTAGTTCGGGCCGGGCTTGAACGATGCGGGCCGGTCGGCTGGCGCTGTCAGCAGCGCTGTCAGTGTGGGCACGCTGCCATTGTGCAGATAGGGCGCAGCGGCCCAGATACCGTCCAGCACCCGCGCCTCATACTTGCAGCCCGGCTCTGCCGCGGATTTCAGCACCCCGGCGTTTTCGCCCGTCGGGAAAGCCTTGCGCAGATCCGAGAACCGCTCCAGCACCTCGTGATCATCCTCGGCTGAGGGTGTATCCCCCGCAGCTTTGGCCAGCGCCATGAAATCCTTGTCCGCGCCTGACAGCCCATGCTGCACAATCGCACCGACTACGGAAACCGCCAGCACATCAAAGGCTGATGCTTCGGCCCCCAGGGTGGTGCCGGTCAGCGGGATGGAGGCACCGTCCAGCACCCCGGTTTTCACGCTGCGCGCCAGAACTCCGCATTCACGGGTGTCAGTGCCTGCATCCAGGACAGGCGTCGCATAGGTGGTGTGGAAGATCGAGCGGAACTTCCCTTTCTTCTTGCCGTGGCATTCAACACAGCCGCCGTCCGCCGTGTCCCGGTTGAAGACCGTCTCGCCCTGCGCCGCCAGTGTCTGGTCAAGCTCCCAGGGCCATTGCGGCGCACCGATATCCCAAATCCATTTCTCCAGCTCGCTCAGCCCGTCCCAATTGGCCGAATTCACCGAGATGAAGTCCCGGTTGAACAGCCCGCCGGTCTTCGGCTGCGGATGGAACTCGCCAAAGACGCCATACACTTCGCCCAGGTTCCGGGACAGCCCCAGCAGATCATTGCCATTGGCCGCAAACCCCGGCCATTGGGTGTAATCCTGCCGCGCCGCGTTCCACAGGAACGGATAGCGTGCCGGCGCATCGGCCACCGCTATATTGTCCGGGATCAGGTAGTCATCCGCCGCCTCGCCGATGTCGAGGCCGGCCAGACGGTTGAAGATCATCGAAATCGCATCCAGCCGGGCGGGTGCCCAGGCCGGATCCGGCAGCGACCGGTCGATCAGGGTGTGGAACCGCTTGCTCCAGACCTCGACCTCAGCCCGCAGCGCCGCTTCGGCAGCCGGGGCCGCACCGGAACCCAGCACCTGATCTGCAAAGGCGTCAAACGCGTCATCCGTTGCCAGCACTGCCAGCACCGCATCATCCAGATCCTTGAGGAAGCTCTGGAAGTCGACAATCCCCGGGCCGCCGTCGATGCGGTAGGCGGTGCCGCTGACCTCAATCTGGCGGGTGTGGCAGGCGGCGCAGCTCATGCCCACAGCCATATCCGTACCGGTTCCATTGGTGGTGAAACCGGCCGGCAGGTCGGCCTGCTGCCGCCCCGCCATCGGCAGGTAACCATAGCGGGCCAGCGCATCATGCAGGAACGCCTCGCCATCCGGCAGGGTCAGCGCCCGCATCCAGGCAATCGGCATGATCCGCGCACCCTGATCCTGAGTGTAGAACTGCTGGCGCAGACTGGGTGTCCAGTCGCTGCCCTGATTGACATAAACCGTCTGCGCCGCCGCCGGCACCGCCATCGCTGCCGCACCAATTGCGCAGGTTGCTAAAAACGTCCGCATCAAAACCTCCCGATGCCAAATCAAACAACTCAAAGTTGCGCGCATGCGGGAGGCTTGGACAGCAAAAACTCCGTTCGATTGTCGTTATTGCGCTGGCTTCACGCTTGCCAGCGGCCGCCGAAGTCCTCCGGGATCAGCAGGTTATGGCGCCCCAGCGCCTCGACCGAGCGTTCGCCGCACAGCGCCATGGTGGTATCCAGTTCCTTCTGGATCACTTGCAGCGCCGCAGTCACACCCTTTTGCCCCATAGCCCCCAGGCCATAAACAAAGGCGCGCCCGATCATTGTGCCCTTGGCCCCCAGCGCCAGCGC
>JABXIA010000071.1 GCA_013373325.1 Paracoccaceae bacterium
CGCTTGTTGGCCATGCGTTTCCTCCGTTTTACTAAACATAGCGGAGGACCACTTCAGTGGGGGAAGACCACTGATGTCTGCGGTTTTTTGTTCTACTGGTTTGTTTGATTTCCGTTCCGGCAACCGTACTCGCAATGATCGCGGCGAGCTTTTGAGGAAGGTATCCGAAATCACCTTAGTCGACTCAATCGTACGACCTCATTTGAAGGCGGACGCTTCAAGGGCGCTCAATTGGCGGCCGTAATGGGCAGATCGGCCGACTTGAGCGCATACCGGTCATAGCCAGTGCTCAAGCTTTCACGCGTGAAGCGTGGGGCAAACAGCACTGACCGGTCATTTAGTCTGGGGCTTAAAAGACTGCAAAGCGGAGTGAGTATTCCTGGAAGAGTCGTTTTTCCAGACTGGGAGCATCCGGCTGCCCGTACCGATTTAACCCGTCCGCCAAGAAAGCCGCACAGTCAAATTTAAGCCGTGGAATTGAAATAGTATTTTTTGTCAGGCGGCCCCTTTTAGTTGCATGGGCGCGACGGGCAGGGATCCTGGCGAAGCATAGAAAGCGGCCAAGTCCAAGTTGACTGCGGGATTGCAAGCCATCACGAACGGCCGGTATTCGCGCCCGTCATCATCGCAAATGTAACGGGCGGCCTCTTTCCGGACCTTGTAGCCGAACCGTTTCAGGAGCAACCCCAGGCCGCGGGGCGACAGGGACATCATTTCAGTTGCCCCAAAGCTGAACGCCGCCATGCATAGTCCGGCGACGACGAGCTTGGTTTCGATGGAGGGCTGTGCCGTGTCCGCGCGGGTTTCGTCCATCACAAACCGCGTGCACTCCCAAGTCCGGTTTGTCTCAGGGTAATCGCTGAGCAACCCTCCGGGAATGCCCTGGATTTTTCCGTCTCTGGCGTCCTTGAGCATGTAGCTCCAGTAGCCGTCACTATCGCCGCATGACGCAGCACGGGCTCCGGCAATGATCCGGCTGTCACTCGTGACAACTGAGTAGATAGCTCCCGGCCGGTCGTATTGATCCCGCTCGAAGGTTCCGTCGTGCTGCAATCCCCAGCCGAGTTCGTCTACCAGCTTTTGTTTGCGCAGTGCGAGGAAGCCTTGGTATTCCGCTTTGAAGGCGGATCGTTGTTCGAATGAAAAGATGTGTAATTGCATGGCGCTCTCCTATGTGCAGCGCCATGTTGAAACGGCCTTGGCCGTTTGAAACATTCAACCTTCAGATTAGTTTGAATTTTATCACTTGTGATATGAGCTGCGCGCTTGTTTTCGCTTCGAGCGCCTGCAGAGCGGTTCTTCGCCTTGCCCGGACCGTTTCCAGCTTGACGCCCAAACGGTCTGCAATTTCCTGATCCTTGCACCCGCCGCACATCAGGCGGAGAACATCCTTCACGGGTTCCGTCAGCGTGACTGGGTTTGACGGTTCGTATTCAAGTGCGTGAAGTGCGTGCAGGGCCGAGCGTGCGATCCTCAGGTCCTCCTTGCTCCACACTGGGCCGGAGCAGCTCAGAACCGAGACACGCCCGTCAGCGCTGATTGCCAAGGTATTTCCACGGTGCAATCCAAACCTTGCGGCATCTTCAAAGAAGACTCTGGAGGACGGGAAAAGGCGCTCAAGTTCCTTCCAGGTCGCCTGGCCCGTGCTGCTCAACCCGAACTGAATAGTCGGATCTATCAGAAGGTAACCCTGATCGACATATCGGTCTATCCAGCGCTGGCTGTAAGTGCTGTGAACAAAAACCGGTTCTACGCCGTCAAAACCGACACCGATGGAATAGCCGCATTCCGATAATTGATCCAAAGACCTTAAAAGAACGCCTCGAATATCACTTCTCATATTGTACACCACACGCATAGTATGCAGTTTGGTTGCACTGTATCGTTTTAGGCGAGTATCACAAATGATAAATTTTCATCAGGCCGGAGGGGGAAGTGCAAAGAAATAAAATTACTGCATCCACCCTTGAGGCTCTCTTGTACTCAGTTGCTGCCGCAAATCGGGAATGGCCAGCTCAGGGAACCCATTTGTTTATAAAAATCCTTGAAAGGATAGAGTTAGCGCGATCGGGCACTGTTGATAAGCCTGCTGACTAGCTTGGCGTCATCCTCGGTAAGTTCCGCCGCCTTGCTAATAACACTGCGGTCAACTGAGTCCGTTTCTTCAGAAAAGAGATACGCCATGTCGATATTCGCCGCCTCACAAATCCGCATGATACGTACCACAGTGGGATTGAAGCGCCCGTTCAACACTTTACTGACGTATTCGGCGTTGTTGCCTGCAGCTTCAGAGACCTCGCCATAGTCGAGGCCGCGGATGTCCAGCGCTTGGCGCAGGCGCTGCCTCCAACGCTCAGCCCTTACATCATTCGCGGGGTGCGAGTTTGCATCTTGTCCAGTCATGCCAGCATCATACATAGAACTACCCTACCATCAATTAGAATTATACCTCTATACTTAGCGGCGCGATCTTGAATGGAGTGGAAGTATATGTCTGGGGACCAGGTTGTATATGAGGCCCAATAGAATTTTACGCCTATCGCGCCGTTTCGCTGGAGCATTGCCGGTTCAGAAGGTGGGACCACCTCTACAGACCTGGCCTGCTCAGAAGTTGCCAGGAGTGTTCTTTGAATGAGTGCCAATACCGTTAGCTACAGAAAAACGCAGTTTGAGCGGATACAAGCTGTGATCGCAGCCGCCAAGGACTACGCCGAGGCCCGCGAAGCATTTGCAGTTGCTTCCATGGGCCTGTCGCGTTCGCGCCGACAAAACCCAGGTAGTCCTGACCAATACGCGGACGAAGTCGACGAAGCTGCGGATTCCGTAGGCAGGGCGCAAGCACGAGTCGCAGATCTTGTTGCTGAACTGGTAGCTGACGGGTCTTTGGAAATTCTGAGTGAGTCTCTTGCGACCAGAAACGCGACGCTTTCTTAGAATTCAGGGTGGACGTGTCGCGGTTTGATGCCGCTCCTTTGATAGCATTTACTGCAGCAATCTGAACCGCACCGGGTTTGCCGGAGGCTGATTTCAGTTGGTTACGCGGCAATGTCCTCAGTTTCCAGAGCGGCGTAGAAATTGGCCTCTGCCTCTTCCGGCGGAATGTTCCCGATGGGCTCAAGCAGACGGCGGTTGTTGAA
>JABXIA010000143.1 GCA_013373325.1 Paracoccaceae bacterium
CCGCGATGCCGCGGTGCAGGAACACCCGCCCCTCGCTGTCGTCGCGCTGGCGGCCGCGGAGCACCAGCTGGCGGTCCTCGACGGTGATCGCCAGATCTTCTTCGGCGAAACCGGCCACGGCCAGGGTGATGCGGTAGGAATGGTCTGATGTCTGTTCGATATTATAGGGGGGATAGCCTTCGTTGCCCGATTTTGCCGAGCGTTCCAGGAGGCGTTCCAGCTGCTCGAACCCCAGCATATGCGGGTAAGAGCCCAAGGTTAGTTTCGACACGCTGTTCGTCCTTTATGCCAAAGCGACGGATATCCGCGGCCCCGGTCCCGGCAGCCGCTTCCCCAAGAATATGGGAAGTTCTTTATGGATTCACAAGACCATGTGCCCATAGGTCTAGCGGAAAAGCCCTTAACGAAGTATCTTCACTCTCACTTCATTCATAAGCCCGATTGAGTCCCCCATGAATGCACCCACAGATGTGTCGATGAAGACGGACGAGGTCCTGAAGGTCGAGCTCGAGGTTTTCCGCAGGCAGCACCGTGATCTGGACGAGGCCATCGCCGCGCTCGAAGAGCGCGGCACCGCCGATCAGCTGACGATCCGGCGGCTGAAAAAACAGAAGCTGATCCTGAAGGACAAGATCGCCCTGATCGAAGACCGGCTGACCCCGGACATCATCGCCTGACCCCGCGCCGGATGCCCGGCGCGCCAGCCTGTGCCAAAGGTGCACGGGCCCCTGCTGCAGAACGCAGCTGTTTCACTTGATTGAACAGGGCCTCCCGCCCCCTTCTCCGAGCAGGCAAGCTGCGCCGGAAAGGCGTTGGGCATGGCAGCGCGCCTTGCGGCGCGCTGCGGGCCGGCGCCGGGTCAGACGGTTGCGCCCTGTTCTGCCCGGATTTTGCGGTACCCGACCGGTGTTTCGCCGTAAACCCGCTGGAACTCGCGGTAGAAATTGGACCGCGACAGGAAGCCTGACCGGGCGGCGATCTCCGTCACGCTGCCCTCGCTGGCGGCCAGCAGCTCTGCCGCATGAGCCAGGCGGAAGCCGTTCACATATTGCGAGACGTTCACGCCCTGGGTCCGGTTCACCGCTGCCGACAGGTCCCGTGCGGGGATGTGCAGCCGCCGGGCCAGCCGCTGCACCGACAGGTGCGGATCCAGATACAGCTGTTCGCGGTCCAGCAGCTGCCGCAGCCTTGCTTCGGTGCCGGCAGCCTCACTTCCGGGCGCGGCGGCGGCCGGCGTCCGGCGCGGCGGCGCAAACACCGCAGGCAGCACAGACAGCGCGGCCAGCAGCATGATCAGCAGCGGCACCGTCCCCGCCGAGATCAGGGCCGGCACATGGGCACCGCCGAACAGGGCGAAATCGGCGGCAATCGCGGTATCCAGCAACAAAACAAAGCCCAGGAGCCCGGCAGCCCGCAGCATCCAGCGGTGCAGCAGGCCTGCCCGGTCCAGCCGCGCCTGCGCCAGCGCATCCGGCCCCTTGCGCCACAGCCTGGTCAGCGCCGCCGCATACCCCAGGTAGCTGGCGCTGATCAGCCAGTCCAGATACCGCAGGTCCGCGGCCAGCAGCCAGAACAGGGCCAGCCCGGCGGCAGGCGCGGCCAGATGCAGCCCCGCCCGGCGGGAGAAACGCCCGCCCTTCGGTGCCAGCGCCGCAAACCCCAGATAGAGCAGCGGCCCGGAATACACCGGCAGGATGCGCTGCAGCGGGATCAGGGCGCTGATGCCATAGCCGAACCGCAAGCCAACCAGCAGCGCCGCCAGGGCGGACAGACCAAAAAAGGCGGCAAACAGCAGGTTCGCACGGCGGCAGCCCAGCTCCGCCCGCCAGACCAGCACCGCCAGCGCGCCGCACAGGGCCGCCGTCATCACCGGCAGCGGAAGGGTGAGCATTTTGCTGCTGTCCATCTGTCCTCCTTCCCTGCTGTCCTGTCCTGCATCAGGTTTCAGGACAGCTATAAGCCGCTGGGGGCATTGCTGCAATTCCGCCCGCCGCCCAGGGTCAGAGGCATTGGAAACACACCCCGGAGACGTTTATGAAACCCCTTCTCTTTGCCCTGGCCTTCCTCTGCACCGCGGCCGCCGCCACGGCGCAATCCTACCTGCCCGGCCTGCAGGACCTGAAGATCCCCGCCACCGAGGGCCACCGCCCGCTGGAGGGCCTGCTGTGGTACCCCGCAACAGGTGAGGCTCCGATGACGCCGCTCTATGACAGCAAGGTCTGGGAAGCGCCGCCGGCGGCGCGCGGCGCAGCGCCGGCCACCGGCCCGTTCCCGCTGGTGGTGCTGTCGCACGGCATGTACGGCAACGCCCTGAACCAGGCCTGGCTGGCCGCGGCGCTGGCCCGGCAAGGCTTTGCCGTGGCGGCCATCAACCACCCCGGCACCTCCACCTGGTCGCGCGAGCCGGACCTCAGCCGCCAGCTGTGGGAACGCCCGCGCGACATTTCCCGCGTCATTGATCACCTGCTGGCCGCGCCGGAGCTGGCCGCCCTTGCCGACCCGGACCGCATCTATATTGCTGGGCACTCGCTGGGCGGCTTCACCGCAGCACTGCTGGCCGGCGCGCGCTATGATGCAGAGAGGTTCGCGCGCATCTGCAGCCAGCTGCCCGACGAGCTGGTCTGCGGCGTTCTGAAGGGCTGGAAAATCGCCGAAACACCCGAGGACCGCACCCGCATGGAGGCAGACCTGTCCGACCCGCGGATCAAAGCCTTTGCCCTGTTCGACCTGGGCGGCACCCAAAGTTTCACCCAGGACAGCCTGGCCCGGATCACCCGCCCGATGCTGGTCTACGGCGCGCCTGTCATGAACTCCGGCCTGACATTGGACATCGAATCCCGGGCGCTGGTTAACGCCCTGCCCGCGGCCAGCGTGCGCTACATCGAACCGCAGACGCTCTCGCATTTCGACTTTCTGGGCGTCTGCACGCCCGCCGGAGAGGCCATTCTGGCTGCCGAAGAGCCCGGAGACGAGATCATCTGCCGCGGCGGCGGCGCGGAGCGGGCCGCCAAACACCAGCAGATCATCACTGAGGTTGCCGCCTTCTTCCGCGGGGATTAAAGCACCGGCCGAGGCTCCCGCCCCCGCGCGGCGCAGCCAGCTGCGCCGCAACGGCGTTGGGCCTGGCAGCGCGCCTGACGGCGCGCTGCGGGCGTTCTATGCGGCAGGCGTCAAAGGTCCTTGCACAGCCGCAGCGCATCATAGATGGCCGCATGGATATTGCGCCCCGCCACTGCATCGCCTGCGCGGGCCAGCCAGTATGCTCCCGCCGGGTTCACCTCCGCATAAGGGCTGCGGCCTGCAATCATCTCCTGATGATCCAGCTGCCCCAGATTGCGCGAATTGGGCTTCAATGCGTGATACAGATCCTCAGCCGGGGTAATGCCATGCTCTGAAACAGCGTGGTCCACCACCCGGCCGGTAACCTCCCCGGTCAAAACATGCCGCAGGGTGACCCGTTTACGGTTGCCCTCAGCAACCACCGACACAGGCTCCAGCAGGCTCTGGAATTTCACCCCCTGCCGCGCCAGATCGCGCAGGACCACGGCAGAGTTCGTCGGCCCCAGATCATGCCCCGCCGTCCGGTCCGGCGTTACGAGCGTCACCTTGCAGCCCGCGCGCGCCATCACA
The DNA here is from genome assembly GCA_013373325.1 of Paracoccaceae bacterium. Classification (GTDB taxonomy): domain Bacteria; phylum Pseudomonadota; class Alphaproteobacteria; order Rhodobacterales; family Rhodobacteraceae; genus Leisingera. The sequence continues at coordinate 3,631 of JABXIA010000143.1, forward strand.
TCAGCGCAGACCAGCGCCGCGTGGTCGCCAACCTCATCCAACAGCAAAACCTCACCCGAAACCCGCGCCTCGCCGCTCAGCACCTCCCAGCTGGACGTCACCAGATGCCCGCCGGGGATGTCCAATGCCTCCGGCCAGCCGCCGGTGGCCACAATCACCGCATCCGGCGCCTCCGCCAGCACATCTTCTGCCTCGGCATACGCATTGAGGCGCACGTCCACGCCCAGCCGCTCCACCTCTGAGATCAGCCAGTCCGCCACGCCCCAGATCTGGCGCCGGGTCATGCCCTTGGCCGCCAGCGCAATCTGGCCGCCAAGGCGCCCGCTGGCTTCAAACAGCACCACATCATGGCCGCGCTCCGCCGCCACCCGCGCGGCTTCCAGCCCCGCCGGGCCGCCGCCGATCACCACCACCTTGCGCCGCACCTCCGCGGGGGAGATCACATGCGGCATCACGGCCTCGCGCCCCGCCGCCGCGTTATGGCCGCAAACCGCGGGCTTGCCCTGATTGACCCGGTCCACGCAATAGCCCAGCGCCACGCAGGGACGTATACGTTCCTCCGCGCCCTGCCGCAGCTTCTGCACCAGATAGGGATCGGCCATATGGGCCCGGGTCATGCCGATCATATCGGCCTGGCCTTCGCGGATGGCATGGCGGGCGGTGGCGATATCCGCCACCCCGCCCGCATGGAACACCGGCAGATCCACCGCCGCGCGGATCGCGCCCGCCACATTCAGGTCCGGCGCCGCGGGCATCCCCATCGGCGCCACCCAGCCGGCCAGTCCCAGATCGTCATACGGCGCCCCCGCCAGCACGTTCAGGAAGTCCACCGCGCCAGTGGCGGCAATCTTCTGCGCGGCCTCAATGCAGTCTGCGGCGCTCAGCCCGCCCTCCGCCAGCTCATCCCCCGTGACCCGCATACCGAGGATCAGATCCGGCCCCACCGCCGCGCGCACGGCCTCCAGCACCTGCAGCGTCAGCCGCAGCCGGTTGTCGAGAGACCCGCCGTAGTCATCCTCGCGATTGTTCACCAGCGGCGACAGAAACTGCCCCAAGAGATGCGAGTGCGACAGCAGCTCAATCCCATCGAACCCGCCCTGCCGGCAGCGTTCAGCAGCAGCGGCGAAATCCTTGATAACGCGGGAGATATCCTCCTGTTCCATCACCTTGGGAAATGCCCGGTGCGCCCGTTCCCGCCGCCCCGACGGCCCCAGCACCGGCAGCCAGTGCCCGTCGTCCCAGGCGGTGCGCCGGCCCATATGGGTGATCTGGCACATCACCGCCGCGCCGTGCTTGCGCACCCCGTCCGTCAGCCGCTGAAACCACGGGATTATGCTGTCATCGCCCGCATACAGCTGCCCGAACACCGACGGGCTGTCCGGCGCGATATTGGTCGACCCGCCGATCATCGTCAGCGCAATGCCGCCCTTCGCCTTCTCCTCGTGATACAGCCGGTAGCGGTTACGCGGGTGCCCGCCTTCCTGGAACGAGGGCGCATGCGCCGTGCTCATGATCCGGTTGCGCAGGGTCAGATGGCGCAGCTGCAGGGGCTGGAGGAGCGGGTCGCTGTCGTGGCTCATGGCGCATGTTCCGTCAGTGGCTTTGCCCAAGGATAAACCCCTGTGCGCGTGCCGTCAGCTTGCAGAAAACCGGCATCCGCCCGCCCCTGTTGCGACACCCTGTCCGGCGCCTGCGGTTTCTCCTTCTGACCGGATGGTCAAAGCGGGATTTTCCGTTTAGGAGCAGCACAATTTTGCCCGCGGCACCTGCATCAGCCTGCCGCGAAGAGACTTCAAGGACCCGGGAAAAGAACGAAAATGACCTCCGCAAGCGATCACACTTCCGCGCCCCCCAGCCAGAGCGCTGATTACAAATTCACTCCGAAACAAGCCCTTGTCGGCGCCCAGATGCTGTTTGTCGCCTTTGGCGCGCTGGTGCTGGTGCCGCTGCTGACAGGCCTTGACCCCAGCGTCGCGCTGTTCACCGCTGGGCTTGGCACGCTGATCTTCCAGATCGTCACCCGCGGCCAGGTGCCGGTGTTCCTCGCGTCCTCCTTCGCTTTCATCGCGCCGATCATCTACGGCGTGCAGACCTGGGGCATGGCCGCCACCACCGGCGGCCTCGCCGCGGCGGGCCTCTTGTATGTCGCGCTCTCCTTTGCCATCCGCGCCTTTGGCGCAGGCTTCCTGCACCGGCTGCTGCCGCCCGTCGTGGTCGGCCCCGTCATCATGGTGATCGGCCTGTCGCTGGCGCCGGTAGCCGTCAACATGGCCACCGGCCTGGCGGGCGACACCCAGGTGATGCCGCGCAACACCGCCCTGCTGCTCGCGGCCATCTCGCTCGGTGCCACCATGCTGACTGCGATCCTCGGCCGCGGCATCATGCGGGTGGTGCCGATCCTCGCAGGCGTTGCCGCCGGCTACATCGCCGCGCTGGTCATCGGCGCCGTCTCTGGCGAGACACTGGTCAACACCGCCCCGCTGGCGGATGCGCCCTGGTTCAAGGTGCCGGGCTTTGTCGCGCCCGAATTCAACCTCGCCGCCATCCTGTTCATCCTGCCGGTCGCCATTGCCCCCGCGATTGAGCACTTCGGCGACATCATGGCGATCTCCAGCGTGACCAAACGCGACTACATGGAGAAACCCGGCATCCAGAACACCATGCTGGGCGACGGCCTCGCCACCGCCGCCGCGGGCCTCCTGGGCGGCCCGCCCAACACCACCTATTCTGAGGTGACCGGCGCCGTCACCCTGACCCGCGCCTTCAACCCGGCGATCATGACCTGGGCGGCGATCTTCGCCATCGCGCTGTCCTTCGCGGGCAAGCTTTCGGGCGCGCTCGCCACCATCCCGATGCCGGTGATGGGCGGCATCATGATCCTTCTGTTCGGCATGGTCACCGTGGTCGGCCTGTCGGTGCTCGCCAAACTGGGCGAGGCGCTGTCTGAGGCCCGCAACATGGTGATCATCTCCACCGTGCTGATCATCGGCCTCGGCGGTCTCACGCTGCAATTCGGCGAAGGCTTCACCCTCGCGGGCATCGGCCTCTCCGGTGTTGCGGGCCTGTTTCTGAACCTGATCCTGCCGCAGCAGCGGCACTGATCCCGAAGGGACGCGGGGCCGCGCAAGCGGCCCTGCTCACCGCTCCTCCGGCTTCAGCTGCCGTATGCGCGCCACATGCGCGGCGATATCCTCGCGGCTGAACTTCGAATGCACCCGCCGGGTTGAAGGCGGATGGGTTTCCAGCCCCAGCTTCAGCGTCTCCCGCCAGGCCCGCCTGGGCCGGATCGGCCGCGGCGCAAAACCGCCGCCGCAGGTGGGGCAGACATTGTGCAGCTCCCGCTCCACGCAGTCCGCGCAATAGGTGCACTCATAGCTGCAAATCCGCGCATCCGCCGCATCGGGCGGCAGATCCCTGTCGCACAGCTCGCAATTGGGCCGCAGTTCCAGCATCTTGACCTCCTCCCTTATCCAGCCGCCACCCTGCCCCGCTTCCCAGTATCCCGCAAGCCCCGCCGCATGCGCCCGCGCCGCGCCTGGGCGCGGCGCCACGCCCAACCGCGGGGGCGGTGCAGCTTGCCTGCATCCCCGAGCGGGCGGGAGCCACCGCCTCCCCCCCTGCGGCATAGCGCCAAACCCCGCAAAACAGGGCAGATCCTGCGGTTTTCCCGCCCGGCCCGCATTGCGAAAACCGCAACTTTCCCTATAGTGCGCGCTCCACAAGCCGCGACAGGAGCCACCATCCATGGGTGACATCAAAGTGGGCATCATCATGGGCAGCCAGTCCGACTGGCCCACCATGAAGGAAGCCGCCAATATCCTCGATGAACTGGGCGTAGAATACGAGGCCAAAATCGTCTCCGCCCACCGCACCCCGGACCGGTTGTGGAGCTATGGCAAATCCGCAGCAGACCGCGGCCTGCAGGTGATCATTGCAGGCGCCGGCGGGGCTGCCCATCTGCCCGGCATGGTCGCCTCCAAAACCCGCGTGCCGGTGGTCGGCGTGCCGGTCCAGACCCGCGCGCTGTCCGGCGTCGACTCGCTCTATTCCATCGTGCAGATGCCCAAGGGCTTCCCGGTTGCCACCATGGCGATCGGATCTGCCGGCGCCGCCAACGCGGGCCTGATGGCCGCAGGCATCCTGGCCCTGCAGGATCCCGCGCTGGCCCAGCGCCTCGACGACTGGCGCGAGGCCCTCTCCGCCTCCATCCCCGAGGAACCTTCCGATGACTGATCCCCTCGCGCAGGCTTTGAAACCGGGCGCCACTATCGGCATCCTCGGCGGCGGCCAGCTGGGCCGGATGCTCTCGGCAGCAGCCTCCCGCCTCGGCTTCAAGACCCATATCTTTGAACCCGGCGCCAACCCGCCCGCAGGCCATGTCGCCGACCGCGTCTCCACTGCAGGCTACGAGGACGCAGAGGCACTGGCCGCCTTCGCCGCCTCTGTTGACGTGATCACCTATGAGTTCGAGAACATCCCGACCTCCGCGCTGGACCTGCTGGAATCGCAAAAACCGATCCGCCCGGGCCGTGAAGCGCTCAGGATCAGCCAGGACCGGCTGACGGAAAAGACCTTCCTGCAGGACCTCGGCCTGCAAACCGCGCCTTTTGCCGACATCACCGATCAGGCCAGCCTGGACACCGCGCTGGCAGAGATCGGCGCGCCTTCGATCCTGAAGACCCGCCGCTTCGGCTATGACGGCAAAGGCCAGGCCCGCATCAAGTCGGCTGACGACGCAGGCGAAGCGCTCGCCGCCATGGCAGGCGCCCCCTCGATCCTCGAAGGCTTTGTCAATTTCAGCCACGAGGTCTCGGTGATCGCCGCCCGCGGCGTGAGCGGCGAGATCGCCTGTTTCGACCCCGGTGAAAACGTCCACCGTGACGGCATCCTGCACACCACCACCGTGCCTGCCAAACTGAGCACGTCCCAGCGCATGGACGCGGTGCTGATGGCTGGCAAGATCCTGAACGCGCTGGATTATGCCGGCGTCCTCGGGGTTGAGCTGTTCGTCACGCCCCAGGGCCTGATCGTCAACGAAATCGCGCCGCGCGTCCACAACTCCGGCCACTGGACCCAGAACGGCTGCACCGTGGACCAGTTCGAACAGCACATCCGTGCCGTGACGGGCTGGCCGCTCGGCGACGGCCAGCGCCATTCCGACGTGGTGATGGAAAACCTGATCGGCGATGACGTGGACCGAATCCCGGAACTGGCGAAAGAGGCGGACTGCGCCATCCACCTTTACGGCAAGGCCGAGGCCAAGCCGGGCCGCAAGATGGGCCATGTGAACCGGGTGCAGAAACCGCAGGCCTAGGGACCAGGCTGCCAAGGCTGGGGGCGCTGCCCCCAGACCCCCGGGATATTTTCAGCCAGATGAAGCAGGCGGCCTCAGGCGAGGCCGTTTTTAATAGTCTGCGTGTTCATCCAATGCACCTCTGTCTGCACGTGATCCGCGCGGACGTATTTGGCCAGCAGGGTCTGCATATCCGCCTCGCCAAACCCTCTGGCGGCGCGGATCACGAACCCTTCCTGAGTCTCCAAATCCAGCGCGGAGATGGTCCCCTGTATGACCTGTTCAGAGGGCGGTCCCCGGTACAGCACCGGAACACTGGCAATCCCCAGCGCACCAAACCGGGCCAGCGTTTCCTCCCAGGGCTGAATCACGCCATCCACGATCCATGCAAACCCCAGAAAGTAACTGGGAAGTGCCGGATAGGCGATGGCGTGGCGGGCGAACAGGTATTCACCAACAATCCTCTCTCCCTCCGCCAGGACCGGAGAGATGCCTGCAGCAAAGGCTTTCATCCAGTCCCGCGACGGATGATACCGTGCATCGGGACTGCGCGGATGGCAGCCGCCGGCGTGGATTGTGGTGTTTTCACCGTCCATCTTTTCGGTAATCACCACCTGCGCCTCCGCCAGCAACGCAGCAGTGCTCTGCAAGATCTTGTCGTCATGGGTGGCGCCGGGGGATTGCGGCAGATGAAATGTGCGGCCGTATTTTCGCGTCATATTAGCAACTAGAAGTTGGTGAAATGGTCTTCCCGCAACCTATACGTGCTTCGCCTTCGCGACAAGGCGGCAGGGTGAAAGCGGCACCGCCGGTTTCACGCGCCGCAAAGAGGGCCATCCGGCCTGATGCGCGGCGCTTTCTCCTCAGGCCAGAAAACGGCCCGCCACATCCCCCGACATATAGCTGATGCGCCCGCCGGCAATTGTCGCCGCGACCCGCAGGGATGCCTTATCGAGCACCAGAATATCTGCGCGCTTGCCTGCCTCCAGCGCCCCCCGGTCCGCCAGCCCCAGCAACTGCGCCGGCCCCTCCGACACCAGCCTCCAGGCGCCCGTCATGTCCAGCAGGCCGGAACGTTCCAGCATAAGCGCCGCACGGCGCGGGCTGGGATAATGGTAATCCGAGGCCAGCGCGTCACACAGCCCCATGGCAATCAGCTCCACGGCGGAGGCATTGCCCTTGTGCGAGCCGCCGCGCACCACGTTAGGGGAGCCGAGGATCACCGGATCGCCTGCGCTGCGCGCGGCCTCAGCCGCCTCCAGCGTCTCGGGAAACTCCGATATCCGCACCCCGCGTTCGCGCCAAATGCTGCGGTCCTCTGCGGTCTGGTCGTCGTGGCTGCCCAGCCGCACGCCCCTCTCCGCCAGCTCCGCACAGAGCGCATCCAGCCTGTCCGGCGCCTCGTCCCGGCGCGCATGCATGTCCTTCAGCATCTGCCAGTGGACTTCCGGGTTGCGCCCTGCCTTCAGTGCCTGGCCGGTCAGCCGCGGCGGCTTCTTGCCCGCTGCCAGCCGCTCATGCGGCAGATGGTCGTTGAACACCACATAGGGCACCTGCCAGTCTGCCGCCTTCGCAGCCAGCCCGGCGTAATCCTCCAGCATGTGGATCTCGAACCGCAGCTGGGGCAGCAGATCGGTTACGACAGAGCCGCGCACCGCCTGGATGCCCTCAAACACCTGCGCCGCAAACTCAGGGCCCCGAAGACCGCCCTCCCAGGAGTAGAACTGCGCCAGCACCGCGGTGGTGATCCCGTTGGCGGCCAGTTCCGCCTCGGCGGCGACCACGCCTTCGGCCATCTGCTTCATCGCGCCCCGGCGCGGCGCCAGGTGGCGCTCAAACCCGTCGCCATGGGCGTCCACGATACCCGGCAGCACCAGGTAGCCCGACAGGTCCACCGCGCGCCCGGCAGGCGCTTCTGCCACCAGCCCGTCCGCAATGGCAATCTCACCGCCGCGCTCCAGCCCGCCCGGGCGCAGCACATCGCCGCCCTGCAGCGTCAGTTCCAACGTCATTGTTCCGCCTCTTCACAGCCGCCATTCAGCTGGCACGCCTCGCCAATGATTTCTTCCACTGCCGCCAGCCAGCCCAGGCCGGGCTCAAACCGCCCCTCCTCCAGGAAATGCAGCGCCTGCGCCATCACCTGAGGATTGTTCATCATGTAGGTGTGGGTGACCGGCAGCGTCAGATGCGCCGCCATGCCCGCAACCTTGGTGCTCTCGACCGAGACCTTGCCGTCATCCGCACCGGGAATGAGCGCCGAGAACACCGGGTTCAATGTCTCGCTGCCGGCAATCACGCCCAACTCAAACGCCACCGGCGGCAGTTGCCTGGGCAAGCTGTCCGCCCCTGTGCCCAGCTGCAGCCCGGCGGGGCCGTTCAGATAGCCGAACACCTCCCAGTCCCCCAGTTCATCCACCAGTTCGCTGCCCTGGTTCGGCGGCCCCATCATCACCACCCGGCCAAGATTTTCAGGGTGATTGCCCTGCAGCCAATGGCGCAGCAGGATGCCCCCCATCGAGTGGGTGACTACATGGGTTTCCTCCTCCCCGCAGGCGGCAAAGGCCGCGGGCAAGGTCTGCTCCGCCAGCGTCTCCACCGGCTCCTCCGTTGACGGGTAACCGGGCCGCACCACGGAATACCCGCGCGACTGCAAGACCTCCTCCATCACCGCGAATGAGGTCTCGGAGCGCGCCAGCCCGTGCAGCAGGATCACGCAATCAGCAGCCGCTGGCAGCGGCAGCAGCACCGCAGCGGCGGCTATCAGGGATTTCAGAACATCACGCATGAGGCCCAGATAAGCGCAAGCGGCACCACAGGGAAGCCCCCGCGCTTACTTCGCCGCCCGCTTCTCCGCCTGCCCGTTGCGCGCAGGCGCCCGCAGCACCACCAGCGCAATGCCGCCCAGGACCGCGGCACTGCCAAAGACCAGCCGCAGCCCGACCGCCTCGCCCAGCAGGGCCGCCCCGGCAAGGATCGCAATCACCGGCACGCTCAGCTGCACGGTGGCGGCCACCGCAGGCAGGATCTGCGGCAGCAGCCGGTACCACAGCGCATAGCCCATGCCGGAGGTGACCGCGCCCGACAGCACCGCCAGCACCGCACCGTAGAGGCTCACCGTGCTGCCGCCCAGCCATAGGGCCACCGGCAGGAACATCGCCGTGGACCACAGGAAATTCACCGCCGTCGCCGCCAGCGGCTGCGCCGCGCCGCGCCCCAATATGCTGTAGATCCCCCATCCCAGCCCCGCCGCCGCCATCAGCAGCGACGCCCCCAGGGGCGCCGTGCCAGAGCCATCGGGCCAGACCACATAGGCAAGCCCCAGAAAGGCCAGCAGCGCACCCGCCACCTGGCCGCCGCTGACCGGCGCGCCCCGCACAGCGCCCCACAGGAACATCGTGACCTGCACCACCCCGAACAGCACCAGCGCGCCAAGACCCGCATCAAGCTGCTGATAGGCCAGCGAAAACCCCGCGATATAAAGTGTCAGCGCCGCCCCGCCCTGCAGGCTCGCCCGCAAATCCTGGCGCACCGCCAGCCCCTGCACCCGGCACAGCACCACCAGCATCGCAGCCCCCGAGGCCAGCCGCAGCAGGCCAAAGCTGCCCGCATCCATATGCCCGGCCCCGATCGCCAGCCGGCTGAGGATGGAGTTTGCGGCAAAGGCCGCCATGGTGAGAGAGACGAGAAGAAACAGGCGCATTTTCAATGGCTACCGCGGCTGCATACGGCACGCTACTGAATTTTTTGTGCAGACGCCGGAGTGCGCGCCGGCAGGGTCAACCATGCCTGCGCCTGCAGCAAGACCGCGGATCTCTCCCCCGCCCACGGAACCAAAAGCCGCCACGTTTCGCGCACAAATATGACAGATAGCCGAGGCACACCCTGCCGCAGAGCTTTGAACATTTTCTCCAATTCAAGGAACCATCCATTGCAGAAAAGCTTTTTGTGGGCAGCAGGTCTGACCACCCTCCTAAGCGCGTGCGGCGCCTCCGAACCTCAGGTTTACGAGACCTCCCGCCTGTCCACCGATTCCCTTCTGTCCAGCGTGCTCTACAGCTTCGAGCGGGGCTGCATAGGGAATGCCCCGGAGTTTTCCGTGGCCGGCATGAGGACGTCCTTTGCCGCCTATCAGCCGCAACTGGCACCGGGCATGCATTTCTTTGCCTCCGGAGAGGAGGGTCGGAAATGCGAAGCCGCCGTTCTGAACTATGGCACCCGCCGGCCGAAACCTTCGGTCGGGGACATCAACCGGCTGGCCGAATCCCTGGCGCGGCACACCGGCGGCATGCTCAAGCCGGATATCCCCGGCGCCGGTGCCGGTGGCGCCAAGGTCAAGGTCGGCCGGACCACCTATAACGTCTCCGGCTATGTTTCAAACAAGGGCCGCCTTACCCTGGTGGTCTACGACTGACGCCAGGCGCCCGGATGGCCTTGCTTCTGGGGCGGCTCATCGGGGCAGCAGCCAAGGCCATCCGGATGGATGGCTGCTGCCCGCGCCCTGCCCCCTCAGCGCCGTTCCTGCACAAAATCCAGGTCCAGGTCCGGCAGGCGGTCCAGCGGATAGTCCGGGTGCAGGGTCCAGATATTGTCGTGGTCAAGTTCCAGCGGGCGCAGGGTGCCGCCGGGAAACGCCCGCGTCCTCAGCGCCAGCGCGATGTCCGACATCGCACCGGGGTTGTCGCGGAAGTAGGAGTGGCCAGACCCGCCCGCGCCTTCGACCCGGATGAAATGCACCAGCCCCACCTTCTTCAGCGACGCCAGTTCACCCGGCGCGAAATCGGTGGCATCCAGCCGCCCGAACCGCGACTCCCGGGTCAGAACCGAGGCCAGGGCCAGCGCCTGATCCTCCGGGTTGATATAGACATTGACCTGCTCGAAAGCCGCAAAGACCCGCTCGCTCATCAGCCGCTGCCGCACGAAGCCCACATCCAGATCAGGTGCCGCCAGGATCAGGGTGCCGGTTTTCAAGGTCAGCTTCGGCTGCCGCCCCCGCCCCCGCTCGCGGATGACCAGCTCGCGCAGTGCCGTGGTCGCCAGATCGCTGCCGCGGGAATGGGCCACGATGTCAATGTCCTCCACCTCCGGAACCGAGGCCAGCAGGTCCAGCATCTCCTTCAGGTGAAACACCGAAAAATCCCCGGCCTCCCGGTCCCGGAAATACTTGAACAGGCCGGAATTGCCTGCGGGCCAGGAAAACATCATCGGCACAGAGCGGCGCCCGGCATAGTGCCAGATATTGGCCAATGTGGTCAGCGCATCGTCGAAATCATTGTTGAAACCATGCACAAACAAGAGGATGCGGCCGGTTCCAGCCCGCCTGACTTCTGCCGCCACCGCCTTGCGGAACGCCGCCGAATAGGCGGCATACTCCTGCTCCGCCCGCGCCTCTGTCACAACCCGGCCGTCCCGCCGCTCGGCCGGCAAGGGCGTTTTCGAAAAGCGGATGCCATCGCGGTATCCTGCCACCTTCAGCCGCGGCAGCCGCCCCTTTCCATCGGCATGGGTCAGCGCCACCAGTTCCGGCCAGTCCTGCACCCTGGTGAACTGCACCTGCGCCGTGCCGAAGGCCATGGAATCCGACCGTTCCGCCAGATAGGTCACGGACCCGTCGCCGTTCAGCCGCTGCGACCGGTTGGTGACATAGAGCAGCCGCGGCGCCACCGAACGCTGTGCCACGGGCACCTCTTCCGCCTGATAGTTCAGCCCTGTTGTATAAAGATTGGGCGGTTTGGCCAGCCGGTCCACCGGGGAAACCGCACAGCCCGCAACAGCCAGGGCCAGCAAAAGACGGGCCAGCATCGGTCTTGCCGGTATCGCCATGTGCCGGAGCCTTTTCCTGTTGCGCGTCTCTCAAAAAGCTAGCCCGCTCCCTCACGCCCGGCCACTGAAATCTTTGTGTCAGCTGCCGCCGGAAAACGCCCGCGGATAGATCAGCTCCGCCTCCGGCACATCATCGCCGCGGCGCAGGATCAGCGTGTATTCCAGCGGATAGGGGCTCTTGAGCTTCTGCGCCCGCTCCAGGCTGAAGCCGTAGCGGCCATAAAAGGAGGGTTTTCCAAGAACGACGATGGTGCTGGGCACACCGGCAGGCAGTCTTTCGAGCGGAAACTCAAACATGGCTTCCAGCTGCTGCAGCATAAGGGATCCGAACCTGAACGACGGCCGGTGCCTCTTCACCTCCACTCCCGCCGCATAGACTTTGGGCAGACTGTCTGCCAGCTTGCCGTCCTGCCATTCCGGTCGCACCGCCATCGGTGCCAGACAGGCCCAGCCCTCCGGTGCTTGCATCCGGCTCAGGGCAAGATAGCCGCCGATCCTGCCGTCCCAGGGCTTCTGAAACTCGGCCAGCATGTCTCCATCCGCCCGCAGCTGCCGCACCAGCCGCGCTTCGGCATCGGTGGGAAAGGCGGCAAGCAAAAGCGCCTCTACCTCATCAAAATGCTCTTCCTTAACGCTGTTCGAAGTATCCGGCCCAACAACCATTCTAAACCTCCCGCATTCACCTTTGTACAAATACTCCCGCCGGAGGCAGGCCCGCAAGGCGGGCCTTCTTGACCCTGCCCAAAACGAAAAGGGGCCGCCCGAAGGCAGCCCCCAAAGTCATCCGGATGGATGGCTGATGCTTACATCATGCCGCCCATGCCGCCCATGCCGCCCATGTCGGGCATGCCGCCGCCAGCGCCTGCGCCTTCTTTGGCGGGCTTGTCAGCAACCATGGCTTCGGTGGTGATCAGCAGGCCGGCAACCGAGGACGCGTCTTCCAGCGCGGTACGGGTCACTTTGGCCGGGTCGATCACGCCGAAGGAGAACATGTCGCCATATTCGCCGGTCTGCGCGTTGTAGCCAAAGGCGCTGTCCGCGGATTCGCGGATCTTGCCGGCAACCACAGCACCGTCGACGCCTGCGTTCTCGGCGATCTGGCGCAGCGGCGCTTCGATGGCCTTGCGGACGATGTTGATGCCTGCGTTCTGGTCAGCGTTGGCGCCTTCCAGGCCTTCCAGGCCTTTGCCGGCCTGCACCAGGGCAACACCGCCGCCGACGATCACGCCTTCCTGCACAGCAGCGCGGGTCGCGTTCAGCGCATCGTCCACACGGTCCTTGCGCTCTTTCACTTCCACTTCGGTCATGCCGCCGACGCGGATCACGGCAACACCGCCTGCCAGTTTGGCAACGCGTTCCTGCAGCTTCTCGCGGTCGTAGTCAGAGGTGGTCTCTTCGATCTGGGTGCGGATCTGGGCAACACGTGCTTCGATCTCGGCCTTCTCGCCAGCGCCGTCGACGATGGTGGTTTCGTCTTTGGTGATGGAGACCTTCTTGGCGGTGCCCAGCATGTCCATGGTGACGGACTCGAGCTTCATGCCCAGATCTTCGGAAATCACCTGGCCGCCGGTCAGGATCGCGATGTCCTGCAGCATGGCCTTGCGGCGGTCGCCGAAGCCCGGTGCCTTGACGGCTGCGATTTTCAGGCCGCCGCGCAGCTTGTTGACAACCAGGGTTGCCAGCGCTTCGCCTTCGACGTCCTCAGCAATGATCAGCAGCGGCTTCTGCGACTGGATCACCTGCTCCAGCAGCGGAACCATCGGCTGCAGCGAAGACAGTTTCTTCTCGTGCAGCAGGATCATGCAGTCTTCCAGATCCGCGACCATCTTGTCGGGGTTGGTGACGAAGTAGGGCGACAGGTAGCCGCGGTCGAACTGCATGCCCTCGACCACGTCGGTCTCGGTTTCCATGCCTTTGTTCTCTTCGACGGTGATGACGCCTTCGTTGCCGACTTTCTGCATCGCGTCAGCGATCTGGCGGCCGATTTCAGCTTCGCCGTTGGCGGAGATGGTGCCAACCTGCGCAACCTCGTCGGAGTCTTTCACTTCCCGGGCCATGTCCTTGATGCCCTGCACGACTTTGGCGGTTGCCAGGTCGATGCCGCGCTTCAGGTCCATCGGGTTCAGGCCGGCTGCAACCTGCTTCAGGCCTTCTTTGACGATCGCCTGGGCCAGAACGGTTGCGGTGGTGGTGCCGTCACCGGCTTCGTCGTTGGTGCGGGAAGCAACTTCCTTCACCATCTGGGCGCCCATGTTCTCGAACTTGTCTTCCAGTTCGATTTCCTTCGCCACGGAC
>JABXIA010000100.1 GCA_013373325.1 Paracoccaceae bacterium
GATATCAAGATGCCGGGCATGGACGGCATGCAGTTCCTGAAAAAGCTGATGGGCAGCGACAGCGCACTGCCGGTGATCATGATTACCGGCCACGGCGACGTCCCGATGGCGGTGGAGGCGATGCGCGTCGGTGCCTTCGATTTCCTGGAAAAACCCTTCAACCCGGACCGCATGTCGGAACTGGCCAAACGCGCGACTGGCGCCCGCCGCCTGACATTGGATAACCGCGTGCTGCGGCGCGAACTGTCGGATGGCGGCCAGATCATGAAGAAGCTGATCGGCCAAAGTCCCGTGATGGAGCGCTTGCGAGAGGACATTCTGGACTTAGGGCAAGCCGACGGCCATGTGCTGATTGACGGTGAAACCGGCACCGGCAAGACACTGGTGGCCCACGCGCTGCACGCGGTTGGCAGCCGGGCGGGCAAGAAGTTTGTGCTGATTTCCTGTGCCGCGCTGGAGGAGGAGGTGCTGTCCAAGCGCCTGTTCGGCCCGATGCTGCCTGAGGACAGCATGCTGCCGGCCATCGAGGAGGCCCGCGGCGGCACCCTGGTGCTGGAGGACATTGACGCGCTGTCGGAAACCCTTCAGGCAAAGCTGCTGAGCGTCATCAATGAGCAGGGCACCCCGGCAGAAACCCGGATTGTCGCCATCTCCAACTTGCAGGAAGCGGGCAAGACCTGTGAGGACGCGCTGCGCCCGGATCTGTTCTACCGCCTGGCGGCCCTGCGTATCACCGTGCCGCCGCTGCGCCAGCGCGGCGAGGATATCCTGACCTTGTTCACCCGTCTGTCGGAACAATTCTCCGAGGAATACGGCTGTGATGCACCGCAAGTCAGCGCCCAGGAAGCCGCGCAGCTGCTGCAGGCGCCCTGGCCGGGCAACGTGCGGCAGCTGATCAACATCGCCGAACGCGCAGTTTTGCAGTCGCGGCGCGGCTCAGGCACCATTGCATCGCTCTTGATGTCGGATCACGAGGAGATGCAGCCGGTGATGACCACCGAAGGCAAGCCGCTGAAGGAATACGTGGAAGCCTTCGAACGCATGCTGATCGATAACACCATGCGCCGCCACAAGGGTTCGATCGCCAGCGTGATGGACGAGTTGTGCCTGCCGCGCCGGACTCTGAACGAGAAAATGGCAAAATACGGCCTGCAACGCTCGGATTATCTGGCCTGAACCGGCAACACCCGTTTCCCAACGCGGGAAGCGGCCTGGAAAACAGGCGTTTCCCGAGCCGGAGCACGTGCCGGATTCCGGTTTTCTCAGGAAAACTAACCTGAAATTAACGGCTTGCCTGATAGGGGCAAGCCGTTTGCATTTTCAGGCCGCGTGGTGACGAATGTCCATTGTCATTACCTATCCACAGGCCTTATGCTGGCGCAACGGGCTGGAAACCGGCACTCGGTTCCGCCCGTTTTGATGAGTTTCGCTGGCTTTGGCTTTTGTCCGGCAAGATCCGAGAAAGCTGCAGCCAGACCGATTGGCCTCCTTCACCCAAGGGGGCAGTTTAGCGCCCAAGCCGGAAATCAAGCCGGTGCAGGGATAACAAGGCAGGCGCGGGCAAACCCCGACTGCCGGAGAAGAACCGCGATGACGCGCGCGAGAGCGAAGAGCACAGAGGCAGGAAGGCCGGGCATAGACCCCGGGACCACCTGCTGCACCGCGCCGTCCAACATCGCCCTGACAAGACACCACCCGAAACGCGCGCGGCCGCCTGGAAGCAGGAGGCTTGCGGGCGCACAGGGCAGGTGCACCAAGGACCCATGGCAAAGAAGATGCTTATTGACGCCACCCACGCGGAAGAAACCCGCGTTGTGGTGGTCGATGGAAACAAGGTTGAGGAGTTCGACTTTGAATCCGAAAACAAACGCCAGCTTGCTGGCAACATCTACCTCGCAAAAGTAACCCGCGTCGAACCGTCCCTGCAGGCGGCCTTTGTGGACTATGGCGGAAACCGCCATGGTTTCCTGGCGTTTTCGGAGATCCATCCGGATTACTACCAGATCCCCGTCGCGGACCGTGAGGCCCTGATGGAGGAAGAGCGCGCCTATGCCGAGGCGATGCGCGCCCGAGACGAGGACGAGGAAGAGAAACCGGCCAAGCCCAAGCGCTCGCGCCGCTCCAAGTCTTCTGCCAAGGCAGCCAAGGCGTCGTCCAAGGATGCCGTGGAAACCAAAGAAGTTGAACCTTCTGAGGCAGCCGGTGAAATCGCCGGTATGGAAACCATCGACCTGACCGACAGCTCTGAAGCTGCGGATGTCCCGGCAGAACTGGCAGAGGTCCCTGAAGGTTCCTCGCCGATGGAGCGTGTCGCCGAGACCCCGGTGGAAGAGCCGGAAGAGGGCGAGGCCGCAGACGCGGAAGCAGAAGAGACTGCCGCCGCTGAAACCCCGGAAGCTGAAGAGGCAAAGGCCAAGGAAGCTGCCGGCGAAGCCGAAGCTGAGGCCGGTGCGGACACCGGGTCGGCGGAAGCCGCAGAAGCAGAAAAAGCCGAAGACGACGCTGAAGACACCGGTGACGAAGGAGACGACGAAGGCAAGCCTGGCCGCGTCGATGCCACCTCCAAGGACGAAAGCATCGAGTCGGTTGCCGATGAGGACGACAGCGACGACATTCGCCCGCCACGCAAGCCGCGCCCGCGCCGCTACAAGATCCAGGAAGTGATCAAGGTGCGCCAGGTGCTGCTGGTGCAGGTGGTCAAGGAAGAGCGCGGCAACAAGGGCGCCGCACTCACCACCTATCTGTCGCTGGCCGGCCGTTACTGCGTGCTGATGCCCAACACCGCCCGCGGCGGCGGCATCTCCCGCAAGATCACCAATGCAGCCGACCGCAAGAAGCTGAAGGATATCGCAACCGAACTGGACGTGCCGACCGGTGCGGGCCTGATCGTGCGCACCGCCGGTGCCAAGCGCACCAAATCCGAGATCAAGCGCGACTATGAATACCTGCAGCGCCTGTGGGAGCAGATCCGCGAGCTGACGCTGAAATCCATCGCGCCGGCCAAGATCTATGAAGAGGGCGACCTGATCAAACGCTCGATCCGCGATCTTTACAGCCGCGAGATCGACGAGGTTCTGGTGGAAGGCGACCGCGGCTACCGCATCGCCAAGGACTTCATGAAGATGATCATGCCGTCCCACGCCAAGAACGTGAAGCACTACCAGGACGGGCTGCCGCTGTTTGCGCGCTTCCAGGTGGAAAGCTACCTGGCGGGCATGTTCAACCCGACAGTGCAGCTGAAGTCCGGCGGCTACATCGTGATCGGCGTGACTGAGGCGCTGGTGGCGATCGACGTGAACTCCGGCCGCGCCACCAAGGAAGGCTCGATCGAGGAAACCGCGCTCAAGACCAACCTGGAGGCCGCCGAAGAGGTGGCGCGCCAGCTGCGCCTGCGTGACCTTGCCGGTCTGATCGTGATCGACTTCATCGACATGGACGAGCGCAAGAACAACGCCGCCGTCGAAAAGCGCATGAAGGACAAGCTGAAGACCGACCGTGCCCGCATTCAGGTCGGCCGGATCTCCGGCTTCGGCCTGATGGAAATGTCGCGCCAGCGCCTGCGTCCCGGGATGATCGAGGCCACCACCGCGCCGTGCCCGCACTGCCATGGTACTGGTCTGATCCGCTCCGACGATTCGATGGCGCTGTCGATCCTGCGTCAGATCGAGGAAGAGGGCACCCGCCGCCGCTCCCGCGAAGTGCTGGTGCGCTGCCCGGTCTCCATTGCCAACTTCCTGATGAACCAGAAGCGCGAGCACATTGCCCAGATCGAGGCGCGGTATGGCCTGTCCGTACGCATCGAAGGCGACGCGCATCTGGTCAGCCCGGACTTTGTGCTTGAGAAGTTCAAGACCGCGTCCCGCAACGTGCCTGCCGCCGCCGCTCCGGTAGTGTCGGTAGACACCTCGATCATGGATCAGGTGGACGCGGATGAGGCAGGGCAGGACGAGGACGAGGCACCGGCGGCAGCCGAGACCGCGGATGAGGCATCGCAGGACGACAAACCCAAGCGTAAGCGCCGCCGCCGCCGCCGCCGGAAGGGGGGCAATGGCGAGCAGTCTCAGAATGGTGAGTCCGGCGAGACCGGTGACGATGCATCCGAGGATCAGGAGCAGCCCCAAGAGGAGAGTGCCGAGGCATCTGAGGCTGCTGCAGACGGCGAGGAAGCCCCCGCAGAAGAGGTGAAGGAGAAAAAACGTTCCCGCACCCGGACACGCTCCCGCAAGCCGAAGGCCAAACCCGCGGAGCCTGAAGCCGTTGCCGGAGAAGACGCTACTGCAGAGGAAGCACCGGCGGAATCTGCTGAAGAAACCGTCGCAGTTGCGGAAGCTGGCGATGCAGCGGACGCGCCCGTGCCGGAGGCCATGGAAGAAACGCCAGTGGCAGAGGCTGCAGGATCCGAGACTGAAACGGCTGTTGCAACCGAAGAGGCTCCGGCACAAGCTGAAGCCGCGCCTGTGCAAGAAGCCGCTGCGGAAGCTGAATCCGAGTCCGCAGAGAGCGCTGAGGAAGCCGCTGTTGCAGAGGCTGAAGCGGAAGCCGAACCCGCCGCTGAGGAGCCTGACGCAGAAGCGGTTGCTGAGGAAGAGACCGCGGCAGCCGAGCCTGCGCCGGCAGCCGAAGAAAAGCAGCCGGAGCCGGCCATGGCCGGTGCTGAGCCGGAACCGGCATCCCCGCCCAAACCCAAGCGCCGCGGCTGGTGGTCGATGGGCGGCTGAAGCCCGCATATGATTTTGGAGAAGGCAGGCCGTTCGGCCTGCCTTTCATTTTGTGTCTTCTGTTGTTTGAGGCTGCCGTTTTCCGGCGCGGAAA
>JABXIA010000086.1 GCA_013373325.1 Paracoccaceae bacterium
CCCCGGGATATTTTCAGCCAGATGAAGAGGATCCCGGATTACCGGGCTGCTGAGGGCACGCCTTCGCGGATCATGGCGGAGTAGTCGGGGCCGACCCCATGCGCCTGTGCGATCGGTGTGATGCTGCCAAGCGCGCGCAGGTCTTCGACGCTGCGGCTTTGGTCCAGCACGCCTTGCTCCCAGGCAAACTCCGGCAGATAGCCATTGGCCAGCACCCGCCAGTCCAGCGGCACCTCGTCCGCAAAGCTGCGGATCAGGTCCATCACCACCGTGGTGCAGTTGGTGGTCAGTGAATTATACCACTGAGGCCGGGCTGCCAGGCTGTTGGCGGCCTCGACATATTTCAGCAGCAGGTTCCGGCCGGTGTCGGGGCTGACACCGATGCGGAACAGCTGCACATCCTCGCCGCGGGCATTGGTGCGGGTGCCGACCAGATCGCGCTCGTCGGCGGCGATCAGAACCAGGGTGTTGGATTTGAACAGATCGGCGATGGGTGAGAAACCGCCGCCCAGCTGACGCCGCACCTCGACGGACCAGGCGATGTGGTCGCCGCCCTCAAAGCCGAAGCTGACGATCATATGTGCCATCTGCGGGCCTGCCCAATAGGACATGAAGAGGTCGGTGGATTGCAGCTTGGTCAGGTCGTAGCTGCGGGTCTCCCAGGCCTCGGCGAAGTCTTCCGGCGTTTCCCATGAGAAGTTGCGCACGTTTTCGAGGGTGAGGATGTCGCCCTCGACCGTGCCGGTCACCTGGCGGGCCACATCGGGCGACCAGTTGCGGTCCGCGGGCGGGGTAAGGGTCGACCACCACAGGATGACGGCAGCCAGCGCCAGCGCAAAGGTGGTGAGCGCGCGCAGCGCACCGCGGCGGAACAGTCCGGCAATGACGGCAAGACCGAAAAGCGCGAAGCCGCCCGCCAGCACGCCGCGGCCTAGGGCCTCGAACGGCAGCCGGTACCACAAGGCAAGTGCGGCCCAGGCTGTGGCAAGCACGACAGCTAGAATGACGGCGCTTATGAAAATACCCTTGAAAAGTCTGAACATGCCCGCTCGGTCCCTGAAAATTCTGGCGGACCATAAGGAAGGCGAAGGGGGAGTTGCAAGCAGGCAGTGCAGCCGCTTGCGGGGCGGGCGGAGCCATGCCACATCTTGGGAAAAGCACAGGAGAGCAAAGACATGTCAGCCGCATCTTACCTTGAGACCGCCCAAGGCCGCCGGATTGCCTATCACAAGAGCGAGGGGCAGGGGCCGTGCGTGGTGTTTCTGGGCGGGCTGAAGTCGGACATGGAAGGCACCAAGGCGGTGCATCTGGAGGCCTGGGCCAAGGCGCGCGGGCAGGCGTTTCTGCGCTTTGACTATTCCGGCCATGGCGAGAGCTCTGGCACCTTTGAGGAGGGCTGCATCGGCGACTGGCATGAGGACACGCTGGAGGCGGTGGCGCAGCTGACGGAAGGGGAGATCGTGCCGGTTGGATCGTCAATGGGCGGCTGGCAGGCATTGCTGCTGGCGCGGGAGATGCCGGAACGGATCAAGGGTCTGGTGACCATCGCCGCAGCGCCGGATTTTACCGAGGACGGCTATTGGGCCAATTTCTCGGATGCGCAGAAGTCTGAGCTGGAGAGCCGCGGTTACGTGGATCTGCCGAGCGATTACATGGAACCTTACCATATCTCGAAACGGATGATCGAGGACGGGCGCAAGCGGCTGGTTCTGCGCACACCGCTGTTCCTGCCCTTCAAGGTGCGCTGCCTGCAGGGAACGGCGGATACCGCGGTGTCGACAGAGACCGCGCTGCGGCTGATGGATCATGCGACCTGTCCGGACATGCGGCTGAACCTGGTGAAGGACGCGGATCACCGGTTCTCGGACGAGGCCTGTCTGCAGATGATCGAGGATGCGGTACTGGACGTTCTGGGAACCGCCTGATGCGCCGGTTCGGGCGTGCCTTGGGGCGGGGGCTGCTGGCCCTGGCGGTGCCCGTCGCGGCGCTGACGGTCTTTGGCCCTTACGAGGCGGTGGACCTGACCGCCAGTTTCGATGCACGCAAGTTTGGCGAAGGTGTTCAAGTTTATTTCGAAAGCGTCGAGAGCCGCTACGGCGACATTACGCCCGGCACGGAAAAGCGCGTGGTTTGGGCCGGGCAAGCAGAGACACGGACGCAGGTGTCAGTCCTGTACATCCACGGGTTTTCCGCCACCTCTGAGGAAATCCGCCCGGTGCCGGACCGTGTGGCTGAAGCCTTGGGCGCCAATCTGGTCTTTACCCGGCTGACGGGCCACGGGCGGTCCGGGGAGGCGATGCTGGAGGCCACGCCCAAGGCATGGATGCAGGACACGGCAGAGGCGCTGGCGGCGGCGGCGCAGGTGGGTGAGCGGGTTGTTGTGATCGCCAATTCCACTGGCACGACCCTCGCCACGGTGGCGGCGCTGGATGCGGACCTGGCACAGAACATTGATGCACTGGTGCTGATGTCGCCGAATTACGGGCTCAGCATGGCCTTTGCACCGCTCTTGACCTGGCCTGCCGCGCGCCACTGGCTGCCGCTGCTGGCAGGGCAGGAAATAGAGCTGCCGGTGCGCAGCGAATCCTATGGGCGGTTCTGGACCACGCGGTACCCGTCGCGGGCCGTGCTGCCGATGGCAGCCATGCTGAAGATTGTGCGGGTGATGGATTTTACCACCGCAAATGTTCCCGCATTGTTCTGGTATTCGGATGGCGATAAGGTGGTGCGGCCGGACATTACAGCTGAGGTCGCCGCAGCCTGGGGCGGCCCGGCCGCGGTGAACCTGGTGCCACCTGGGGCCGCGGACGACGTGCATGGCCACATACTGGCCGGAGACATCGTGTCGCCCGGCCAGACGCAGGCGGCGGTGGACGGCATTTTGGATTGGTTGAAAGCACGAGGATTTGATTAATGGAGCAGAGGGTTAGCCTGATTACACTGGGTGTGCCGGACATGGGGAAGGCCGCCGCCTTTTACGAGGCGCTGGGCTGGAAACGGGCGGAAAGCCCGGATGGGGTGATTGCGTTTGATCTGATTTCGCAGACACTGGGCCTCTATCCGCTGGCGGCGCTGGCGGAGGATATCGGCCTGCCGCCAGAGGCCTTGGGAACCGGCGCCATGACGCTGAGCCACAACACCCGCAGCAAGGAGGAGGTGGCACAGCTTCTGGCAGCGGCAGAGGACGCCGGGGCGAAGGTGCTGAAGCCTGCGCAGGATGTGTTCTGGGGCGGTCATCACGGGTATTTCCGCAGCCCGGACGGGCATGTCTGGGAAGTCGCCTTTAACCCCTTCTCGCCGCTGGCCGAGAACGGCGCGTTCCGCTGGAACGGTTACTGAGCGTGGCGCGCTGGCGGCAGTTCTTTTGTAAATTGCCGCCATTGCGCGGTTTTCCTTGATCCGCAGGTTTGCTGTGCGCAGAATTCCCTTACGGGTGTGAGGCAAACCGCGAGGGCAGGACATGCCTAATGATCAGCAACCGTGCCGCGAACCCTTGGTTCTGCTGCCGGGCATGATGTGCGACGGCCGGATTTTCTACGCTCAGGTTCGAACGTTTTCCGGCAGCATGCCGGTGATGGTGCTGCCGCTGGCCGGCGGCGACACGGTCGAGAAGATCGCAGCCCGGATGCTGAGCCATCTGCCGCCGCGTTTTGCCCTGGCGGGATTTTCGATGGGCGGCATTCTGGCAATGGAACTGGTGCGCCGGGCGCCGGAGCGGATCAGCCGCCTGTGCATCATTGGCGCCAGCCCGCTGGCCGAGACGCCGGACCAGGCCGCCAGCCGGGAGCCGCAGATCGTCGCCGCCCGCGCCGGACGGCTGGAGGATGTGCTGCGCGAGACGATGCCGACAGAAGCGCTTGCCCCGGGGCCCCTGCGCCTGGAGGTGCACAAGCTGTTTTGCCGGATGGGCATGGAGTTGGGGCCGGAATTGTATGTGGCGCAGGCACGTGCGCTGCAGCGGCGGCCGGACCAGCAGGCCGCGATGCGGCGGGTGCATGTGCCCACACTGGTTCTGGGCGGTGAGCATGACACGATTGTGCCGCCGGCCAAGCTGGACCTGCTGGCACAGCTGATCCCCGATGCGCGGCTGGAAATCCTGCCGGATGCCGGGCATTTTCCGGTGCTGGAGCAGCCGGATGCAGTGAACCGGGCGCTGCTGCACTGGCTGGCAAAGCCGGTTGCCGAACCGGATACCACCCCCGCCATGTGTGCTCAGGGGTAGAGTTTTGCGCGCTCTGCCTTGCTGATCAGCTGAGGCTCTGCCACCGGTTTGCCGGTGTCCGCATAAAAGAACGGCGTGTCCTTCCACCGGCCTGACAGCCGCGCGGTGATCATCCGGCTGAGAATGCCCCAGGCCATGGCGCCGCCGCCTTTGGTGCGGGCTTGCTTGCCGGGGGCGGGGATGAAGGCCTTGGCGCGGATCTTGCCCAGGGCGGTTTTGTCCTGAAACAGGTCAGAACGCATCCCGGCGAAGGGCAGTCCGGGTTTGGCCAGAGTATTGGCAAAAGGGGTGCCGCAGCAGGAGGCATACCAGCGCAAAGGCCCGCGGGGGCCGAGGCGGAGCGCCTTCAGATGCTCTGCGCCTTGGGTGATGGAGATAGTATCAGGGGCAAGCTGGAACAGATCGACAGGATCGGGAGCCGGATCGGGCTGGCCGTGGTACAGCTCATTGGCGCGGCAGTCGGCGCAATAGCAGACAACCCGGGTGCCGGTCTTGATGCCTTGCGCAGAAACTTCGCCGCGCAAGGCCCCGCAATTGCAGGAAAACGCCAGCCCGTCCGCCATACGGTCAGGCCGCGGTGTTCTTGTTGGCGGGTTTGCGGCCCGGTTTCTTTCGGCTGTTGGCGTTCATGAAGTCGATCACCAGCGGACGGATATTGTTGCGCCAGCTGCGGCCCGCAAAGATGCCGTAATGACCGGCGCCCGGTTCCACGTGGCTGGCCTTCTTCTCTTCCGGCAGGCCGGTGCAGAGATCCAGAGCGGCGATGCACTGGCCAGGGGCGGAGATGTCGTCCTTGGCGCCTTCGACGGTTTTCACTGCCACATCGGTAATCTTGGAGAAATCGATCTTATGGCCGTTCACGACGAACTCGTTGCGGGCGATCTCACGGTTCTTGAAGATGCGTTCGACGGTGGACAGGTAGAACTCCGCCGTCATGTCCATCACTGCCAGGTACTCGTCATAGAAGCGGTTGTGGGCATCGTGGTCGGAGGCTTCGCCGCGGGACACACGCTGGATCTGGTCCATGAAGGCCTTGGAATGCCGTTCGCCGTTCATCGACATGAAGGACGCGAGCTGCAAGAGGCCCGGGTAGACCTTGCGGCCCACGCCGGGGTATTTGAAGCCGACGCGCTGGATCATGGTTTCCTCCAGCTGGCCCATGGTGACGCGGCGGCCGAAATCGGTGACTTCGGTCGGGGTTGCGTCCGGGTCCACCGGGCCGCCGATCAGCGTCAGCGACGAGGGCTGCGCCTTGGGATCCTGCTCTGCCAGATAGGCGGTGGCGGCCAGGGTCAGCGGCACCGGCTGGCAGACGGCGACAACATGGATGTCGGGGCCCAGCTCGCGCATGAAGTCGACGAGATAGAGCGTGTAGTCCTCAACGTCGAATTTCCCTGCGGAAACAGGGATGTCGCGGGCGTTGTGCCAGTCCGTCACATAGACTTCACAGTTCCTGATCAGACTTTGCACGGTAGAGCGGAGGAGGGTAGCGTAATGGCCGGACATCGGGGCAACCAGCAGCACCTTGCGCGGTTGTTCCTCGCGTCCGCTGACCTTGAAATGGATCAGGTCTCCAAAGGGGCGCTCCAGCACATTGGTGATTTCAACAACGTGGTCCTTGCCGTCCTCGCAGGTGAAGGAAGGGATGCCCCAATCGGGTTTCACCACCATGCGCTGATAAGTACGTTCCGTCACTTCGCCCCAGGCGGCCATCCAGCTAAGGGCAGGGTTTGGCAAGGCGGAGAAGACCGGGTAAGATGCCATGGAGAGTGCGGTGGCTCCCAGCCATTGGTTGGTGTTCCGGACGGTCTCCATCAGGTCGTAGGTCATCATGTATCGCATGCGCGTCTCCTTCGGGCTTTGCCCCAGCGTCATCGGACCAACAAATCCGGACTATCGGACCAATCGCCGCTTTGCCCTGGAAAATGCAGAAGAGTATTCTGCATAGCAGAAAGCCTATGAGGGATTCTTTTATATGACAACTAGTGACGAATTATCCGCAGCCCCGAATTCTGAGAGCATTGAAAAGCTTAAGGAAAACATGACCCGTGTGGAGGAGCTGAGCAAACGTCTGGCGGATGTCATGTCCCGGAAGGTGCCGCATAACCCGGCGTTGGACGGCCCGAATCAAGAGCTTTATGCGCGTGCAGCAACTGCCTATTGGGCCGAAGCGATGCAGAATCCGGCCAAGATCCTGGAGCAGCAGGTCGAGTACTGGAGCAAGTCTGTGCTGAATTTCGCCGAAGCGCAGAAAGCCCTGGCTGGAAAATTTGAGAACACGGATGACGGCGGCCCGAAGGACCGCCGTTTTTCGAATCCGCTGTGGGAGACGAGCCCGTACTTCAGTTTCGTGAAGCAGCAGTACATGACCAACGCCGATGCGATCCGCAAGGCGGTGCAGGATGCGGTGGATCTGGACCGAAAGGACAAGCAGCGGCTGACATATTTCGCAGACCAGATTATCGAGATGATGGCGCCGACCAATTTCCTGCCGACCAACCCGGACGCGCTGGAAAAGGCGGTGGAAACCGAAGGCCAGTCGCTGATTGACGGTCTGGAGAACCTGGTCACCGATCTGGAAGCGAATAATGGTGAACTGGTGGTGCGGCTTGCAGATGAGAGCGCTTTTGAGCTGGGCGGCAATATCGCCACCACGCCGGGAGACGTGGTCTACCGCAACCGGATGATGGAGCTGATCCAGTACAAGCCGGTGACCGTAACCGTTCATGAAACCCCGATTGTGCTGTTCCCGCCTTGGATCAACAAGTTCTACATTCTCGACCTCAAGGCGCAGAACAGCCTGATCAAATGGGTGACCGAGCAGGGCTACACCCTGTTTGTGGTCTCCTGGGTGAATGCCGATGCCAGCCATGCTGATGTGGGGATGGAGGATTACATCCAGGAAGGTTTCCTTGCCGCGATCGAGACCGCCAAGGAGATCTGCAAGGTGAAGCAGGTGAATGCGGTGGGCTATTGCATCGCGGGCACCACGCTGAGCCTGACCCTGTCGCTGTTGAAGCAGCGCGGCGACAAGTCGGTGAAATCGGCGACCTTCTTTACCACCCTCACCGATTTCGGTGATCAGGGCGAGTTCACCCCGTTCCTGCAGAATGATTTCGTCGACGGGATCGAGGCGCAGGTGGAAGAAGAGGGGCTGCTGCGGTCTTGGGTAATTGCGCGCACCATGTCGTTCCTGCGCTCCAAGGACCTGATCTACGGCCCGGCGGTCAAAAGCTACATGATGGGTGAGACGCCGCCTGCGTTTGATCTGCTTTACTGGAACGGCGACGGTGCCAATCTTCCGGGCCGGATGGCGGTGCAGTATCTGCGGGGCCTGTGCCAGAACAACGAGTTTGTCGGCGATGGGTTCGAGCTGATGGGCCACAAACTGCACATCAAGGATGTGGATGTGCCGCTGATGGCGATCACCTGCGAGACCGACCATATTGCCCGCTGGAAGGACTGCTATGCCGGTGTGCAGCAGATGGGGTCGCGCAGCAAAAGCTTCATCGTATCCGAGTCCGGCCATATCGCGGGCATCGTCAATCCGCCCAGCAAGAAGAAATACGGCCATTACACCAACGATGACCTGAAAGGCGACCAGGAGGCCTGGATGGCGGGGGCGGAGTACCACGAAGGCTCCTGGTGGCCGCGCTGGAACGATTGGCTGAAGAAACGCTCTGGCAAGCAGGTTCCCGCCCGCGAGGCAGGGGATTCGGGCTTCCCCTCTTTGATGCCGGCCCCGGGATCTTATGTGAAGGTGAAGGCAAACCGTTGATTTTGCAGGTGCAGAAGAATTTTTTCTGCATTGCAGCAAAAATTCCTTGAAATGCCGCAGTGCAGCACGCATATTCCCCTCATGCTAAGAGCGCAGGATGGTCCTGCTGCAGCTTTCTGAGGAATTAGAACTATGGCAAAGACCCAAGACTTCACCGCGATGATGAAAGACTTCATGGGCGCCTTCCCGGTTGACACCAAAGCAATGGAAGACGTCTTC
>JABXIA010000186.1 GCA_013373325.1 Paracoccaceae bacterium
GAAAGTGGCGCGGTTGACGGGGCTCGAACCCGCGACCCCCGGCGTGACAGGCCGGTACTCTAACCAACTGAGCTACAACCGCCCGCTGCACATTGCGGCATCGCTGCCGAACGTTGGGCTGTAATATTCCCCGCCCCGTGACCCGTCAAGCGGTGTTTTGCCTTTTTCAGAACTTTCCCGGAAAAAAATGCGCAGATCCGGGCACAGCACATGAAAAGAAAGAAAAACGTCGCGAATACAGCCTCTTACGCAGGCGGCAACCGGATGAAGAAGGGAGGGTATGGTGGGTCGTGAGAGGCTCGAACTCCCGACATCTTCGGTGTAAACGAAGCGCTCTACCAACTGAGCTAACGACCCGATGAGCGGGGATTTAGACAATGCCGCCGGACAGCGCAAGGGGGCTTTGCAGATTTTTTTGCCTATCCGGGCCGCTTATTCCAGAACCGTTTCCATCCCGTTTTCCAGCACATACACACAGCCCTGCCCGTTTGGCAGCGCCGCCATCCGTTCGCGGCTCAGCCCGCAGACGATACCGCGCATCACCTGCCCCAAGAGCCCATGCGCGACCACCACCGAAGGGCCTGTCAACGACTGCATGAAGTCGAGGATGCGGGCATGGAAACTTCCGTATCCCTCGCCACCCGGCGCCTCGCAGAAAAGGTCCAGATTGTACGGATTGGCACCGTGGATATCCGGGTACGTTGCTGCGACCTCCTCCAGCGTCATCCCCTGAAAGGCCCCGGCATAGGCCTCTGCCAGCCGCGCATCGGTCACGAAAGGCGCACCGCCCAAGGCAATATCCGCAGTCTGCTGCGCCCGCCCCAGGGGCGAGGCATAACATGCCGGGCTCTCCGCCATCACCGGCGCCATCAGCACGGCTTGGCGGCGGGCGTGTTCCACCCCCAGGGCTGTCAGCGGTGATTCCAGCTGCCCCTGTATGCGGTGTTCGGCATTCCATTCGGTCTGTCCGTGCCGCAGCAGCCAGATTTTTGGAAATTGCATGACCTGCTCCCTGCCCGGTTGTTCAGGCAATTGGTAGCGCCGCAGTGCCGCCAGCGGAACCCCGGAAAGCAAAAAGGCGCTCAACCTTTTCAGGGAGCGCCTTTGGGAAAAAATGGTGGGTGATAAGAGATTTGAACTCCTGACATCTTCGATGTGAACGAAGCGCTCTACCACTGAGCTAATCACCCGTGAGGCAGGCTTTTAACTGCCCGGTGCGGGCTCCGCAAGAGGGACTTTGGCAGATTTTTGCGCTTCCCGCGCATTTTCTGCAGCGGCGCTGCTTTCAGCTTTAGCAGGGCTCCAGCGCGGGTGTGGTCCTTAGGCGAACGCCGGGCCGTTGCCGCGCTGGCGGCTTCGGCGGAAAGGCGGCTGGCCGCAGTGTCTCAGATTCAGCCCGCGCTGCTCCCGCCGCCATGAACCGCTCAGCAGGACGGCAGCGCATCGCGTTGTATCATTGTCCGCAGGGTGAAGCTGGACCGGGTGTTGCGGATCCCGGGCACCCGCATCAGCCGGTCCTCCAGGAAACGGTCGAAATCCGGCAGGTCCTCCGCCACCACCCGCAACAGGATGTCCCGTGTGCCGGTCATCAGGTAGCATTCCATCACCTGGTCGAACTTGCGCACTGCCGTCTCAAAAGCCTGCAGCGCTTCGGTGGACTGCCGCTCCAGCTCCACCGCCACGAAGATCGTGACCGGCAGCCCCAGCTTGGCCTGATCCACCCGCGCCGAATAGCCCGCGATCACACCGCTGGATTCCAGGTTTGCAACCCTGCGGGCGCAGGGTGTCGGGGACAGGCCGATCATCTCCGACAATTCGGAAATCTTCAGCCGCCCGTTGCGCTGAAGCGCGGCGACAATCTTGCGGTCAATCGAATCCATGGAGGTTTCCTCTAACAACTCCTCCAACTATGGCGGCTATCGCCAAAAGTTACAGCTCCAAGAGCTCTTTTTGGTGAAAACCGGCGTTTGCGCGCTGGTATTATCGGAAAAAGTTTTGGAGGAGCCTTCCAGATGACAGTGACCGCCGTTGCGTCCAGCACCCACGAAGAGATTTACCGCGTCGAGGAGCCCTCTGTTGGCCTCCTGGGCTTTATTGCCGTGCATTCCACCCATCTGGGACCGGCGGCCGGCGGCTTGCGCATGCGCCCCTATGCCAGCGAAGACGAAGCGCTGACCGACGTCAAACGCCTGAGCGAGGGCATGACCTACAAGAACGCGGCGGCGGGCCTGACCCTGGGCGGCGGCAAGGCGGTGATCATCGGGGATCCGGCCAAGGACAAGTCGCCGGAGCTGCTGCGCGCCTTTGCCCGCGCCATCGAGGGCCTGGACGGCCGCTATATCACCGCCGAGGACATGGGCATGAGCCCCGCCGACATGGCTGTCCTGGCGGAGGAAACCCGGTTCGCGGCCGGACTTTCTGATGGCGAGTTTGCCAGCGGCGACCCCTCCCCGATCACCGCACGCGGCATCTTCAACGCGATCCGCACCACCCGCGCCCACAAGCACGGCAGCCGCGACCTGAACGGCGTCACCGTGTCGGTTCAGGGCCTGGGCCACGTCGGCTGGTATCTGTGCCAGTTTCTTCACGAGGCCGGCGCCAAGCTGGTCGTCACTGACATCGACGAGGGCCGTGTCGAGAAAGCCATTGAGGCCTTCGGCGCCACGGCGGTGCCGCTGGCAGAGATCTACGGCGCAGAGGCAGACGTGTTTGCCCCCTGCGCCATCGGCGGCATCCTGAATGCGCGGACCATCCCGCAGCTGAAGGCGGATATCGTCGCAGGCGGTGCCAACAACCAGCTGGCCGCGGCTGAAGACGGCGCGGCGCTGCACGCTCGCGGCATTCTTTATGCGCCTGATTTCGTGGCCAACGGCGGCGGCATTATCAACGTCGCAACCGAGATCCAGAAGATCAAGGACCGCGAAGGCTTTGTCGCGGAGAAGCTGCAGGCGCTGGATGAGACCATGGCGGCAATCCTGACCCAGGCCAAGGCGGCCGACGTCAGCCCGGCGGAAATGGCAATTGCCACGGTGCAAGCCAAGATGTCAGGCGCCAGCAAAGCTGCCTGACCCCTCCCGTGCGCGGCGCGGCGGATGCACTCCCGCACCCGCATGCTGCCCGGCCCGGGGCCGGACACTATGCAGATTTTGGGCCCGGCGGCCTGCCCGGCCAGGGC
>JABXIA010000002.1 GCA_013373325.1 Paracoccaceae bacterium
CGCCAGGTGGTGGTCGCCTCGATCACCTCCGACGCAGATGACTATGTGCAGGAGGTCGTGGCCGAGCTGAAGAAAGCAGGCGTGCGCGCCGAGGCCGACATCCGCAACGAGAAGATCAACTACAAGGTCCGCGAACATTCCGTGGGCAAGGTTCCGGTCATTCTCGCCGTCGGCCACCGCGAGGTGGAGGAGCGTACCGTCTCTGTCCGCCGTCTTGGCGAAAAACAGACTAAGGTGGAGAGCCTCGAAAATGTTACAAAGGCACTGGCGGTGGAAGCCACCCCGCCGGACCTTCTGTAACATTCCGTCCCGAAAACAGCATCAGCGGCCCCCATCCGGGGGCCGTTTTGTTTCAAAATCCGGTAAAACCCCGCGATTTCAGCTCTTTGCGCTGCAATCCTGTCTCACATACGCTGACGCAGACGTGAGACACGGCCTCGTGACTTAAATTCCTGAAAACCTCGGGTTAGTGTTTTCCTGTCAACACGACACCGCACGTTAAACCGAAAGGAATTCACGAGATGTCGACCACCGCAAAATCCCTGGCCGTTGCCAGCGCCGTTGCCGCCGCTCTGACCGCAGCTTCGACCATCCCCGCTGCTGCTGCCACCAAGGAAAAATGCTACGGCGTTTCGCTGGCAGGCCAGAACGACTGCGCCGCCGGCCCCGGCACCACCTGCGCAGGCACCTCGACCACCGACTACCAGGGCAACGCCTGGACCTTGGTTGACGCAGGCACCTGCGAAGGCATGGAACTGCCGGCGATGGCAGACGGCACTGAGCGCAAAGGCTCGCTGGAGCCGCTGGAGCGCGACCTGCCGGCATAAGACCGGCTTGATTTCCGGGGCGGGAGTGTCAATTCCCGCCCCTTTTGCACCCGGACTACAGGATACGCCATGCTTGACTCCGCTGCACGTGACAGGCTGCCCGCCGCCCCCGGCGTCGGATACAAGCCGCAGCATTTCGCCCAGATCACCGCCGATCCGGGCAGCGTCAAATGGCTGGAAATCCACGCTGAGAACTACATGGGCGACGGCGGACGCCCGATTGCGCAGCTGCGCAATCTGTCTGAAAACTTCGCAATGTCGGTGCATGGCGTCGGCCTGTCGATCGGCGGCGAAGGGCCGCTGGATACGGACCACCTCGCCCGGCTCAAGCATCTGGTGGGCTGGCTGAACCCTGCCAGCTTCTCTGAACATCTGGCCTGGTCCACCCACGACAGTCATTTCTACAACGACCTGCTGCCGCTGCCCTACACGGACACCAGCCTGCAGCGGATCTGCGATCACATCAACGAGCTGCAGGACACCATCGGCCGCCGGATGCTGCTGGAAAACCCCTCCAGCTACCTCGCCTTTGCCGAGAGCACCTGGTCCGAGCCTGAGTTCCTGGCCGAAATCTCCCGCCGCACCGGCTGCGGGCTGCTTCTGGACGTGAACAATGTCTTTGTCTCCGCCACCAACCTCGACTTCTCGCCGCAGGGCTACATAAACGCCTTCCCGCTAGACAAGGTCGATGAGATCCACCTTGGCGGCCACGACGAGGATGAGGACGACCACGGCCGCCCCCTGCTGATCGACAGCCACGGGCGCGAGGTGGTGGACCCGGTCTGGGCGCTCTTGGATTACACGCTGGCAAAATCCGGCCCCAAACCGGTGCTGATCGAATGGGACAACGACGTGCCGGACTGGCCGGTACTGGAGGCAGAGGCCGCCCGCGCCGCAACCGCGCTGGAGCGCGTCCCGGCATGAGCGTCAGCCAGACAGAGTTCACCCGCGCCATGATGGATGCGGGCCAGCCGGTGCCGGACGGCCTGATCGACCATCAGGAGCAGCCCGCCGGACGCCGATTCAGCGTCTACCGCAA
The DNA here is from genome assembly GCA_013373325.1 of Paracoccaceae bacterium. Lineage (GTDB taxonomy): Bacteria > Pseudomonadota > Alphaproteobacteria > Rhodobacterales > Rhodobacteraceae > Leisingera. The sequence goes on from JABXIA010000002.1 coordinate 1,867, forward strand.
CAATGTCGCCGTCTCCCTGACAGAGGCCATGCACAGCGCCTTTCCGGTGATTGCCAAGCTTCTGGGAAAACAGAACATGGACGGACTGGCAGGCATTTACCTGCGCCAGCATCCGCCGTCCTCGCCGCTGATGATGTTTTACGGCGAACATTTCCCGGCCTTCCTGGAAGGCATGGAGCAGCTCCGGCATCTGGGTTACCTCGGCGATGTGGCCCGGCTGGAGCTGGGCCTGCGCCGCGCCTACCACGCTGCCGATGCCGCGCCAATTGCGCCTGACGCGCTTGGTACGCTGACGCCGGATCAGCTGATGGATACCCGCCTCTCTCTGGCACCCGCGGTGCAGGTTGTATGTTCGCCTTGGCCAATCCACGCCATCTGGCGCTACAACACCAAAGACGGCGCGCCCAAGCCCGAGGCTCGGGCCGAGGATGTGCTGGTCACCCGTCCTGAATTCGACCCCACTCCCCAGGTTCTGCCGCCCGGCGGGGCCACCTGGATCCGCGCCCTTATGAAGGGCGCCACCATCGGCGAAGCGCTGGAACAGGCCGCCGCCGCAGACGAAACTTTCGACCTGGGTGCCACGCTTGCCCTGCTGTTGCAGGGCGGCGCGATCACCGGATTGGACAGCAAAGGGTAAATCCATGCACGCACTTGTCTCCATTCACGACGCCGTCTTCCGCCAGGTGGAAAGGGCCGGCAACTGGCTGCTGCCTCTGGCCGCACGCTTTGTTTTTGCCTCCACCCTGCTTCTCTACTTCTGGAACTCCGGCCTGACCAAGCTGGGCGATGGCATTCTCGGCCTGTTCAGCCCCTCAATCGGCGCCTACAGCCAGATCTTCCCGAAACAGCTGGAGGCGGTTGGCTATGACGTCTCACAGTTCGGGCTGTTCCAGAAACTGGTGGTTCTGGCCGGCACCTACGCCGAATTCATCTTGCCGCTGCTGATCGTGATCGGCCTGCTGACCCGTCTCGCCTCGCTGGGCATGATCGGCTTTGTCATCGTGCAATCGCTGACCGACATCTACGGCCACGGTGCGACCGATGACAAAACCCTTGGCGCGCTGTTTGACCGCTTCCCCGACGCGGTGATCCTGGACCAGCGGCTGTTCTGGGTTTTCCTTCTGGCGGTTCTGGTGGTCAAAGGCGCAGGCGCGCTCTCCGTGGACGCCCTGCTGCGCAACCGGATGGAACCGGCCATCGCCTGACACCACCAGTTGTCAAAGGCAAAAGGCGCCCTGCCCCCGGCAGCGGCGCCTTTTTCATGTGGTTTTAAGATGGATCAGAAATGCGCCTTGGGTTCGTCCGGCTTACCCGCCGCAAGCGCCATCAGACCGCCCACCGCAGCAAAGCTGAGCGGGAAGATGGTAAAGACGTTGAGGCCAAAGCCCGCATACATCCCTGCCGCCGACCCCAGCAGCAGAAGACCGCCCCACAGGGCCCGCGCCCGCGCCATCGCCCCGCCGGCAATCGCCAGCAGCGGCGACAGCACCGCCAGCAGCCGCAGCTTCTCGACGTTCTCGACCTGCTCGGCCAGCCCCTCGACCTCGCCGAAATGCTCCACCGCAGCGGTGTAGCCATAGCCGAAGAACCCCACCACCATGCCGAAAATCCCGGCGATGATCCCCAGAACAAGGGCTGCATTACGCATCAATTCTCTCCCAGACACTGCGGGAATGACATATGCGCCGCCTCAGGCCGCGCCAAGGGCCGCCTTGGTGTTCTGATCCCACCCCAGGAAAATTTCCCCGTCACGCTCGATCAGCGGCCGCTTCATCAATGCCGGGTGCGCCCGCAGCAGGTCCAGCGGCTCGCCGGCGCGCTCTTCCTCGCTCAACCCCCTCCACGTGGTCGACCGCGTGTTGACCAGCTTGTCTCCGAATTTCGCGTGGGTGGTCTCCAGCAAACCCTCAGGCATGCCATCCGCGCGGATATCGACCAGAACCGAATCCGGAAGTGCTTTCAACGCCTTGCGGCAGGTGTCGCAGTTCTTGAGCCCATAGATTTTCATGATGCCTTCATGCTCCCCATCCGGGATTCACACAATTTATGGTAGAATTCACCGGTTTCTCTTGATTTTCGTTCAGCCCGTGCAAAACTCTAGGTTGTTCGGCTTAACCATGTTCCCCGCAATCAGGGAACGGGCCGGATACCCCGGGGCATCCCGGGGCGACGTGCAAAGTAGAAGGAGACACGGGAAATGCCAAGCGGCACCGTGAAGTGGTTCAACACCACCAAAGGGTACGGGTTTATTGAACCCGATGAAGGCGGCAAGGATGTGTTTGTGCACATTTCAGCGGTGGAGCGGTCGGGCATGACCGGTCTCGCCGACAATATGAAAGTCGGCTATCAGCTGACCGAGGGCCGGGACGGCCGGCAAATGGCGGCCGAGATCAAGGCGATGTAAGGTCTCATGCCTGCGCTGCGCCCGGACTTTTACCGGGCGCAGGCACTGAGGGCGGCCTCAGCCTTTCCGCAGATATTCCACCATCACGCAGGCCGGATCGCTGCCGCGCAGCACCGTTTCCCCGGCCCTGGCCCAGCCGTCTTCCTGAAACTCCGGAAAGAAGGCATCTGCATCCTCAATGGTCAGATCGACCTCAGTGACCAGCAGCCGGTCCGCCATGCCCAGCATTCCGCGATAGATTCCCTCGCCGCCGATGCCGTAAACGCGCCGGTAGCCTTGGGCATAGGCCTCCTGCACCGCGGCCTCAATAGAGGGCAGCACGATCTCTGCTGCCTGCGGGTTGGAGGACACCACCAGATTGAGCCGGTTCTTCAACGGCTTCACCGGCAGGCTGTCCCAGGTGTTGCGGCCCATGATGATGGCACCGCCCAAAGTCTCGCGCTGGAACGCCTTCAAATCCTCGGGCGCAAACCACGGGATATCATTGTCCTTGCCGATGGCGCCGTTGCGCGCCCGCGCAGCGATCAGGGTAATCATGCCTGTAGTCCTTGTGTCTTAAACCGCCACCGGCGCCTTGATCACCGGATCGGGGTCATAATTCAGGATCTCAAAATCCTCGAAGGTGAAGTCGAAAATCGAGTTCACCTGACGCTTGATCCGCAGCTGCGGCAGCGGCTTGGGGCTGCGCGACAGCTGCAGCTGCACCTGCTCCACATGGTTCGAATAGATATGGGCATCACCCATGGTGTGCACGAAATCCCCGGCCTCATAGCCGGTCACATGCGCCAGCATGGCCAACAGCAGAGAATATGACGCGATGTTGAACGGCACCCCCAGGAACATATCAGCGGAGCGCTGATAAAGCTGCATGTGCATCCTCCCGCCCGCAACCCGCACCTGCCACAGCGTGTGGCAGGGCGGCAGCGCCATCTCCGGCACATCCGCCGGGTTCCAAGCCGACACGATCAGGCGGCGGCTGTCCGGGCTTTTGCGGATCATCTCCACCAGATCCGCGATCTGATCGACGCTGCCCGCACGGTACAGCGGCTCATCCCCCAGCGTGCCTTCTGCCAGCTCCAGCTTGGGGAACCGGCGCCATTGGTGGCCGTATACAGGGCCCAGGTCGCCGTTCTCATCGGCCCACTCGTCCCAGATCGACACACCGTTTTCCTTCAAATAGCGGATGTTGGTGTCGCCGGACAGGACCCACAGCAGTTCATGGATGATGGAGCGCAGATGCAGCTTCTTGGTGGTCACCAGCGGGAAGCCGTCCGCCAAGGCATAGCGCGCCTGCATCCCGAAACAGGACAGCGTGCCGGTACCGGTGCGGTCGTCTGACGGCACCCCGTGATCCAGAATGAACTGCAGCTGATCGTGATACTGTTGCATGGCCTGCTCCCTGCCCTCTGGCGCTGGTCCGGTCTTACCTTCCGGGCCCGGCGGGGCCAAGCGGGAATCCCTTGCGCCCTGCCCTTTGAGACATACTACATCTGGCCCGCCCGGAATCAAAAGCCGCAAAATGAGCACAGGATCGTGACGGCAGTCCCCTCTTTGCCGCTTTTCCTTCTGCCCGGCGCGGGCAATACTGCTGGCAAAATCAATCAGGGGAATACCAATATGCCGCTCACCTATCTGCACACCATGGTCCGGGTGAAGGATCTGGAGAAATCCATGGCCTTCTTTGAACTCCTCGGCCTCAAGGAAACCCGCCGCTGGGACAATGAGCAGGGCCGTTTCACCCTGGTCTTCATGGCGCCTCCCGGTCAGGAGGATGCCCCGGTCGAGCTGACCTACAACTGGGACGGCGACGACGGGCTGCCCAGCGACAGCCGCCATTTCGGACATCTCGCCTATGGGGTGGATGACATCTATGCCACCTGCCAGCACCTGATGGACAACGGCGTCACCATCAACCGCCCGCCGCGCGACGGGCATATGGCCTTTGTGCGCTCGCCCGACAATATTTCCATCGAACTGCTGCAGAACGGCACCTCCCTGCCCGCGGCTGAGCCCTGGGCCAGCATGGAGAACACCGGCCACTGGTAAGGCTTGAACACAGGCCGGTCTGGCCAGCGGCGCCTCCACCCCCTGGCAGGTCTGTTCCCGGTCAGGTCTGCCCACGTGCTGGCCTGCTCACGGGCTGGCCTGCTCACAGACAGGACAGGCCGCTGCCCGGCTGCCTCCGTAGCTCTCGCGGGTTGCAGGGCAAACACCAAGTCAGGTTTAGCAGCATGGCCGGAAACGGCTGCAGCCGCCGCGCGAAACCGGCCGGACCCCGGCAGCACCCCCACGCCAAGAGACCGGCCCAGCCCTGCCGGGGCTGTCCGTGCAATTAACGCCTGTACTGCGGCCCGGCATAGCCGGGCGGAAAGGGCGGCCGCTTCTGCAGCCTCTGCCGCGGTCTGCTCGAGACCCGGCGCCTTACCCTTCAATCCAATCAGAGCACGGTTTCCCCTCATGCCCTGTCAGCGGCCTGCCGGTGTTCCCCGGCTGCGCGGCCAATTGCCTGCTGGTTTGTTTTGCCGGCAGGCCCTTAATAGATGTAACGGATCTGGTCGGACCAGTAGCGCTCCATGCGCTTCAGCGAGGCGGTAATGTCCTCGATCCCTTCGGAGGAGATCACGTTCTTGCCTTCCAGCCCTTCGGCATGGCGGGAAAACAGCGCCGAAACGATATCGCGGATCTCGCGGCCGCGCTGGGTCAGGCGCACCCGTACAGAGCGGCGGTCAATCTCGCAGCGCTGATGGTGCATATAGCCCATCTCGACCAGTTTCTTCAGGTTATAGCTGACATTGCTGCCCTGATAGTAGCCGCGGGTTTTCAATTCCCCTGCGGTCACCTCGTTGTCGCCGATATTGAACAGCAGCAGCGCTTGAACCGCATTGATTTCCAATACACCAACGCGTTCGAACTCGTCCTTGATGACGTCCAGCAGCAGACGGTGAAGGCGCTCAAGCAGACCCAGCGCCTCCAGGTAGCCAGTCATGAAACCCTTGCGGTCCACCTGGCCAATTGGCAATTCCATACTCATTCGCATCTCCGACTCGAATTTGCTTCTGAGACAAGATGCCAACAATTCCCGAAAAATCGGTTAAGCCGGAATTTTATTATTTTTGGTGGGTTTGCGCTATGTCCGCAACCAGGGCGCGGAACCGCTCTTGCGGCTCCGCCTGGCCGGTCACCCACTGGTACAGATCCTGGTCATTCTCCAGCAGCAGCTGGTCATAAAGATCTAGCTGCGCCGCGTCCATATGCTCAAGACTAGCGGCCGCATAGGCCGACAGCAGGATATCCATTTCCTTGATACCCCGGCGCATCGAACGCATCTGCAGCCGCTTCAGACGGGTGGCACGGTCTTCTTGCATGCGCCGGACTCAGACGGTTTCTGCAGCCGGAGCGTCAGTCACCTGCAGCAGCGTGCGCAGTTTCTTTTCCAGCCGCGCAGCACGCTCGGCGTTCTGGCGCATTTCACTGCGCAGAGAGCGCAATTCATTCAGGACACTGGTGAAATCCCCGGCTTCCAGCTCCAGCGGAGCCGGTTCCGCCATGCCTTCGCCTTCGCCGGTCAGCAGCCAGGACATCGACACGTTCAACAGGCCTGCCAGCATGGTCAGTTTGTTGGCACGCGGCTCCGACAGGTCCCGCTCCCAAGCGCTCAGGGTGGATTTCTTGACACCCAGACGCCGCGCCAGCTGGCCCTGGGTCATCCCGGCCGCTTCGCGCGCCGCAGCCACGCGGTCGCCAAATGTTGCAGCGTCGGGGCCGTACCAGTCTGTGGTCTGCTCAGTCATTGTTGGTTCTCCTACTCAAAACGCCAATGCAGCTTGATCGCTGTTTGGCCGCACCCTATGACAGTTCTGCAAAACATACAAACCGGGGCACAGCTTATGTCTTTCCTGTCGGAGACCCTCTCACGCGTAAAACCGTCACCCACCATTGCAATGACCGCCAAGGCGGCAGAGCTGAAGGCGGCAGGACGTGACGTCATCGGCCTCAGCGCCGGTGAGCCTGACTTCGACACGCCGCAGAACATCAAGGACGCGGCCGTCGCTGCCATCGCCGCGGGCAAGACCAAATACACCGCCCCCGACGGCATTCCTGAGCTGAAGCAGGCGGTCTGCGCCAAGATGAAACGCGACCACGGGCTGGACTACACGCCTGCGCAGGTCTCCGTCGGAACCGGGGGCAAACAGACGCTGTACAACGCCCTGATGGCCACCCTGAACGAGGGGGACGAAGTGGTGATTCCCGCCCCTTACTGGGTCTCTTACCCGGACATGGTGCTGCTGGCGGGCGGCACCCCGGTGATTGCCGAAACTTCGCTGCAGACCAACTTCAAGCTGACCGCAGATCAGCTGGAAGCGGCGATCACCCCCAAGACCAAATGGTTCATCTTCAACTCGCCCTCCAACCCGACCGGTGCGGGATACAGCCGGGCAGAGCTGAAAGAGCTGACCGACGTTCTGCTGCGCCACCCGCATGTCTGGGTGATGACTGACGACATGTATGAGCACCTCGCCTATGACGGGTTCGAGTTCTGCACGCCCGCGCAGGTGGAACCAGCGCTCTATGACCGCACTCTGACCTGCAATGGCGTCTCCAAGGCCTATGCAATGACCGGCTGGCGCATCGGCTATGCCGCAGGCCCCGAGAAGCTGATTGCCGCCATGCGCAAGGTACAGTCGCAGTCCACCTCCAACCCCTGCTCTGTCAGCCAATGGGCCGCGGTGGAGGCCTTGAACGGCACCCAGGACTTCCTGGCGCCCAACAACGAAAAATTCGTGCGCCGCCGCGACCTGGTGGTATCCATGCTGTCGGAAATCGACGGCATCACCTGCCCGGTGCCGGAGGGTGCGTTTTACGTCTACCCCTCCATCGCAGGGCTGATCGGCAAGACCACGCCTGCGGGTAAAGTGATTGAAACGGATGAGGATTTCGCTACCGCCCTGCTGGAGGAGGCAGACGTCGCCGTGGTGTTCGGTGCCGCCTTCGGCCTGTCGCCCAACTTCCGCGTCAGCTACGCGACCTCCGACGAAGCGCTGGAGGAGGCCTGCCGCCGCATCCAGTCCTTCTGCGCCGCGCTGACCTGACAGGAGGAACGAGCATGAGCGCCGATCTGCCGGAGTATTACTTCCGCGTCCGTGAGAACGGCGCTTTTGTCTTCCGTGTCGATACCGAGAACCGCAACCGGCGGATCGAGATGGACCAGATCGCCGTTGTGAACATTCGCAACGGCGAGATCAAGCCGCACGGCCAGCGCCAGCTGAGCGAACACGACCTGGCAGAGATCAAATCCTGGATGGAAGCCCGCGCCGCCACTCTGGCGGCCCGCGATGTTGACGACATCCACCGCGCCATCGACCATCTGAACCTCACTGCCCACTGGGCGAACAGCCGTGCCACCGATGCGCAGCTGGAGGAGGTCACCGATGCGCTTTTGCTGGCCATGCACGACCTGCGCAACGTGCTGGTGCGCAAAAAGGCCGACCGGCTGATGAAGGACCGCGGCGGGGAATAGAGGCACAGGCCACCGGCTCATCCGCAATACAGCGACCTGACAGAATAAGACCGGAACCCGCTTTGCACCTGCGGCAGGTCCGGTCCCGTCATTTGCGGCGGGTGCCTGGGCAGGTTCGGGTTTCCCAGCACAAACTGGCCGCGCTGCCACCGCGCGTCCGGTGTGCCCGGCTCCACTCTTGTCAGCCCCAGCCGCCATCTCAGGTGCGTTACGGACCTTGCCTGCGCATCACCGCCCAAGCCGAAACCGCGAAGCCGCTCCTGCGCAACCTGCTGCGGTTTTATCCCCTCCAGGCCGGCAATCTGGCAGACGAACTGGCCCTCGACATCTGCCCGCAGACCGCCGTGCAGCGGCTCCCCGGTCAGCGTCACCAGATGACCCGCCTTGATCCCTGCGCCGCGGACCGCAAACTCCAGCGGCTCAGGCAATTCAAGAACCACGGTATCCGGCCCGAACAGCCGCGCCTCGCCCAGCCAGCCGGTTCCGATGGCAAAACGCAGCACATAGTGCCCGGGCGGCACCAGAAACTTGAAAAAGGCCCCGCCCCGGATATAGGCCGCCAGGGCATCGCCGCCACTGCCGGACAGCACCAGAAAATAGTCGGCACCTTCGGGTGACTTGACCTGCAACGGAAACACCGCAGGCAGCCCGCTGCGGTTCCACATCAGCCCCGAAGACAGGCGTTCCGGCGCATCCCCTGCTGCCCCTGCCGCACTTGCAAACGGCAGCAGGCACAGCATCAGCGCCAGCAGGGCGGTCAGCCGCCCGCCGGCCCTTGGACCTGCGCCTCTGTGTGGCATGCCAGCTCTCCTCTCCGACGCTTTGCCGGAATGAAGGCAAGCCTAGCACAATTGCGGCAGGGCTGCAGATGCAGCTCGGTCCGGAACCTCAAGACGCCTTGGCGCCTGCCGCATCCTTCATCGCATCGACCCCCTTCTTCCACAAATTGCCCTGCCACAGCTCCTCAAGCCCGGTCTCGCCGCTGGCGCCCTTGGTGGTCAGATAGTCATAATAGGAGGTCGGCTTGTGCCCGGTGATGTTATAGAAATCCGGGCTGCAGCGGGTGTAGAAGCCGTTGGTCAAATACTCGAAGAATTCCGCCCGGGTGGAGCCGAAGTCGGCCTCGAACTGTTCCATGGACTGCGCACGGTACACGATCTCCCGGCCCATCGCGCGGCCCAGGTCAGCAGCAATTTCCGCCATCGACTGCGGCGCCGGGCCGGTGATGTCATAGAACTTGTTGCCGTGCCGCTCCGGCCCCTCCGCCAGCACCACCGCCGCCGCCTCGGCAATATCACGGGTGGCAACAAAGGAGTTGCGCATGCCCCCCAGCGGATTGGAAAACCAGCCTTCGTTTTCAAGGGTTTCGCAGTCTGTCTTCAACAGGTGGTTCATGAAGAAGTTGTTGCGCAGCGCGGTGACATTCAGCCCCGCATCGATCAGCGCCTTTTCGCCCCACCAGTAGTGCTGCAGCATCAAGGGAATGCCCGCACCCGGACGCGAGGCATGGGTGTCCGCATCGTAGTCGGCGGTGTTTGTATCCGCGCCCATGCAGCTCACGCGCACAACATGTTTGATCTGCGCCTTGCGCGCCCCCAGCGCCTTGCAGAAGTTCAGATGCCCCTCCAGCATCGGGTCCAGCGAGGCGGAATAGACCGCCGATACGCCTTCCAGCGCTGCCGCCCAGGTGGCCGGGTCCGACAGGTCGAATTTCACCGTCTCGTCAGCTCCCAGCGCCTTCAGCTGTTCCGCCTTGGATTCGCTGAAATAGCAGGCACGCACGGTGAACTGCTGCCCTTGCGCCAGCCGCGCCACCAGTTCGCGGCCAATGCGGCCGGTGGCCGAGGTGATGAGAACGATGGGCTTGGACATGGCTGGGCCTCCTGACGGCGCGGGCCGCTGCCCGGCGCACGCGGTTTCAAATCTGCGCAGACCCTACAGGCAATCCGCCATCGGCAGCCCCCGAAACCCGACGGGAAATGGACCGCAACCGCCACTGCGCCGGAGACGCAAAAAGGCCCCGCGAACCGCGGGGCCTTTCCTGCGCTGAGCCGTCACCTGCGCGGCTGGAAGGGACTATGCGCCTCCCCCCGAAAGGCAAGAGGGGTGCAGAAAGACGGTGCACCAGCGGCTTTGGCCGCAATCAGCCTGCCTGGGTCAGAACGCCCGCCTCGATCGCCGCGCTCACCTCTGCCGCATCAGCTTCGCCATCTTCATTGGCGTCAATGGTGGCAAAGGTTTCTGCGGTCAGCTCGGGGAACGCCAGCTGAAGCTCTTCCAGCGAGAAAGTACCGTTGCCATCGGCATCCAGCTCTGCAGCCAGGTCCTTTGCAGCCAGCGGCGAGGCGGTCAGAGCAGCAACGGCGGCGGCAGTCAGGGCAAACTTTTTCATGTGAGACACTCCAGTCATCATTTGGTTTGTTGCAGCCCGCAGTGTGTCCCGCGGGCCGTGGCAAACAGCTATGACGCGCCCTGGTGCGGTACCATCCCCCAACCGCATCCGGCTCAAAACCCGGCGCAACGGCGCCGTTTTTCCTCTTTTAAATAAGCAAGTTACCGCCCTTCCGGACGGACCGGCCTTTGTCCGCGCAAGACCGCGGACCCTTCCTGCGGCTTTCCGCTTGGCACGCAGGGAAAGCCCCTGCGGCGGGAACCGGCCGGCGGATGGCAGTCCCGCCGGCCCCTCCGAATCCTATTCGGCGATATCCTCAGACCACAGTTCCGGCTTTTCGCGGATAAACCGCTCCATCAGCGCAATGCAGTCCGGATCATCGGCAATCACCACCTCTACGCCCCTGGCGCGCAGGAAGTCCTCGTTGCCGCCGAAATTCTGCGTATCTCCGATCACCACCCTAGGGATTCCGAATTGCACGATGGTGCCGCTGCACATCATGCAGGGCGACAGCGAAGTATAAAGCACCGTGTCCCGGTAGCTCTTCTGCCGCCCCGCCTTGCGCAGCGCGTCCATTTCGCCGTGGGCAATCGGATCCCCCTTCTGCACCCGTTGATTGCGCCCCTGCGCCACCACCTGGCCGCTGCGCGCCAGCACCGAACCAATCGGGCAGCCGCCCTCATCAAATCCCGCCTTGGCTTCCTCATAGGCGATGCGCAGCAGGCGCTTGTCGTCATCTGTCATCATCGTGAAACTGCCCTTTCCGGTTGCTGTTCGTGCTTCTGACCAGCCTTCCAGCCCGCTTCCGGGCGGTCAAGACGCTACTGATGCGCCTTCGATCAGCGGCCGCAGCGGCTTCAGGCGCTCGGCAATGAAATCCGCCACCGCCCGCACCCGCGCCATCTGCCGCAGATCCTTGTGCACCAAGAGCCACAGATCCAGGTCCGGCTTCACCTCCGCCCCCGGCAGCCGCTGCAGCCCGGTGTGGCTGTCGCCCAGGAAACACGGCAGCACTCCGACCCCTAGCCCCGCTTTCAACAGCTCTGCCATCGCCAGAATGCCGTTGGCCTGAATATGCGTGTCTGCGGTGCCCTCCAGCGCCCGGGCAGGCCCATAGTCCAATCCGATCCAATGATCCGGATCCGGCCTGGACTGCAGATAGGCAGGCGCCGCGTAGACGCACAGCGGGCTATGGGCAATGCGGCGGCCAAAGGCGGTTTCCGGCGGGCTTGCGGTCAGACGCAGCGCCAGATCGCTTTCCCGCCCGGCCAGGTTCACCAGCCGGTCCGACAGCAAAAGCCGCAGCGCAATCTGCGGATAGAGCATCCGCAATTCCGGCAACAGCGGCGCAATCAGCGCTGTGGCCACCGCCTCCGGCAATGCAAGGGTCACCGTTCCGCTGAGCTTGGCATCAATCGACAGCACCTGCCGCTCCAGATCCCGGATGCTGGCCTGCGCCTCCAGCGCCTTGGGCAGAACCGCCTGTCCGGCCGGCGTCAGCTGGTGGCCGGACGGGCTGCGCTCAAACAGCGTAGCCCCGATCCGCGCCTCCAGCGCCCGGATGCGGCGGGTCACCGTCACATGGGTCACGCCCAGTAGCTCGGCAGCTTCGCGGATGGTGCCGCCTTCGGCCAGCGCCAGGAAAATGCGGAAATCGTCCCAGTTCTCCATGGGTACAAAATTGTTCCAAGATGGTTCAGCAATGGTAGATATTCTAACCTCTTCGCCCGCGATAGCAATTGCCCATCGCAGCAACGGAGAGACAGAAATGACCTACCAGCTCACCCTGAAGTCCGCCGATGTGCCGGAGGTGATGACAGGCCGCCTCAGCCTTGGCATCCAGCATCTGGACGCAGAGGCCGCCAGCATCGACGTCACCTGGACCAAAGAGCACTTCACCGCCCGTTTCAACGGCTTCGCGCCCGGGTTGCCGGTCCCGGCGCATCCTATGGCCTTTGTCAAAGCCGCCATGGATGCGCTCAACGCCGCCAAGGCCGCCCCGGATGAACCCGTCGCCAGCGTCTTTGGCCGCGGCCCCGTCAGCTTTGATGTGTAAGGAGATGCGCATGAAACCCCTCGCTTTCGCCGCTGCCCTCACCGCAGCAACGCCCGCTCTGGCGGAGACAGGCCTGTTCCTCGCCTGGCCCAAGCAGCCCGCCTCATCGGTTCACCAATGGGAGGAGACCGCCGCCGCCTCTCTGCAGGATGCAGCTTGCAGGCTGCACCGCTCAGGCACCCTTTCCGCCAGCCTCGGCCCGCTGGACTGGCCGCAGATGCAGGGCTTCCGCCTCTACCGCTGCGCCAGCCCGGTACTGGCGTCACTTGCAGCCTCTGGCGCACCCGCCGCTCTGGCCCATCACGGTCATCCGCCGGTGCTGGTTGAGGGCAGCCTGACGCTCTTTCCAGCTGATGCACCAGGTGCGGAGGCCGAATACATCGTCAAACTCTCGCATTATAACAACCTGAACGCCCCCCGGCGGACAGATGACCTCGCCGCTCTCGGCAGCGCCATAGCAGAGCTGGAAAACGTCTGGCAAACAGAGGCTGTGCTAGCCCCCTCCACGGCCCTCGGCACCCTGCGCCCGGATGACGTCACTTTCCTTTACTACAGAACCGGCGCAGAGGCCGAGGCCTTCCGCGCCGCCAACCCTGGCGTGCTGGAACAGGTGGGCCGGTTCAACAAGGCGCATCTGACGGCCTTCACGTATCTGGGGGCAACGGTCCAGTCCCAGCCGGTGAACTGAGCCAAACGGCGCCTGCCGCTCCATGGGGCAGGCGCATATCTCAAGCGGCGGCACCCACTGCCTTGATCGAGCGGCGCCAGAACCGCAGCATCAGAAACAGCCCGGCGCAGGTCAGCCCGGCAACCAGCCCCATCCAGACGCCAATGCCGCCCCAGCCCAGCAGGAAACCAAAGACATAGGAGGCCGGAATGCCCACCGCCCAATAGCTGAGCGCGGCGATCACCATCGGCACGCCGGTGTCCTGCACCCCGCGCAGCAATCCCAGCGCCACTGCCTGCATGCCGTCCATCAGCTGAAACAGCGCCGCCGCCGCCAGCAGGCCGCTGCCAATCAGCAGAATCGCGTCTTTCTGCGGGTCTTCCGCATCCAGAAACAGCGACATCAGCGGGTCAGGGATGGTCAGGAACAGGACAATCGCCACCGCCGACACCGCCAGCGACATCACCGTCACCGCCTTGCCTCCGCGCGCCAGATGCTCGCGGTCGCCGCGGCCAAAGGCATTGCCCGCCCGGATGGTGGCGGCGTTTGACAGCCCCAGGTGCACCATGAAGGTGAGCCCGCCCAATGAGATCGCAATGCCATGCGCCGCCAGCGGCACCGTGCCCAGCCAGCCCATCATCATGGCCGAGGCTGCAAACAGGCTGGCCTCCGCCAGCGTCGTCAGTCCGATCGGCGTGCCCATGCGGAACACCTTGCCCAGCATTTCCCAGTCCGGCCGGTGGAAATTCTTGAGCAGCTCATGCTGCGGCAGCACCTTCAGCGCATAAGCCAGCACCAGCACAAAGGACACGCCGTTGGTCACCAGCGAGGCGATCGCCGCCCCGGCAATCCCCAGCTCCGGCGCGCCCCAATTGCCGAAAATCAGCGCGTAGTTCACCAGCGCGTTGATCACCGCAGCAAAGACCGACAGCCACAGCACGATCTGGGTGCGTTCCAACGCCGCCAGATAGGATTTTGCCACCATGTACAACAGCGCCGGAAACAGCGACCAGCCGGCAATCCGCAGGTATTCCGCGGCATCATGCGCCACCTTTGCCTCCTGCCCCAGCGCCAACAGGATCGGCTCCGACCACCACAACAGCGGCATCGCCGCCACGCCATAGACCAGCGACAGCCACAGCCCCATACGGGTTGAACGGCGGATCTGCCGTTCCTCGCCTGCGCCGGCCGCAGCCGCCACCATCGGCATCACCGCAAAGGCAAAACCGGACCCCAACAGGAAGATCGAGAAGAAATAGGACGAGCCCAGCGTCACCGCCGCCAGCTCCGCCACCCCGTACCAGCCCAGCATGACCGTATCGGTCAACCCGATGGCAAACTGCGCAACATGGCCGCCGATCAGCGGCAGGCCAAGAACGGCAATTGCCCGCACATGGCCGCGCAGGGGCATCTCGGTGTGTTTGGTCGCTAACATACTCATCCTGCCAGCCTTAGGCGCCCCCGCGCGCCCCGGCAAGGGAAGAGTTTCCTTGCCTGCGCACAGGCCCATGGTGGTATTCTGCACAGGCAACCCTTCGCAGGAGCCCTTTTGAATGACCGACGCCTTTGCCCAGCTGATCCCCGATGCCCGCGCCTTTCTGGCGGAGCTTGCGCAGAACAACAGCCGGGACTGGTTCACCGCGCACAAGGAGCGGTATGACGCGCAGCTGAAATCCCCCGCGCTCCTCTTGATGGACGAAGTGGCACAGGCAATTTCCGCCCGCAGCGGAACGCCGGTCACCGCCAAGCTGTTCCGCCCGCATCGCGACGTCAGGTTTGCCAAGGACAAGACGCCATACAACACCCATCTGCACATGATGTGGACCCTGAACAGCTCAGGCTGCGCGCTTTTCTTCGGCATCGCGCCGGACTACTGCACCGCTGGCGGCGGCATCATGGGCTTCAGCAAGGTGCAGATGCCGCGCTGGCGGCAGGCCATCGACGGCGCCTTCGGAGATGAAACCGCGGCACTGGTGGATATCCTTGCGCTTAAAGGATTTGCCGCCAAGGACCCGGAACTGAAACGCGTCCCCGCCCCCTATGGCAAGGCCCACCCCCACGGCGCGCTGCTGCAGCGCAAGTCGCTCACTCTCTGGCATGAAATGACGGGGCGCGAGCAAGCCGCCCCGATGGGCGCGCTGATGTCCGCCTACCTGACGCAGGAGCCAATGTTCGCCCTGCTGGACAGCGCATTGACTGATTAAGGCTTACAACGCCCGCAGCATGATCTGGCTGGCCAGCACTGCCACCACAGCGCCGGCAAGGATCTCCAGCACCGCCGCCGCGCGCAAGGCACCAGTGCCTTCCATCTGCGCCAATGCGCCCTTGCGCATGGTCACCGCGGCCACCGCCACTGCTACTGTCACCGTAGCCGTGCCCAGCCCCATGGCAAAAGCGCCGGCAATCCCGGCCCACAGCACCCCCATCCGCCAAGTCAGGAGCAGCAGAAACACCGCGCCAGTGCAAGGCCGCAGCGCCACCGCGCCGATGATCGCCAGCGCATCGCGCAGTGAATGCACATTGGCAGCTTCCTCCACCGTCGGCCCGTGCCGGTGCCCGCAGGAGGCGCAAACGCCGTCATCATGATCGTGATGATGATGATCGTGGCCGTGCCCATGGTGATGGTGCCCGGCATGGCCTGCCGTCTGAACGGTGCGGCTGCCCAGCAGCCGCCGCAGGCCCCGCATCAGCAGCCAAAGACCGACCAGTGCAATCAGCCCGTATGACACCGGCGCCAGAACATCCTCCGCCGCACTGGTCAGCTGCTCGCGCCCCCAGTCCAGCAGCAGCAGCCCGCCCGCAACCAGCAGAACCGCCGTGGCCGCCTGCGCCATAGAGGACGCCAGTGCCAGCCCCGCCAGCCGCAAGAGCGGCACAGGCTTGCCCATGCCATAGCCACCGATGACCAGCTTGCCATGGCCCGGCCCGGCAGCGTGAAAGAATCCGTAGGCAAAGCACAAGCTGAGCAGCGCCATCAGCGCCCCCGGTTCACCCGCACGCAACGCCCGCAGCCCCCGCGCCATCGCATTCTGCGCCTCGCGCTGGCCCTCGGCGGCCCAGACGGACACCTCCCCGGCGCCACCAAAGCCCCAGAGCCAGACTGCCAAAGACGCCACGCTCAGCGCCACAATTGTTAATAAAATCTTCACCTTACGCACCGCAGCTCAAGCGCACGGTATCGGCAAAGGCCTCACCCACTTCCGGGTAGGCCTCCTCAGCCTGATCCGCGGGCATCGCATAGAGCAGCTCCTCCACCATCGTATAGGCCTGGTCCAGATCGGGCGGCGTGATACTGCCCTGGCAGCCGCCGCTGACCTGCAGCCCCTGGTTCACCGTGTAGGCGGTGTAATAGGTCGGATCATAGGCCTTGATCACCACGCCGTCCGCCGCCTGCGGCTGTGTCAGAACCCGCCGGTGCCTTGTGGTGATCCGCCCGTCCTTCACCTCGGTCGACAGATGCACCGGCGCGCCCAGGCCAAGCGCCGCGCCGCCCAGGGTCAGATAGGTGTCGCCCTGAAACCCCTCGCTCCAGGCCAGATCAAAGCCTTGCAGCTGCGCCAGTTCCTCCGCCGTCAGGCTTCCGTCGAAATCACTGTCCAGCTCCCGGTCCTCAAAGATCAGCAGCGAATAGAACTCATCATAGGCCCAGGTGATCTCCACCGCCTGCAGCTGACCGTCGCCTGTGATCTCAAGCTTAAGCCCGGTGTCGACAAAGATATGCGGATGCGCCGCGGCGCCTTGCGGAGCGGCCATTGCAAGCGCAAGCAAAGGAACAATATGTTTCATGGCCAAAGATCTACGCCCAGTTGCACGCCCCTGCAAGCGCGAGGCCGCCCGGCAGGCGAGGATCAGCGCGCCCGGTTATCCGGATGCAGCGCCTTGCCTAGGATGTGATCCGACTGGTGGATCACGTGATGCGCCTGACCGACAATCAGCGGGTCCGGCATCCGGGCAATCTTGGGGTCCTTGCCCGGATAATCCAGCGAGGCCAGGAAGTGCCGCATGCAGTTCAGCCGCGCCCGCTTCTTGCAGTTCGACTTGATCACCGTCCAGGGTGCGTCCGCGGTGTCGGTGTAAAAGAACATCGCCTCCTTGGCCTCGGTGTAATCATCCCACTTGCCCAAGGACGCTTTGTCGATCGGCGACAGTTTCCACTGCTTCAGCGGATCGGTCTCGCGCGAGACGAACCGCCGCTTCTGTTCTTTCCGGGTGACCGAGAACCAATACTTGTACAACCGGATGCCAGAGCGCACCAGCATCCTCTCAAACTCAGGTGCCTGCCGCATGAATTCCAGGTACTCATTCGGCTCGCAGAAACTCATCACCCGCTCAACGCCTGCCCGGTTGTACCAGGACCGGTCATAAAGCACGATCTCACCGCTGGTCGGCAGATGCCGCACATAGCGCTGGAAATACCACTGCCCGCGCTCCTCGTCCGAGGGTTTGTTCAAGGCCACCACCCGGGCCGAGCGCGGGTTCAGGTGTTCAGTGAAGCGCTTGATGGTGCCGCCCTTGCCCGCTGCATCACGGCCCTCGAACAGCATCACGAACTTCTCGCCGGTCTCCTGCGCCCACAGCTGAACCTTCAGCAGCTCTGCCTGCAACCGCGCCTTCTCCGCCTCATAGGCCTTGCGCGGCATCTTCTTGGCATACGGGTATTTGCCGCTCTCAAACGCCCGGCGGATCTCCTCGGCACTTGGTCCGCGAGCCTGGCCGGCTGCCTTTACCGGCCTGTCTCCCGGGGTGTTGTTCACAATCTTTTCTGCTGCGGCGTCCATCAAAAGCTCCCTCTTTCAATCTGCGCCGCAACCTTACCTCCGCCGCGGCCGCCCCGCGCTGACCTGCATCAAATGATACGCCCCCTGCACAACAAAAGGCGGCCCCGACAGGCCGCTTGATCCCTTTCATCTGGCTGAAAATATCCTGGGGTGAGGGGCCGAGGGGCAAAGCCCCTACTTATGCCCCCAATCGTCCGGGTTATCCTAATTGTTCGGGCTCAAG
>JABXIA010000274.1 GCA_013373325.1 Paracoccaceae bacterium
CGGTGATGAGCACGACGTACTGGGCCACCTGGGTGTAGGTCACGCCCTTCATGCCGCCGAACACGGCGTAGGCAAAGACCACACAGGCGCCGATCAGCAGGCCCGTGGTGTTGGAGACCTCCAGGAAGCGGCCGAAGGCCACGCCAACGCCGGTCATCTGGCCGATCACGTAGGTGGTCGAGGCGACGATCAGACAGATCACAGCCACCACGCGCGCGGTCGGGGAGTAGAACCGGTCGCCGATGAACTCGGAGACGGTGAACTTGCCGAACTTGCGCAGGTAGGGCGCCAGCAGCAGTGCCAGCAGAACGTAGCCGCCGGTCCAGCCCATCAGGAAGGTGGAGTTGTCATAGCCGGTGAAGGCAATGAGGCCCGCCATCGAGATGAAGGAGGCTGCCGACATCCAGTCAGCCGCGGTGGCCATGCCGTTGGTCACGGGGTGCACGCCCCGGCCGGCAGCATAGAATTCAGATGTGGAACCCGCGCGGGCCCAGATCGCGATGCCGATGTAGAGCGCGAAAGACGCGCCCACAAACAGCAGGTTGATGGTAAACTGGTCCATCTTATTCTTCCTCCACGCCGTATTCGCGGTCCAGCTTGTTCATCCGGAACGCGTAGAAAAAGATCAGCCCCAGGAACACCAGGATCGAGCCTTGCTGGGCGAACCAGAAGCCCAGATCGCTGCCGCCTACCTTGATGCCCGCAAGCATCGGGCGCAGCAGGATGCCGAAGCCGAATGAAACAACAGCCCAGATGATCAGGCTGACAATGATGATGCGCACGTTGGCCGCCCAATAGCCCTTGTCGGCTTCGGCGGTGCTTGCCGCATTTGTGGTATGGTCCGCCATGGCGGCTCCTCCTTCTCCTCCATGTCTGCCCGGCGGTAGCGCAAGGCAGACTCTCTCTGTTTGCCTGCGGCCGGGTCAGGGCGTGCAGGCATGACTCCTCCGGTCCGGCAGATGCGTGCATCCGGCGGTGCCGATGGGTATTCCAATGTCCGGGGACGGGGTCCTGCCGGGTCAGGGCAGGCCCCGTTTCTTGGTTGTTAGCTGGTGGCCTCGGTCACGATGGCCGCCATGTCCTGGGCGATGTCGTCGATACCGCCCATGGCATCTGTGGTCTTCAGAACGTCCTTGCCGCCGTAGTAGGCAATCAGCGGCGCGGTTTGCGCGTGATAAGCCACCAGCCGGCTGGCAACGGTTTCTGCATTGTCATCGGCGCGGCGCTTCATTTCGGTGCCGCCGCATTTGTCGCATTTGCCGGCCTCGGCGGGCCGTTTGAAGCTGTCGTGGTAGCCTTCACCGCAGCCGCCGCAGGTGTAGCGGCCTGAAATCCGCTCGACCATGGCGGCGTCGTCCACCTCGAGGCTGATCGCGGCGTTGATCTTCTGGTTGGTTTCCGCCAGCAGACCGTCCAGCGCCTCGGCCTGAACGGTGGTGCGGGGGAAGCCGTCGAGGATCACGCCCTTGGTGCAGTCGGGCTCTGCCAGGCGGTCGCGCAGGATGTTGATCACGATCTCGTCGCTGACCAGCTGGCCTGCCTCCATCACCGCCTTGGCGGCAAGGCCTGCAGGGGTGCCGGCGGCAACTGCTTCACGCAGCAGGTCGCCGGTCGACAGCTGAACATAGCCGAATTTTTCCTCAAGCATCCGCGCCTGGGTGCCCTTGCCGGCGCCCGGAGGCCCCAGCAGGATCAGAACGGCGGGACGGGTCATGTCTGCCATATTCATTGTTCAATCACCCCTTGTTCGCACGGTTTTCGATCAGGTCCTCGACCACCGACGGATCGGCGAGGGTCGAGGTGTCGCCCAAGCTGCCGAAGTCGTTCTCGGCGATCTTGCGCAGGATACGGCGCATGATCTTGCCAGAACGGGTTTTCGGCAGGCCCGGGGCCCATTGAATGACGTCCGGGGAGGCAATCGGGCCGATTTCAGTGCGGACCCAGGTGCGCAGCTCCTTCAGCAGGTCGTCCGACGGCTCGCGGTCGTTCATCAGGGTCACATAGCAGTAGATGCCCTGGCCCTTGATCTCATGCGGGTAGCCGACCACGGCGGCCTCGGCCACGGCAGCGTGGGCCACCAGCGCGCTTTCGACTTCAGCGGTGCCCATGCGATGGCCGGAGACGTTGATCACGTCATCGACGCGGCCGGTGATCCAGTAATCGCCGTCCTCGTCGCGGCGGCAGCCGTCGCCGGTGAAATAGTAGCCCTTGTAGTCGGAGAAATAGGTTTTCTCGAACCGCTCATGATCGCCCCAGACGGTGCGCATCTGGCCCGGCCAGCTGTCTTTGATGCAGAGCACGCCTTCGACGCCGTTGCCTTCGATCTCGACGCCCGACTGGGGGTCCAGAACCACCGGCTGGATGCCGAAGAAGGGCTTCATCGCTGCACCCGGCTTCATCGCATGGGCGCCCGGCAGCGGGGTCATCAGATGGCCGCCGGTCTCGGTCTGCCACCAGGTGTCGACGATCGGGCATTTGCCCTTGCCGACGACCTCGTTGTACCAGGTCCAGGCTTCCGGGTTGATCGGCTCACCCACGGTGCCGAGGGTGCGCAAGGACGACAGGTCGCATTTCTCGACGAACTCAGGACCTTGGCCCATCAGCGCGCGGATCGCGGTAGGGGCGGTGTAGAACTGGTTTACCTTGTGCTTTTCGCAGACCTGCCAGAAGCGGGAGGCATCCGGGAAGGTCGGCACGCCCTCGAACATCAGCGTGGTGGCGCCATTGGCCAAGGGCCCGTAGACGATATAGCTGTGGCCGGTCACCCAGCCCACGTCGGCGGTGCACCAGTAGATGTCGCCGTCATGGTAATCAAAGGTGATCTCATGGGTCATCGCGGCATAAGTCAGGTAGCCGCCGGTGGTGTGGACCACGCCCTTGGGCTGGCCGGTGGAGCCGGAGGTGTAGAGGATGAACAGCGGGTCTTCGGCGTTCATCTCGGCGGGCGCGCAATAGTCATCCGCTTCCAGCGCCATTTCGTTGTAGTCGTGGTCGCGCCCGTCGACCCAGGTGGTCTGGCCGCCGGTGCGCTTGACCACCAGGCATTTCACGCTGTCCTTGGTGTGAAGCAGGGCGGCATCGGCGTTCGACTTCAGCGGTGTGTTGCGGCCGCCGCGCGGCGCCTCATCAGCGGTGATCAGAACTTTGGCATCGCAGCCGTTGATGCGGGCCGCCAGCGCGTCGGGGGAGAAGCCGGCGAATACGATGGAATGGATGGCGCCGATGCGGGCGCAGGCCAGCATGGCATAGGCCGCTTCGGGGATCATCGGCAGATAGATCACCACCCGGTCGCCTTTGCGCACGCCCATGGATTCCAGGATGTTGGCCATCCGGCAGGTGCGGCGGTGCAGCTCCTTGTAGGAGATATGCTGGGCCTCGTCCTCGGGGCTGTCCGGCTCCCAGATGATCGCGGTCTGGTCACCGCGGGTTTCCAGGTGGCGGTCGATGCAGTTGGCAGACACGTTCAGGGTGCCGTCCGCGTACCAGTTGATCGAGACGTTGCCGAAGTTATAGTTCACGTCCTTCACCTGGGTGAAGGGTTTGATCCAGTCGATGCGCTTGCCTTGCTCACCCCAGAACCCTTCGGGATCGGACAGCGAAGCCTCGTACATCTCCTGGTACTTGGCGGCATTCACATGCGCGCGGGCAACGGTTTCGTCGGACGGCGGATAGACAGCGTCTGCGTGCAGCGCGTTCATTCGGTTTCCTCCCAGAAATTAATTGGCAAGACAAACGACAACGCTGTGCCGTGGCTGTCAAACCGTTTCCTCCTGGGGCCAGATAATACCGCAGTCTGAAAATTTGTGAATAAAATGAGGGTATCAAAGGATTTATCTGTAAATGAATTTCAGCAGTACAGCCGGTGTTGAAAATAAATTTGCATGCACGCGCATACTGCTTCTTGTTTTTATGGTTTTTTCTGTAAATCGAGAGGGGCGGCGTTTGCGCTCTCATGGTGGCGCAACAGCCCGGGAGCGGCGACCTGCCGCAGGCCGGGCCGGGCCGCTGCCTGCGGCATATTGTGCCGGCGCTGCAGAATTCGGGCCGCGAGGGCTGTGCGAGTCGCTGCGTCACCTTTGCTGCCGGGGGGCTTGGCAGGGCGCATCCCTGCCGCTAGCCTGACGGGCAAGCGTCCAGGCCGGATTTCCTTTTGCCGGCAGTCACAAGGGCGCAATTCGGGAGAGTTACATCATGAACAGATTTTTGACTGCCGCCGTGGCGGCTGCTGCGGGTTTTGCCATCGCCGGGGAGGCTGCGGCCACCGAATGGAACGTGTCCCTGTGGGGCAAACGCCGCGCCTTTACCGAGCATGTGGAGAAGCTGGCGGAGCTGGTCAGCGAAAAGACCGGTGGCGAGTTCACCCTGAACATCAGCTATGGCGGGCTTTCAAAGAACAAGGAGAACCTCGACGGTATCTCCATCGGCGCCTTTGAAATGGCGCAGTTCTGCGCGGGCTATCACCGCGACAAGAACCCGACCATCACCGTGCTGGAACTGCCGTTCCTGGGCGTGAACACGCTGGAAGAAGAGGTCGCGGTCAGCCACGCGGTCTATGGCCACCCGGCGGTGCAGGCGGATCTGGCGCGCTGGAACGCCA
>JABXIA010000028.1 GCA_013373325.1 Paracoccaceae bacterium
CAGTGCCCGGCTTGTTGGCGATTTCCGACCGCGGGTCGATCAGTTCGGACAGCTCCACGGCACGGGCTGCCTCGATCTCTTCCTGGGTGCGGCGGCGGATGAACACCGGCTTGCCAAGGAACATGACCGAGATCTGCGTGCCAACTTCCACGCCGCTGACATCGACCAGGATCGAGGACAGCGCTTTCACGTCGGCGGAGGGGTTCATCTGGTTGACCAGGGGCCATACGGCGGCACCCGCAGTCACTGCCCCGGCGCCGGCAGTGGCGTAGTAGAGGAAATCTCTCCGGGTTCCTTCGTGGTCTTCTGCGTGGGACACGAGGTTTTCTCCAATTCCAGCGCCCGTTTAGGGCAAACATGCGCATGCACCGCGATTGCTCGCAGTGACTCAGGCGCGTGTCTAGCGGGGAGAAGCCGCTTCGTCCAGCGGTCATAGGCGCGCAGAAAGCCGCAGACGGCAATTCTGTCACGCCTGAGTGACAGTGCCGCACCCATATCGGCGCGGCACTTGTCCGTTTCAAGGGGACTGCTCAGGCCGCGGGCGGTTTTGTCGCCTGCATCGCGGGGCGCGATTCGAAATCTGCGAACCAGTCTGCCAGCGCCTCATTGCCCTGGCGCCAATTGGTGTCCGGGTGGCGGAAATCCACATAGGCCAGCGCACAGGCCACCGCGATCTGGCCGATGTCCAGCGGCCCCTGCAGGTGGCTCATCCAGCGCGCATTCAGCGCCGAACAGCCGCCCAAAACCTTACCCTGCTGCGCGTCCAGCCAATTGTCCCACTGTTTGTCTTCGGGACGCAGCCGTTTTTCGTAGGACATCAGCACCGCCGCATCCATGATTCCGTCGGCAGTGGCCTCCAGCACCTTGCTGTCCCAGCCGCGGCCGTACAGCCTGCCGCCGGCGCGGTCGTCCAGATAGGCGCAGATCACCCGGCTGTCATACAAGGCCGGTCCGTCATTGCGCTCCAGCGCCGGGATCTTGGCCAGGGGGTTGCTGGCCTTCACATCCGGGCTGGGCTTCAGGGGCGTGGTAGTGACGTCGAGAATTTCGACATCTTCCAGCTGCCCGGTTTCATGCAGCAGCACCAAAACCTTGCGGGCAAAGGGGGATGATTGGGAATATGTGAGCTTCATTGGAAATCCTCCGCTGTTTGGCCGCAGCCTACTGCAAGCGGGCCTGAGGGAAAGGGGCAATCGCAGCCCTGCAGGCCCGTTACGGAACGCTAGGATCTGACCGGCCCATGACGCATCAGCGCAGCCAGATCTTCCAGCTCCGCACCTATGCCGCCGGCTATGGCCTCTGCCGCGGCGGCGCGCGCGGCGTCCGGCTTATTCTGGCTCAGCTTCCAGGTGCCATCGGTGCCCGTGATCCGCATCCGGGCGGGCACAATCATCCGCATCATCCGCGCCAGCGCCTCTGCGTCCATCTTGCCAGTGGTCCAGGGCGGCTTCGGCGCCAGGCGCGCCTCGTAAAAGGCCGACTGCCGGTCCAGCAGGCCGCGCAATTCCTCATCCGGGGCAGCTCCAGCTCGCCGGTCAGATGCACCGCGACATAGTTCCAGGTCGGCACCTGATCCGGCACCCCGTACCAATCGGGTGAGACATATCCATCCGGCCCGCTGACGGCGATCCTGGCCGGGCACGCTTCCTTCAGCATCCGCACAATCGGATTGGAGCGCACCAGATGCAGTTCCGCCCAATCCCCGTCTTCGGAAATCAGGAACGGCACATGGCTGATCAGCGGCGCCTCCTGCGCAGACACAGCCAGCACGCCAAAAGCCCGCGCACGGGCAAACGCCAGATTCTGCGCCGTCTCAGCATCATGGAACACCGGATTGGGGTGCATGCTCTTTCTCCCGGCCCTGCCCGTCCCGCATACTATGGAACCCGGCCTTGCAATTTGAAAAGCTCCACTTCCCTGCTCAGGAACAATACCAATTTCACGTCCCGGCCGGGCGTCCAGCGTTCCGATCTTGAAATCAGCCGCGGTGCTTGGCAATGTCCGCGTGTTCTCAGGGCGGGGCGGAATTCCCCACCGGCGGTAAGCGGGCAGGTCCCGTAAGCCCGCGAGCGGCTTCCAAGCTTTTGGAAGTGTCAGCAGATCTGGTGCGACTCCAGAGCCGACGGTCATAGTCCGGATGGAAGAGAACGTGCAGACGAGCCACGGATGACGTGCGCCCGTCTGTTCGTGATCGCCTTGGGTGACGTGTCAAACCTATAGGAGATTATGAAATGACACACACCCGCTATGCCTTCATCAAGGCGCAATGGCATGCTGATATTGTCGACCGCGCGCTGGAGGGGTTCCTGCAGCTGATCCCGGCGGATCAGGTCGACGTCTTTGATGTTCCCGGCGCCTTTGAAATGCCCCTTCTGGCGCAGGAGCTGGCGAAAACCGGAAAATACGCCGCCGTGGCCTGCGCCGCCCTCGTGGTGGATGGCGGCATCTACCGGCATGATTTCGTGGCTCAGGCGGTGGTCGACGGGCTGATGCGCGCCGGCATGGACACCGGGGTGCCGGTGCTGTCGGTCTCCTTGACCCCGCATCATTTCCAGGAAACAGAACATCACGTCGCCATCTACCGCGAGCATTTCGTCAAGAAGGGCAATGAAGCCGCGAGCGCTGCGCTGATGATCACCAAGACGCGGGAAGCCGCACTGGCCGCCTAACCCAAATAGGCCTTCAACGCAGGCGGCGGGTTGTCCAGCAGTTCCGCCGTCTGCTGCGGCGGATGCGCCTTGCCGTCCGCCACCAGCACCACCTGGTCCGCGATCCGGCGGGCGTCGTTCGGGTCATGGCTGACCATCAGAACCGTGGCACCGCTTTCGCGCGCCAGTTCCGCCACCAGATCCAGCATCTCTGCCTTCAGCGCCGGGCCCAGCGCGGCAAAGGGCTCATCCAGCAGCAGGATATCGCGCCCCTGCACCAGCACCCGCGCCAGTGCCACCCGGCTTTGCTGGCCGCCGGACAGCGCCGCAGGCTTGCGTGCGCCCATGCCGCCCAGGCCAACCCGCTCCAGCGCGGCATCAACCCGGCTCCACTCCGACGCGCTCAGCCGCAGGTTCGCATGCAGCCCCAGGCCCACGTTCTGCGCCACAGTCAGATGCGGAAACAGGTTGCCGTCCTGAAACAGCATCGCCACCGGCCGCTTGCCCGGCGCCTGGCGGGTCAGCTCCGCGCCACTCCACAAAATACGCCCGCGGGTGACGGGCAGGAAACCGGCCACAGCTTCCACCAGCGTGGATTTCCCGGCGCCGGAGGGGCCAATCACCGCGACGCAGGCTCCGGCTGCGATCTCCAGATCCGCCTCCACCGCGTAATCGCCGTTCATGATCCGGCAGGTTTCAAGCCTCAGCATGCCAGCGCCCCCCGCGGTCCAAGATCCAGAATGCCCCCATCGACAGTATCAGCAAGAGCAGCGCCGCCGCAGCAGCAGCCTCCATCCGGTAGGCCCCCATCAAACGGTAGATCTGCAGCGGCAGCGTTGCGAAGTCCGGGTCGGCAAACAGCGCCACGACCCCCAGATCCCCCATCGACAGGGCGGCCGCCAGTCCTGCAGCAAACCCCGTCTGCGCCCGCATCCGCGGCAGGTAGACCCGCCGCACAAAGGCCCAGCCCTGCATGTCCAGCGACAGCGACAGGCGGCCATAGCGCCCAAGCACCTCCCGCGCCCGCGGCACCAGGATGCGCATGGCAAAGGGCAGCGCCATCACCGCATTGACCAGCGCTGTCACCGGCAGCGCCAGCGCAAAGGGGTCCGCAATGGGGTAGATCAGGATGAACAGCCCGGTACCGATCACCAGCGGCGAGGCTGCAAGGCCAAGGATGCCTGACAGCTCAGCCATGCCGGCACGCCCGGCGGCAGCCGCAGCGGCCATCGGCAGGGCCAGCATCAGCAGAATCACGGTGCTGAGAGCGGCAACCAGAACGGAGTTTCCAGCCGCCTGCCAGACGCTGCCCTTCAAGGCAGCCAGACCCGGCAGACCTGCCAGCACAATCGCCACCAAAGGCAGCAGCAGAAATGCCGCCGACAGGACAATCCAGAACCCGTCCAATCCGCGCGCCAGGGCAGTTTGCCCGTCCCAGCGCTGAACTGCGCGGTCGAGGCCTGCACCAAAGCTCTCCCCCGCTGACACCCGCAGCGCCACCAGTGCGGCGGCGCCGGTCAGCAGCAGCTGCAGCCCCGACAACAGCGCCGCGCGGCCCAGGTCGAAATCAAAGCGGAACGCCTGATAGATGGCAAGTTCAATGGTGGTCGCCCGTGGCCCTCCGCCCAAAGTCAGCGCCACCGCAAAGCTCGACAGGCAAATGGCAAAGACAACCGCCAGCGCGCCAGGCGCCACCCGCCGCAGCATCGGCCCTTCCAGCAGCCGCCACATCGCCAGCGGCCCGGCGTCCAGCTGCGCCGCCAGACGGAATCGCTCGGCAGGGATCTCCTGCCAGCCCTGAAGGATCAGCCGCGTGGCCAAAGGCAGGTTGAAAAACACATGCGCCAGCACCACCCCGTGCAAGCCATAGATCTGCACCGGCTCCAGCCCGAACAGCCCCAGCAGGCTGCTCAGCCAGCCAGCCCGGCCAAAGACCGCCAGCAACCCAAGAATTGCGACGATGACCGGCAGAATGAAGGGTGCGCCCAGAAGCGCGATCAGCAGGCTCCGCCCCGGAAACCGCCGCCGGGCCAGCGCGCGTGCCACTGGCACCGCCAGGCCGACGCTGAGGAGCGCTGACAGGCCCGCCTGGGTCAGCGTGAACTGCAGCGCTGCCCAGTCGCTGGCGCCGAACCCGGTGCCAGCCTCGGCCCTGAGGGCGACAGCCCCCAGTGTCCCCAGAATCAACGCCGCCACCAGCAGGGCAGCGGCGCTTCCGGGAAAGGCGCTTACTGGCTGAGCGCGTCCAGCCATTCGCCCAGCGCCGCATCGCGCACTTCCGCTGCCTCTGCCTCGCTCAGCAGCAGCGATTTCTCCGGTGCGATCAGTGTTTCAAAGCCTTCCGGCAGGCCCGCCGACGGGATCACCGCCGGATACATCCAGTTTGTGGTCGGAATGATCGACTGGAACGCATCCGACACCATGAAGTCCAGGAACTGATCAGCCAGCTCCGGCTGATCGGAGTTCGCGAGCTTGGCCGCAACTTCCACCTGCATGTAATGCCCCTCGTCAAAGGCCGCTGCCGCCTTTGAGCCGTCTTCCTCGGCAATCAGGTGATAAGCGGGCGAAGTGGTGTAGGACAAAACCATATCGGCTTCGCCCTCCAGGAACATGCCATAGGCCTCTGACCAGCCCTTGGTCACGGTGACCACGTTGTCAGACAGGCCCTTCCAGATCTCCGGCGCCTCGTCGTCATAGGCGGCCTTGACCCACAGAAGCAGTCCCAAGCCGGGGGTCGAGGAGCGCGGGTCCTGAATGACGATCTTCTTGTCGCTGGCGGCCAGCGCCTTGAAATCCGCAGGTGCCGCGGCATCGGCGTTGTGGACAAAGGCGAAGTAGCCCCAGTCATACGGAACAAAGGTTGCGTCGTTCCACTCTACCGGCAGCGCAAACTCGGCGCTCACGGAATGCTCTGCAAACAGGCCGGTTTCCTTGGCCGCCGCGGTCAGGTTGGTATCCAGCCCCAGAACCACGTCCGCGTCCGAACGCGCCCCCTCCAGCTTGACCCGCGCCAAGAGCGCCGCGCCATCGCCTGCGCCAACCAGCTTCAGGTTGCAGCCGCAGACCTCCTCAAACGCCTTTTCCACTGCCGGGCCCGGGCCCCAGTCGGAAACAAAGCTGTCATAGGTATAAACGGTGAGTTCGGGCGTCTCGGCAAAAGCGGCCGAGGCGCCGAGCAGTCCCGCTGCAAATGCAAGATGTTTCATGCCATCCTCCTTTGCGGCTTTGGGCAAGGGTGGAGGCTGTCCAGTACCTTCCCTCCGCCGGTGTGATCCGGTTCAGGTTCAACGGGTGTCATCTCAGCGCTTGCGCGCACCCCGAGGTGGCGCGGACATTAGGCCCCAGCCGCAACAATGACAAGCCAAAGCCCCGCCAGGACCTAAGGCTTGGTGAAACTGGACCGCTGCCAGCACCGGCCCCTTGTTCATCTGGCTGAAAATATCCCGGGGGAGCCGCCCCAGGCGGAGGGGGCAGCGCCCCCTCTCGCTTTTGCCGCAGAGGAATCCGCTTGAGGCACAGCCCCCTGCCCGCTAAGCACGTCCCGCAAAGGAGACCGCGCCTCATGTCGATGAACAGCTTTGGACACCTCTTCCGCGTCACCACCTGGGGCGAGAGCCACGGGCCCGCGCTTGGCGCCACCGTCGACGGATGCCCGCCGAATGTGCCGCTGGAGCCGGAAATGCTCCAGCAGTGGCTCGACAAGCGCCGCCCCGGCCAGAACAAGAACACCACCCAGCGCAATGAGCCTGACGCGGTGAAGATCCTGTCCGGCGTGTTCGACGGCATGTCCACCGGCACGCCGTTCCAGCTGATGATCGAAAACACCGATCAGCGCTCCAAGGATTACGGCGAGATTTCCCAGACCTTCCGTCCGGGCCATGCCGACATCACCTATTTCCAGAAATACGGCAACCGCGACTACCGCGGCGGCGGCCGCTCCTCGGCGCGCGAAACTGCGGCGCGGGTGGCGGCCGGCGGTGTTGCACGTGAAGCAATCAAGGCGCTGGCGCCGGGACTGGAGATCAAGGGCTACATGACCCGAATGGGCGAGCTGGAGATCGACCGCAGCCGCTTTGACTGGGACGCCATTGAACAGAATGATTTCTGGATCCCCGATGCAGGCGCGGTGCAGGAGTGGGAAGACTACCTGCAGGCCCTGCGCAAGGCGCACGATTCGGTCGGCGCGGTGGTTGAGGTTGTCGCCCGTGGCGTCCCCGCCGGTATCGGCGCGCCGGTTTACGGCAAGCTAGACACCGACCTGGCCGCCGCGATGATGTCGATCAACGCTGTAAAGGGCGTCGAGATCGGCGAGGGCATGAACGCCGCGCGCCTCAAAGGCTCGGAAAATGCCGATGAGATCTACATGGGCGAAAACGGGCCGGAATATTCCTCCAACCACGCCGGCGGCATCCTCGGCGGCATCTCCACCGGGCAGGATGTGGTGGTGCGCTTTGCGGTCAAGCCAACGTCCTCGATCCTCACCCCGCGCCAGTCGATTCGCAAGGACGGCTCCGCCACCGAAGTGATCACCAAGGGCCGTCACGACCCCTGCGTCGGCATCCGCGCGGTGCCGGTGGCCGAGGCGATGATGGCCTGCGTGATCCTGGACCACCTGCTGCTGCACCGCGGCCAGATCGGCGAAAACCAGGGCCGCATCGGCTAAGCCGCTGACCTCTAAAGGGACCGGTTGCGGAGCGCTGCAAAACCAAGCAGGTTTTGCACAGCCCGTTTCACATCCGGTCCTTTGATATGCTGATTACCCTGGCCGTCTCCGGCTACCGTTCGATCCGCAACGCAACCCTGCCGCTAGCGCAGCTCACGGTGGTGAGCGGCGCCAACGGCGCGGGCAAATCCTCACTCTACCGCTCGCTGCGGCTGTTGGCAGAGGTGGCACAGGGGCGCGCCATTGCTTCGGTGGCCTCTGAGGGCGGTCTGGACTCGACACTTTGGGCCGGCCCGGAACACATCAGCGCCCGGATGCGGCGCGGTGAAATTCCGGTTGAGGGCACCCGACGCAAGAACTCGGTCGCGCTGAAGCTGGGGTTTGCGGCCGAAGACTACGGCTATGCTGTGGATCTGGGCCTGCCCGCACCGGTGCCGCGCACGATGTTCGGCAAGGATCCTGAGATCAAGTCTGAGGCGCTTTGGGTTGGCGAGAGCCTGGGCCGCGCCAACAGCATTGCCGAACGCCGCGGTGCGGTTGTCACGGGCCGGGACGGCAGCGGCCGCAAGATCGAACTGTCGCGTGATCTGCGCCCTTTCGACAGCATGATGACCCATGCCGCCGACCCTGTGCAGGCGCCCGAAATGCTGTCCCTGCGGGAGCGGATGCGCGGCTGGCGGTTTTATGACAGCTTGCGCACCGACCGGGATTCGCCTGCCCGGCGCCCCGCAGTCGGGACCCGCACGCCGGCGCTGGCGGGCGACGGTGCGGATCTGGCGGCAGCCATTGCCACCCTTCGGGAAATCGGCGACGGGCCGGCTTTTGACGAAGCCATCGAGGATGCCTTCCCAGGCGCCAGCGCCGATGTCTCGCTGCAGGGCAGGCTGTTTTCCGTAGAGATGCAGCAGCATGGTCTGCTGCGGCCGCTGTCGGCGGCGGAACTGTCGGACGGCACCCTGCGCTATGTGCTGCTGGCCACCGCGCTGCTGACGCCGCGCCCGCCCGAGCTGATGGTGCTGAACGAACCCGAAACCAGCCTGCACCCCGACCTGATTGCGCCCCTGGCGCGGCTGATCAAACGCGCGAGCCGCGACAGCCAGATCATCGTGGTCTCCCACAACAGCCGTCTGGCCCGGGAACTGGAGGACGCGGGGGCATTGTCCGTAATCCTGCAGAAGGAGTTTGGTGAAACCCGCATTGACGAGCTGGAGCCGCCGCGCTGGAGCTGGCCGAAACGCTGACGCTCAGCCGTGCTCGCCCGCGCATTGGCTGTGGTCGCCCAGCGCCGTCAGCACCTTGCAGCAGCCGCCATTGCCGCCGTCGCACAAGTGGCTGATCCGTTCCAGCTCAGACGCCAATTGCTGCAGCTTGCGGATGCGGTCCCGGACATTGGCCAGCTGGCTGCGGGCAATCCTGTCAGCTTCGGCGCAGTCGTCGCCCAGATGCCCGTCCAGCCCCATCAGCGCTTTGATATCCTCCAGCGAGAAGCCGAGATCGCGCGCATGTTTGATGAAACCCAGCGCATCCATCCCGTCCTGCCCGTAGCGGCGCTGGTTGCCGGCATTGCGGCCCGGCTGCGGCAGCAGGCCGATCTCCTCGTAGTAGCGGATGGTAGGAACCTTCACGCCGGTTGCCTTGGACAGCTGGCCGATGGAAAACATCGCAATGACCTCTTGATGCTCTAGTGACTAGAGGCCCTACATTGATCTCGAATCAGGAATGAGGACAAGAGCAATGGCAGGCTGCTGCAATCACAACGCCCGGTTCGACGGGGTCTCGGCGGACTACAAACGCAGGCTTTGGCTGGTGATCGCCATCAACGCCGGCATGTTCGCAGTGGAAATGGGTGCGGGGCAGCTGTCCGGCAGCCAGGCACTGAAGGCGGACGCGCTGGATTTCCTGGGCGATGCCCTGACCTATGGCATTTCCCTGGCGGTGATCGGCGCCAGCTTGCGCACCCGGGCGCTAGCGGCCCTGGGCAAGGGAATCAGCCTCCTGCTGATGGGCATGTGGGTGTTCGGCTCCACCGTCTATCAGGTGTTTTACGTCGGCGTGCCGCAGGCGCAGATCATGGGGGTGATCGGCTTCATGGCGCTGGCAGCGAACCTGATCTCGGTGCTGCTGCTGGCCCGGTACAAGGACGGTGATGCCAATGTGCGCTCGGTTTGGCTGTGTTCGCGCAATGACGCCATCGGCAATGTGGCGGTGATGATCGCCGCGCTGGGGGTCTGGGGCACCGCCACCGGCTGGCCTGACCTCATTGTGGCCGGCATCATGGGCGGCCTGTTCCTGAGCTCCGCCTTCCAGATCCTGGTGCAGGCCGTGCGGGAATGGCGCGAGGAAGAGGCGCATTCAGCGGCGCACCAGCACTAAGGCAGTGACCGCCCGCGGGCGGAAGCGAAGCGCCCGCCGGTTTGCCGGAGGCAAACCACTGGTTTGACGGGGGAGGACGGGCGCTGCCCGGGCTGTTGGCCCTGGCGAGTGTTTTTAGCTGAACAGCCCTGCGTATTCCTCGCGCAGGGCTTTCTTCTGCACCTTGCCCATGGTGTTGCGCGGCAAGGCCTCCAGCAGGATGATCTCCTTGGGCTGCTTGAACCTGGCAAGCTGGCCGGAGAGCGCCGCATTGATCGCCTCGGCACTGGTGCCATCCCCATCAGGCACAACCACGGCCACCACACCCTCGCCAAAGTCGGGATGCGGCACGCCGATCACCGCGCTTTCCAGGACCCCGGGCAGGTCGTCGATCAGGCTCTCGACCTCCTTGGGGTAGACATTGAAACCGCCGGTGATGATCAGATCCTTCTCGCGCCCGACAATGGTGACATAGCCGTCGGCATCAACCTTCGCCATGTCGCCGGTGATGAACCATCCATCCGGCCGCAACTCCTCCGCCGTCTTCTCCGGCATCTGCCAGTAGCCCTGGAACACATTGGCCCCGCGCACCTCCAGCACGCCGATCTCTCCTGCGGACACCTGGGCGCCGTCCCGCATCACCCGCGCCTCCACGCCCGGCAGCGGGAAACCCACCGTGCCAGCGCGGCGCTCACCTTCATAGGGGTTGGAGGTGCTCATGTTGGTTTCGGTCATCCCGTAGCGTTCCAGGATCCGGTGGCCTGTTCGCGTCGCCCACTGCTCATGCGTATCCACCAGCAAAGGCGCGGAGCCGGAGATGAACAGGCGCATTTTAGCGGCGCGTTCCTTGGTCAGCCGCGCATCCGCCAGCAGCCGGGTATAGAAGGTCGGCACTCCCATCAGCGCCGTGGCCGCCGGCATCGCCTCAAAAATGGCATCCGCATCAAATCCCGGAAGGAACACCACCTGCGCGCCCGCAAACAACGCCACATTGGTTGCCACAAACAGCCCGTGGGTGTGGAAGATCGGCAGCGCATGGATCAGCACGTCGTCCGTGGTGAACCACCAATAGTCGCGCAG
This sequence comes from Paracoccaceae bacterium, assembly GCA_013373325.1. Lineage (GTDB taxonomy): Bacteria > Pseudomonadota > Alphaproteobacteria > Rhodobacterales > Rhodobacteraceae > Leisingera. Next base: position 10,744 of record JABXIA010000028.1, read on the forward strand.
GGTCAAAGAGTTGGAAGCCAGGTTCTCATGGCTCAGCATCGCACCCTTGGAGCGGCCAGTGGTGCCGGAGGTGTAAAGGATCGCCGCCAGATCATCCGCCCCGCGCTCAACCGCTTCAAATCCGTTCTGCCCATCCGCCAGATCGCGCAAGGACCCCTGCCCCGCCGCATCCAGCGTCAGCACCTGCGCCGCGCCCGCAATCGCAGTGATCTCGTCCAGCCGTGCAGGGTCGCACACCACTACCCGGGGCGTCGCATCGCCGACAAAATAAGCGACCTCTGGTCCGGTATAAGCCGTGTTGAGCGGCAGGAAGATGCCGCCCGCCATCACTGTGCCCAGATAAAGCTCAATCGCTTGGATGGTTTTCTGAACCTGCACCGCCACCCGGTCGCCGGGCTGCACCCCCTGGGCGGCCAAGGCTGCCCCCATCCGCTCTGCGCCGGTAAACAGCGCGCCGAAAGTGACCGTACCGCCGTCCGGAAGCCGGGCAAACACATCGCCCTCGCGCCCCACGGAGGACTCACGCAGCTGGCGGATCAGATTATTGGCATCATACATCGGCGGCTCCTTCATCTGGCGGCGCCATTTGCGCTCCCCCGCCAGCCGAAATCAAGCCATTGATCTTTGCGGCGCTTGGGCGCAGGTTCGCGCCATGGCAAAATCCTTAACATCGCATCGGCCCATGCTGGCAATCCTGCTGAAGGTGACGGCAATCGCCCTGTTCACCGCCCTGTCCGGGATCATCAAGGCCACCTCGGAGACCGTACCGGCAGGCGAGGCGGTGTTTTTCCGCTCCTTCTTTGCAATACCAGTGATCGTGATCTGGCTGGCAACGCGCGGAGAGCTGCGGCACGGGCTGATCACCAGGAAGCCGATGTTTCACGTGTGGCGCGGCCTGGTCGGCACCTCGGCTATGGGGATGACCTTCATGGGTCTGGCGCTGCTACCGCTGCCGGAGGTCACCGCCATCGGTTATGCCACGCCGATCTTTACCCTGGTTCTTGCGGCGCTGTTCCTGGGTGAGACCATCCGGCTGGTGCGGATCAGTGCGGTGGCCATCGGCCTCTTGGGCGTGCTCATCATGATCTGGCCCCGCCTCGGCGGCGATCTGGAGGACGGCGCTATGCTGGGCGTCTTGCTGGTGGTCGGGGCCACAGTGGCGCGCGGCTTTGTGCAGATCCACATCCGCCGCATGGTGCAGTCGGAGCATACCGCGGCGATTGTGTTCTATTTCTCGCTGACGGCCTCAGGCCTCGCGCTGCTGACTGTCCCCTTCGGTTGGGTGATGCCGGACGCGCAAACCGCGGCGCTTCTGGTCGGCGCTGGTCTGGTCGGCGGGGTGGCGCAGATTCTGGTCACATCCTCCTACCGCTTTGCGCCGGCATCAATGCTGGCACCGTACGATTATGCCTCCATGATCTTTGCGATTGTGATCGGCTATGTCTGGTTCGAGGAATGGCCGACGCTGGTGATGCTGGCGGGCGCGGCGCTGGTCATTGCCGGCAATGTGCTGGTGATCTGGCGCGAGCACCGGCTGGGCCTGCAGCGCGGCAGGGCCAAGCCGCTGATGGATCCCAAGGGCGGATAGCAGTCCCTAAAAGGGGTTTCCGGCGGCTGGAGCCCGCAAGGGCGACGCACCCGCCTTCATCAGAAGGGGCGGGTGCCCGCTGTTTGCCAATCTGCGGGCGCGGCTCAGACTGCGCGGGTCAGCCCCCCGTCGACACGGATGTTCTGCCCAGTGGTATAGGCCGCATCATCCGAGGCCAGATAAGCGATCAGGGCTGACACCTCACGCGCCGTGCCATAGCGCCCCATCGGAATGCGCGCCTTGCGGTCTTCGGTCTCCGGCAGGCTGTCGATGAACCCCGGCAGCACATTGTTCATCCGCACGCCTTGGGCCGCGAACTTGTCGGCAAACAGCTTGGTAAAGCTCGCAAGCCCCGCCCGGAACACGCCAGAGGTCGGAAACAGCGGGTCCGGCTCAAACACTGCAAAGGTGGAGATGTTGATGATCGACCCCTTGCCCTGCGCCGCCATGACGGGCGCAACCAGCCGGGCCGGGCGGATCACGTTCATCAGGTAGTATTCCATCCCCAGATGCCAGTCCTCATCACTGATCTCCAGGATATCGCCCTTGGGCCCGTGGCCTGCCGAATTGACCAGCACATCGATCCGCCCCCAGCGCTCCAGCGCCTTGTCCACCAGCGCCTGCAGATCGGTTTGTTCCAAATTAGAGCCTGTATGCCCCACCCCGCCCAGCTCCTGCGCCAGCGCCTCGCCCTTGCCAGAGGAGGAGAGGATCGCGACCTGATACCCTTGCGAATGAAGGTGGCAGGCGGAATCCGCGCCCATGCCGCTGCCCGCGGCGGTGAAGAGAGCAACCTTGGTCATATCCATACTCCTTTGCTTGCCCCAAGGATGGCTGCGCAGGCTGTGCTTGACCAATCATGTCTCGTCGCGCCAGACTGTAGAAAAACTACTGGCTGAGACCTCATGCGCCTGCCCAACCTAAACGCCCTGCGGATGTTCGACGCTGCCGCCCGCCACCTGAATTTCGGGCGCGCGGCGGAGGAACTGCACCTGACCCAAGGCGCCGTGGCGCAGCAGGTGCGGCGGCTGGAGGCCGACCTGGGCCACAAGCTGTTCCACCGCCACGCCCGCGGGCTGACCCTCACGGATACAGGCCGCAGTTATCACGCGCCGGTCCGGCAGGCGCTGGCGCTGATCCGCGATGCAACGGACACGCTGGCCCCGGCTGTGCAGCGGGTAACGCTGTCGGTGCCGCCCTCCTTTGCCTCGAAATGGCTGGTGCCCCGGCTGCCGGAGTTCGCGGCGCGGCACCCGGACATCGACCTGCGGATCGTGGCAGAGGAAAGCCTGACGGATTTCAAGCAGGGCGGCATCGACATCGCCGTCCGTCAGGGCAGCAAGCCGCAGGAAAGCAGCCTGAACTCCGCCCTTCTGTCGCTGGTGGATCTGGTGGCCGTGACCAGGCCGGATTCGGCTCTAATAAACGAAAAAGCTCTGGAATTGGCTGATCTCTCCCAGCACACGCTGATCCAGGACGGGCACCGGCACTGGGACCATCTGCTGCGGCAGGAGGGGCTCACTGCCAAAGGCCGGGTTCTGCAATTCAACCAGACCGCGCTGGCAATGGATGCGGCAATGAACGGCCAGGGCATCGCCCTTGTGCCGCGGATTTTCCTGGGCAGCCAGCCGCTGACAGAGCTGTGGCAGGCGCCACGGCTGGGAGATCAGGGGTTTTATGTGCTTTGGCCCAGCTCTCAGGGCCGGGCCAAGACAGTTGTGGATTGGCTGCTGCGCCAATAGCACTCAGGCAGAGGCGGCCTCAGCCCCTTCAGGTGCGCTGAGCGAGATCACCGCAACCACCGCTGCGCCATTCAGCCAGTAGAACACTGCATCGAGCCCGGCAAAGCCAAAGACAAAAGGCGCTGCCAGAAAGGTGAGGCCCACAATCAGGTCAACCGTCAGATGCAGCTTGTAGGGCAGCACCCGGATCAGGCCGAGGTGATGGTCGGTCAGCACTGTCAGCACAAAAGCGGCGATGCCGGTTGCCACCGACAGCCACAGCGCCAGCGAATTGCTTTCGCCGAGACCCAGCAGAAACGGCAGCCCCATCAGGGCAACGGCAACCGGGTAATCAAGGTATGCATGGATGGTGCGGGTCACGAAACGGAAGGGCATGGGTCAAGTCCTTTTGCAGAAAATTGCTGGCCGCAATTGCGGCTCTGGACCCAGACTTGCAGGATCGTCACGAACAATGAATTTCAGTAAGTTCAGCAAAACATGCAGATCGTTCAGACATTCGAACTTTCTGCAGAGGCGATTTCCCTGTGCTGCTGCCGGTACGCCGCCGGAGAGACACCGACCTGCTTCCGGAAAACCCTGGAAAATGCAGCTTCGGACGCATAGCCCGCCAGCTCCGCTGCATCCGCTACATTCAGACCCTGCTCTGTCAGCCCCTGACAGGCGATCTGCATCCGCCAGCTGGTCAGGTACTGCATCGGAGTCACCTGCCTCTTGGCGGTAAAGCCTTGGGCGAAACTCGTGCGCGACATGCCGGCAATGCGCGCCAGCTCCTCAACCGACCAGGTCCTGGCGGGCTCCCGGTGAAAGGCGCTCAGAGCGCGGGACAGCTGCGGATCGGCAAACCCGGCCAGAGCATCGCTGTCGGGGCTCAGGCTTTCCAGATGCACCCTGATCGCCTGCGCAAAAATTGCCTCTGACATTTTCAGCGCAATCAAATCACCGCCCATACGGGCATGCCCCGCCTCCGCGGCAATGACCCGCAATGTCGCCTCCAGCCAGGCTCCGCGCGCTTCGCCATAGTCCTGAATATGCATATAGGGCGGCAAACGGTCCAAAAGCATATGCCCGGCACCGGTATGTCCTTTCGCACCATAAGAAATATGCCCGCAAATCAGCTGCGTATCCCGGCCATCCTCATCGCCGCCGTAAACCAGCACACCTTCGCCCCGGTATCCGGACAGCTCCAGCACCCGGTCCAGTGTCAGGACCGCCTCTTTGCCGGTGGTGGAGCAAAACAGCATATGTTCCGCCCCATGCGGGATCACCACCAGATCCCCCTGCGCCAGCCGGATCGTGTCATCCGTTTGCGGCAGATGCACCAGACATTCGCCGCGATGGGCAAAATGGAACCGCGCCACATTCTGGAAGGACGGCACATGCACCCCCCACGGCGGCGTGAACGAGGTGCGGAAATAGAGCGTCCCTTTGAGGGAAAGCCGCGTAAGAATGTCGCTTAACAGATCCAGCATGCCCTGCATGTTAACTGCCCGGCACTCTCCGTCCATGGCACCGGACGATCTGCAAGGAAATGTGAACGATCAGGCAGCTGATCCCCGTTTCCCAAGACAGCCGGGCAGAACGGCGCTACTCGCTGATATCCGGCCGGTCCTCGCTGCCGCGGCTGCTCATCAGACGGCTCATGGCGAGAATTGACGCAGCCCCCGCGGCCAGCAGAACCGCATGCACGTAGTAACCAAGACCGGACGCCATGCCGACCCCGCCGGCCACCCACAGGCTGGCCGCCGTTGCCATGCCGCCGACCCTCTCATCGCCCTGAATGATTGCGCCGGCACCCAGAAAACCGATCGCGCCCACCAGTCCCTGCATGATCCTGGTCGGGTCGGCCCCCATCTCGAGTGTCAGCGCCTCCATCGACATTTCCATGGTGATCAGCGTAAAACCCGCCGCACCAAGCGAAACAATCATATAGGTCCGCATACCCACCTTGCGGTGCCGCAGTTCCCGGTCCAGTCCCAGAAGCGCCCCGGCAGCAGCGGCGCAGATCAGGCGCAGGCCCAGTTCAAAATAGCTCACATAGGCAATGCTCAGATCCATCGCGTTCCTGCTCCTTCTTGGCGGGCAGCAGCGCGCAGCCTGCCCCAGAATGACTTTTCAGCAATATCCTTGATTATGGCACAGTGCTGAAAAAATTTCAGGAAATTGGCAGTGGCAGCCAGACGCCGGTGCAATTAGCCCAGTCCGCAAAGCAAAACCCCCGCACGATGGCGGGGGTTTTCAGTTGGCTTTCTGCAGGCTGCTTAGGCGCGCACCAGCTTCTCATAATCCTCGGCGATCTCGCGGGTCAGATCACCAACTTCAAAGGTATAGTCGCCAATCTGCCCGACCGGGGTGACCTCGGCCGCAGTGCCGGTCAGCCAGCACTGCTCGAAGCCTTCCATCTCTTCCGGCTTGATGCGGCGCTCGTGCACAGTGATGCCCTTGTCCTTGAGCATCTGGATCACGGTCTGCCGGGTGATGCCATTGAGGAAGCAATCGGCCAGCGGGGTGTGGACCTCACCGTCCTTCACAAAGAACACGTTGGCGCCGGTCGCCTCCGCCACATAGCCGCGCCAGTCCATGAACAGCGCATCCGAGCAGCCCTTGGCCTCTGCCTTGTGCTTGGAGATGGTGCAGATCATGTAGAGGCCCGCCGCCTTGGCGTGGACCGGGATGGTTTCCGGGCTCGGGCGTTTCCATTCCGCGATGTCGAGCTTGGCGCCCTTCATCTTGGCGTCGCCGTAATAAGCGCCCCAGCCCCAGACCGCGACCGCCATACGCACCGGGTTCTTGGCAGAGGCCACGCCCATGTCCTCGCCCGAGCCGCGCCAGACCAGCGCCCGCACATAGGCGTCCTGCAGGCCGGAGGCTTTCAACGCCTCTTCCTTGGCTGCCTCGATCTGATCAACGGTATAGGGCATGGGCATGTCCAGCGCTTCTGCGCTCGCGATCAGACGCTCGGAGTGCTCGCGGCTTTTGAAGATCTTGCCGTTATAGGCGCGCTCGCCTTCAAACACAGAGGAGGCGTAGTGCATCGCATGGGTCAGGATATGCACCTTGGCATCCCGCCAGTCGACCAGCTCCCCATCCATCCAGATCACACCGTCGCGGTCGTCGTAACCAGCCATGCCGCACCCTCCTGATTTCTGCGGTGATTTTCATTTATTGCGCAAGTTGAGGCCGAAGCGGACACAATCTTGCGTCAAAGCTGCGATTCGATACATCTTCACCCTTGGAATGTCAACAACACTGACATAAACTGACCAGTAATACAGACGAGGGGGCACCATATGCCTGAGGGCCGGACAGGGCAGGGATACAGCGGCGAAAGCCTGCTGTTTCTGACAGATGAGCAGCTGCGCCAGGGGATCGAGGCAATGTTCTTTGCCTACCGCGGCTTTACCGCAGATCCGGACCGGATCCTGGCCGAAATGTCCTATGGCCGCGCGCACCACCGCGCCATTCACTTCATCAACCGCTCCCCGGGCACCACGGTGAACAATCTCCTCAGCATCCTGGGTGTCACCAAACAGTCGCTGAACCGGGTGCTGCGCACGCTGATCGGCGACGGGCTGGTGATCTCCAAGGTGGGGGAGCTGGATAAGCGCGAACGCCACCTCTACCTGACCGAGCAGGGCCAGGCGCTGGAGGCCACGCTGTCGGATGCCCAGCGCGCCCGGATGCGCGCCGCCTACAAGGACGCGGGGCCTGAGGCTGTGCAGGGTTTCAAGACAGTTCTTGAAGCCATGATGGACGCGGACATGCGCCGCGCCTATGCCAAGCTGCGGGACTGATCAGGCATGACCACCCATGACGCCCACCTGCTTATCGTTGATGACGACGAGCGCATCCGCGGCCTGCTGAAAAAGTTCCTGATGCGTTCCGGCTTTCTGGTGACGGCCGCACGTGACGCCGCCCATGCGCGCCGCGTGCTGGCCGGCCTCGATTTCGACTTGATCGTGATGGACGTGATGATGCCCGGCGAGGACGGCGTGTCCCTGACCCGTTCCTTGCGCGAAACCATGACCACTCCGATCCTGCTGCTGACCGCCAAGGGTGAGACCGAGGACCGGATCGCGGGGCTCGAGGCCGGGGCGGACGACTATCTCCCGAAACCTTTCGAGCCCAAGGAACTGCTGCTGCGCGTCAACGCGATCCTGCGGCGGATGCCGGACACCGTTACGCAGGAGGCCGCCCCAAAGGTGCTGCACCTGGGCAGCATCCGTTATGACATCGAACGCGGCGAGATGTGGCAGGGCGATGAGCTGATCCGCCTGACCGGCACCGAAAGCCAGCTGATGAAGATCTTCTCCGCCCAGCCGGGTGAGCCGGTCTCCCGCACGAAACTGGTCGAGGATCTGGGCCGCGACCGCGGCCAGGCGCAGGAACGCGCGGTCGACGTGCAGATCACCCGCCTGCGCCGCAAGATCGAACCGAACCCGAAACAGCCGCAATACCTGCAAACCGTCCGCGGCGCGGGCTACATGCTGGCGCCGGACTGAGACCCTGCCCGCCTCTTCATCTGGCTGAAAATATCCCGGCGGGGGGGAGAGGCCCGCTCCGGCGGTGACGGGCCGGCATCCCTCCCTTTTCGCCTGAATGCTGCCCGGCCGGTGCACAGGGGGTGCACACCCGGTGCACGCATGTCACCCCCGGTTTTCCCTTGCAGCCGGACACCGCCCCCACCTAGTGTCGCGCCAAGTCCCGCAGCCTGAGGAACGCGCCCATGACCACCGCCCTGATCACCCACGCGGATTGCCTCAATCACGTCACACCGGAGGGCCACCCGGAGCGGGTTGCGCGGCTGGAACACATACTGCACGCGCTGGAATCCTTGGATCTGAAGCGGGTGACGGCCCCGATGGCCGCCGAGGATGACATTCTGCGCATCCACCCGGCCGGCTACCTGTCGGACCTGCGCAAAGCCTCCCCGGCGGAGGGCTGGGCGCAGATCGACGGCGACACCTTCCTGTCCCCCGGTTCGCTGGATGCCGCCTTCCGCGCAGCCGGAGCCGTAGTGCGCGGCGTCGACATGGTGCTGGGCGGCGAGGTGCAGAACGCCTTTGCCGCCGTGCGCCCGCCGGGACATCACGCGGAAACAGACACTGCAATGGGCTTTTGCCTGTTCGGCAACGCCGCGCTGGCGGCCAAGCACGCGCTCGATCACCACGGGCTCAGCCGTGTCGCGGTGGTGGATTTCGACGTGCATCACGGCAACGGCACGCAGGACCTTCTGTGGGATGAACCGCGCGCGCTGGTCATCACCAGCCAGCAGATGCCGCTCTGGCCCGGCTCTGGCCGCCCTGACGAAGACGGCGCCCATAGCCAGATCCTCAACATACCGCTGCCGCCGGAATCGGGCCGGTCAGAGATGCAAGCAGCCTATGAGGGCGAGGCCTTCCCCCGCCTGCGCGCCTTCAAGCCGGAGCTGATCATCATTTCCGCAGGCTTTGATGCCCATCAGGACGACCCGCTCGCCAGCCTCAACTGGGCCACTGCCGATTTCGCCTGGATCACCACCGAACTGTGCAAACTTGCCAGTGAACTGTGCAGCGGCCGTATCGTCTCGACTTTGGAAGGCGGATATGATCTGAACGCGCTGTCCGCGGCAACCCGCGCGCATGTGGAAGAATTGATGAAGGCACCGGCATGACTGAGACCCCCGTAGACCAGATGAGCTTTGAACAGGCGATGCGCGAGCTGGAAGGCGTGGTGGACCAGCTGGAGCGCGGCGACGTAGCGCTGGATGCCTCGATTGCGCTGTACGAACGCGGCGCCGCGCTGAAGAAACGCTGCGAGGACGAGCTGAAACGCGCCGAGGAAAAGGTCGCCGCGATCACCCTGGACGCCAACGGCACCCCCAAGGGCACCCAGCCGCTGGACGCCGGCTGAACCATGACCGCCGCCGCAGACACCCAAACGCGCCCCTTTGCAGAGGCACGGAAAGACGCGCAAGACCGTGTTACCGCGCATATGGAGCTGCGGCTGGCGGGCAATGACGCGCTGCACGCCGCGATGCGTTACGCCATCACCGGCGGCAAGATGCTGCGCGGCTTCCTGGTGCTTGAAAGCGCCCGCCTGCACGGCGTGCCGCAAGACGCAGCGATTGAGGCAGCGCTGGCAATCGAATGCATCCACGCCTACTCCTTGGTGCATGACGACCTGCCCTGCATGGACGACGACGACCTGCGCCGCGGCCAGCCTACGGTCCATAAGAAATGGGATGAGGCGATGGCGGTTCTGGCAGGCGATAGCCTGCAAACCTTTGCCTTTGAACTGCTGGCAAGCCCGAAGGTTGGCGCCCACGCGCTGACCCTGATCCGCGGCCTGGCACAGTCCTCTGGAAAGGACGGCATGGTCTCTGGCCAGATGCTGGACATCGCAGCGGAAAGTGCTGCTGAGCCGCTCAATCTCGAACAAATCAACAAACTGCAGAGCCGCAAGACCGGCTGCCTGATCGAATGGTCCGCCACCGCCGGCGCGATGCTGGCCGGGGACGACCCGGCACCGCTGCGGCAATACGCACGCGCCCTCGGCCTTGCTTTCCAGATCGCCGACGACATCTTGGATGTGGAAGGCGATGCCGCCAAGGTCGGCAAGGCGGTGCGCAAGGACGCAGATGCCGGCAAGGCGACCTTTGTCTCCTTGCTGGGTCTGGCAGAAGCAAAAGCCCGCGCACAGGCGCTTTGCGAGGATGCCTGTGCCGCGCTGTCACCCTATGGTGATGACGCCGCAACCTTGAAGGAAGCCGCGCGTTTCGTTATTGCGCGCGACAGCTAACCCCGCGCCACGCCGCTAAAAGGCGCAGCCCAAGGAGACACCATGTCCGACCGGCCCAAGACCCCGCTTCTGGACCAGATCACGCGCCCCGCGGATCTGAAGGGGCTGACGGATTCCCAGCTGGTGCAGGTGGCCCACGAGTTGCGGCAGGAAACCATTTCCGCGGTTTCCGTCACCGGCGGCCACTTGGGTGCAGGCCTCGGCGTGGTGGAGCTGACCACCGCCCTGCACGCGGTATTCGACACCCCGCGCGACAAGGTGATCTGGGACGTCTCCCACCAGTGCTACCCGCACAAGATCCTGACCGGGCGCCGCGACCGCATCCGCACCCTGCGGATGAAGGACGGGCTCAGCGGTTTCACCAAACGCTCCGAGTCGCCTTATGACCCTTTCGGCGCCGCCCACAGCTCCACCTCGATCAGCGCAGCGCTTGGCTTTGCCGTGGCGCGCGACCTGGGCGGCGTGATCCCGGAGGGCAACGGCGACGCCATCGCGGTGATCGGCGACGGGTCGATGTCAGCCGGCATGGCGTTTGAGGCAATGAACAACGCAGGCCACCTGGGCAAGCGGCTGTTCGTGATCCTGAACGACAATGAAATGTCGATTGCCCCGCCGGTGGGCGCGCTGTCCTCCTACCTGTCGCGCCTTTACGCGGGTGAGCCGTTCCAGGAGCTGAAGGCTGCCGCCAAGGGCGCCGTCTCTCTGCTGCCGGAACCCTTCCGCGAAGGTGCCAAACGCGCCAAGGACATGCTCAAGGGCATGGCCGTTGGCGGCACCATGTTCGAGGCGCTTGGCTTCTCCTATCTCGGCCCGATCGACGGCCACGACATGGACCAGCTGCTGCCGGTCCTGCGCACGGTCAAAGCCCGCGCCACCGGCCCGATCCTGATCCATGTGCTGACCAAAAAGGGCAAGGGCTACGCCCCGGCTGAGGCCGCCCGCGACAAGGGCCACGCCACTGCCAAGTTCGACATGGTGACCGGCGAGCAGAAGAAGGCCCCCTCCAACGCGCCCTCCTACACGTCTGTTTTCGGCAATGAACTGGTGAAACTGGCCGCCAAGGACGACAAGATCTGCGCCGTCACTGCGGCAATGCCCGATGGCACCGGCCTCAGCCTGATGGCCGAACGCTACCCCTCGCGC
>JABXIA010000346.1 GCA_013373325.1 Paracoccaceae bacterium
CTCTTCCAGATCGACATAGCTGAAAAGCGATCCGCTCGCTTCGTCCGTCCCGCGCATCACCAACCCCCGCCGAAATTGTGCTGAGGGTGAATCATGTTCCTCAGGCCGCGTCGAGAGCAGACTTCTTCAGCAGCCTGCTAAACATAACGGCGGACCACTTCAGTGGGGGAGGATCACTCTGCCATGCAGAGAAAGAAATTCGGCAATGCAGCGAATTGACGTGCTGCGAGCGCGCGCAGCATGAAAACCAGATTCACAGTATGGGCTATCAGCTAGGTTTCGCGGCTTGCGGCACAGAGGTCGGTTCCTGAGACGCGAACGACAGCACATCGAACGAGACGGCGGAAAATCAGAGGCATGGCCAATTCTGCCGATGACTGGTTTCATTCCGCCCGTACTGCGGTGCTTGCCGCGTTGGCATTGGGCGGCTTAGAGCCCGAAAGCGACCGATGCTGCAATTCAGATCAATGGCAGCTTTACAGGTCCATAGAGAGCCGCAGGCCTCATTCGGTACCACGCCCATACCCAATTGCCGTAGTCAAAGTGCCACCACTCGCTGGGCAGGTTGGTGAAACCGGCCTGAATCATAGTATCCAGCAGAATTTTTCTGCGTTCGCTTTGATCCTCCCGCACCGGCGCTGCGGTCCAGCTTCGTTCGCTTGCCTCATCAAAGCTGCTGCCCATGTTCAGAAACCTGCCATTGGTATCTGCCAGCGTAACATCAACGGCGCCGCCGGTGATATGCGGGCTGGGCGATGCGGGATCGTCACTTGGGCGCGCTGCATACAAAAGCACCCGGCGTTCAAGTTCGCTGGCAGGCAGGTCCGGATGCTGCGCGGCCAGCTTGCTACGCATGCCCTCAAACAGGCTGTTCTGAACCGGCTTGGGGCGCCAGCCGTCCAGCAGCACCAGGCGGTATTGAGAAGGCAGGCAGTTTGCAGCTTGGATCAGCCGTTCATAGACTTCTTCCCGGACCCAGATCTCAGGCAAAGCTGTCCGGACGCCGGTGTGGAAGTACACCGGCCAGGTAATCCAATGCGGGCTGGGGGAGGCTGGAACAAGCGGTTCGCTGCTTGTTCCAGCTGAAATGGACTGGGCGGCCTCCCAGTCCAGGGCCAGTTGAGGTTGGAGCGTCATTTTACATCAGTTGCTGAGGCAGCCAGACTGTCAGTTCTGGAACCAGGATCACAATTAGCAGCACGCCAAGGGCAACTGCGATGAACGGCCAGATGGCGACGAAGAGACGGGCGATGTCGACCTTTCCCACCGCGGCGGCAACAAAGATACAGGCTCCCATCGGTGGCGTGATCAGCGCGATGGTGATGTTCAGGGTGACCACAATGCCTAGGTGGATCGGGTCCACCCCTGCCACTTGCGCGACAGGCAGCACAATCGGCGTCAGCAGCATCAGGGCAGAGACTTCCTCCATGAACATGCCGGTGATGAAAGTGATGCCGGAGATGGCAATCAATGTCAGCGCGGGACTGTTGGCGAAGGGCTCCAACAAGCTGACAAATGCCTCTGGCGCCTTTGAGTAGGCAAGCTGCCAGGACAGGATTGAAGAGATTGCGATGATGACAAAAACCGCGGATGTCAGCGTGGCGGTTTCCCTCAGCGACAGCCAGGCGCCATGAAAGCTCAAGTTCTTTGACCACAGTCCCCAGACCAGCACATAGGCCACGGTCAGAGCACCGGACTCCGTTGGTGTCACGATACCCAGGACAATCCCGGCCACAATAATGACCGGTGCAATCAGGGCCGGCAGGGCGGAATAGGCCGCGCAAGCGATCTCGTGCAGTTTTGCGCGGCGGTGGTTCTTTTCCACATTGTAAAGCCGCGAATAGACGACGTTCATCGCCATGAACGCAACACCGAGCGCAAGACCGGGCAGAATGCCGCCAAGAAACAGGCTGCCGACGGAAGTGCCCGTCTGGCTGGCAAACAGGATCATGAAGATGGAAGGCGGCACTATCGGTCCGATCAGCGAGCTGGCGGCTGTCAGCCCGGCGGCATAGGTGCCGGGGAAGCCTGCCCGGCGCATGCCCGGAACAAGCAGCGTGCCAAGTGCGGAGGTATCCGCCACTGCAGATCCATTGATCCCGGCAAAGAACACGCTGGCGGTCACATTGACATGCCCAAGCCCGCCGCGCAGGTGCCCGACCAGACGGTCCGCCAGCGCCAGCAGCCGCGGGGTCATCTGGCCATTGTTCATCAGGTTGCCGGCCAAGATGAACAGCGGGATGGCCATCAAAGAGAAAACATCAATGCCGCCAAAGGCCTGTTGCGGCATGATCCGCGCCATCTGGTCAAAGCCGACAAAGGCAAAGCCAACGACAGCGGTCGCCATCAGGCTAAGAAACAGCGGCACGCCGATCAGCACGTTGATCAGCATGACAAAGAGCATTGCAGCAATCATTCGCCACTCTCCACTGTTGGCTGGCGCAGGGCTTTGGGGCCGTTCAGAAGCGCCATCAGAAACAGCAGACCGAACCCCACCGGCAGCAGCGAAACAGGCAGCGTGCGGGACACCTGCAGGCCGGGTGTCTTGAAGAAACCGACTTGCCCAGCGTATTTCCAGGAAAACCACGTCATTGCCCCGGCAAGCGCCAGTGTCAGCAGCCATTGGTACAGGATGATGGCGGAGCGGACTTGGGGCGGCACCCGTGTTTCCAGGACGGAAACCCGCATATGCGCGCCATCCACCCAAACCGCACCGACACCGATCATCGCTGCGCCGATGATCACATAGCGCGCCAGCTCATCGAACCAGATCGGGGAGGAGCCGAAGAAGTACCGTGCCCCGACCCCGTAAAGGATAAACAGGGCCACCCAGGCGATGAGAAGGGCTGACACACCCAGAGTAAGGCGTGCCAGCCAGAGCTGTGCTGTTGCGATCATTGCAGCAGGTCGGATTTGCCCAGATCACTGAACGCGGCTTCGATGAAGCTTTGGTCAATGCTTTGCGTTCCCAGCCATTCAATAAAGCTGGGCTGGCCGATCTTCTGGAACTCCACCAGCTGTTCTGCGGTCGGGGTGATTACTTCCATACCGTTCTCCGCCAGCCACTCAACACGGCTCTCGACGGTTGCCTGGACCTGTTCGCGGGTCATTGCGTTGGCTTCCGCCACCGCGTCCTCCAGAACCTTGCGGTCGGCATCGGACAGCGAGTTCAGCCAGGCGCCATTGCCCACCAGGAACTGCATGGAATACTGCACGTTTGCACGTGTCATATATTTCTGCACTTCGTTCAGTGAGCCCAGGATGATGTAGAGCGGCGGGTTCATCTGACCCTCGACAACACCTGTCTGAAGCGCCGAATAGACTTCTGTCCACGGAATCGGCGTGCCCGATGCGCCCATAGCTTCGTACAGGGCAACCTGCGACGGGTCCATCGCCCGGAATTTCAAACCGTCAAAATCAGCGGGCGAGTGGATGGCGCGGTCGGTGCTGGTGAAGGCCAAGAAACCGCCTTCTTCCACCACGGCCAGGATCTCTGAGCCGCCGGTGCGGTCGCTAAAGGCCTGCTCAACCATCTTCCAGTAGGCGCCTTCATCAAAGAACGTGCGCGCTTCTTCTGCGCTGCTGAACATGAATGGCGTGTTGGAGACAAAGCTTTCGGGAACCACTGGCGAAAGGCCGGCAAAGCTCGCGACATTCAGCGAGGGGCCCGCGAGTGTGTTCTCCATCCGCTCCTGCTCGTCGCCAAGCTGGGAGTTCGGGTAAAGCTCGATTTCGATATCGGACTTTTCCTCGACGATCTTTTCCAGCGCTTCTGCGAAGTAATGCACGGCATTTTTCTTGGCGTCAGGCGCCCCGTTGTAGCTCAGCTTGATCGCGTCGGCCTGAGCGGAGATCGCAGTGCTCATGAGCAAAGCGGCGGCTGCCAGGTTTCTAAGTTTCACGTTCAGTTCCTCCCAATTGGATGCGTTTTCAAGCGCCAGGCGGGCAGGCAACTTTGCCGCCCGGCCCCTTGAGGCCTTGACCGCGGGCAACCGCGAATCCTCACCATGGTCTTTGCTTAGCGCAGTCTCAAAATGTTAGCAATAGAACATAATTGATACTTGTGTTAGAATAATAACAATCGAGAAGCTGTGGCCAGCGGCGATAGTTAGGCCGTAAACATTGAGTGGCAGCGGCAAAGGCCATGAACAGGAAAAGGGCTGGGGTGGATGCAGCAGAAGGATTTGCTCGTCAAAGCGATTGCAAAGGCTGAAGGCGGTTTCACGCATATGGAAAAACGTATCGCTGCCTACTTTCAGGCGCGCCCTGAAGCGGTGGTCGTGGAGACAAACTCTGAAATTGCCCGCAAACTTGACCTGAGCCCGATGACACTGACCCGGTTTTTCCGGAAGCTCGGGTTCGAGGACACCGCCGATGCCCGCAACAAGATTGTCCAGGATACCTATGGCCCGGATAACTACCGGGTGGACAGGCGTTTCGAGACCAGTTTTTCGCGCAGCCAGAGCGAACAATCACAATCGGATTTGGAACTGAGCCAGGCCTCCGTGACAGCAGCGTTTGCCTTTCGCGAAAGTGCATTGTGGCAAGACGTGGTTGGGCTGGTTGCGGAGTCGGATGCGGTTCATGTGACCGGCTTCCAGACAATGTACTACCTTGCGGACGGGTTCAGCCGCCGCCTATCTTATCTGCGGGACCGGGTGCATCTCGTGGATGGGATTGATGGTGTTTATGCGGGCCTGCTGCCTGAGCCGAAGGAAAAGGTTACCCTCATCATGATGGACGTGTTCCGTTATGGCGCGCATGGCCCCATTCTGGCGAAGCTTGCCCGCGAACGCGGAATTGAAGTGGTTATCCTCGCAGATGAATTCTGCGACTGGGCAACCGGCATAACGCCCCATGTTTTGCGCTATCCGGCCGAAACGCATTTTTTCCTGGCAATGCCGCAGGGGATCTCAACAGGGCTGAACCTGCTGCTGCAGGACGTCAGCAGCATGCTGGGTGATACTGCAAGACAGCGGGTAAAGAAACTCTCAGAGGCCCAGGACCACTTTGGACTGTTTCTGGACTAGATACGGGACAGCCAGCAATTGATCTGTTCAGTCCATTCACAAAACCAGTTGAAAACACGGGCCGTGAAGCGGACCTTGAAGCGGATACAGTGAAAGTTCACCTTGTCCGGCAGACTGTGAGCTCGATCATCTCCAGATTTTGCTCGCGCAGCGAATGACCGGAAAGCGGGCTGCGCCTGCAGCAACGTGAGGGTAGGGCGAAGGTCCGGAATGGGCCGTCCTCAACGCCTAGCCGGAACCTAATCGGCTGGATGCTGCGCTGCTTCCGATGACCGTGAAGAGCCCATCGTGGCTGATGCTGCATAGCAATAGCCGGATCATGAATTCCCCCTTTACAGCCTTCTGCTCCTGTGGCTGGCTCAGCTTAAAGTTGGAAAGGTGTTTTCATGGATTTTCAAATTTGGCTGTCTTTCGTTTCGGCTTCCACAGCGCTCTTGCTCATTCCAGGACCAAC
>JABXIA010000074.1 GCA_013373325.1 Paracoccaceae bacterium
CCCGGCACGATGAAGGCATACCAGCCGGATTTCAGCGCATGGCCCAGGTTGCCCAGCCATTCGCCCACCCCCATGTTGCCGCCGGTCTCATAGGTATAGAGCCGGTTCATGATGATGTTGGTGACCAGGATCGACACCAGGATCGCCAGACCCGGGATCAGCGCCGCCAGGAACAGGGTGGAGGCGGAAATGCCCAGCACCAGGCCGATGATGATATAGGCGATGGAGGGCGGGATCAGGATGCCGGTGCAGGCGCCCGCCGCCACCAGCGCGCAGGCATAGGGCCGCGGGTAGCCGCTTTCGACCAGCCGCGCGATGGTCATCCGCCCGACGGCCGCAGCGCCGGCGGCGTCAGAGCCGGAGATCGCCGCGAACATGCCGCAGACCAGCACTGTGGCAGAGCCGAATCCGCCCCGTGTCCAGCAGGTCAGCGCCTCGGCGACATCCAGGAACTTCTTGCTAAGCCCGGTCCGGACCAGCACGTCGCCGGTCAGGATGAACAAGGGGACCGCCGTAAGCGCAAAGGCGTCGATGCCGGTGAACAGGCTTTCGCCGATTGCGCTCAGCGGCAGGTCGCCGGACATCACCAGCATGGTGATCGCCGCCGCGCCGATGGCAGCCCAGACCGGCACCGCCAATGCAATCAGCGCCACGAACATGATCACCGGCAGGTAGAAGTCCCAGCCCAGTTCGACCGTTTGATTGAGTGAATTCCACAGCATCGCTTAAGGCCCCTCAATCAAACAGCTTGTCGCCTTCAAAGACGGGCGTGCCGTCGCGAAGGCTGCGGTAATCGCGCAGGAAGGATTGCAGCAGGCGCCAGATCATCAGGGCAAAGCCCGCGGGCACCGCCATCAGGAACCAGACCATCGACACCCGCAGCCCGTGGCTGACCGATCCGAACTTGGCCGAGACCAGCACCGTCTCGAACGACCAGTAAAGCGCCACCAAGGCCACGATGAACATCACCAGGTCGCCAAAGATATAGATCAGCGCCTTGGGCCGGGGCCCCAGGTAATGCAGGATCACGTCGATACGGATATGGGCGCGCTCCTTGACCGCCGCCGCGGCGCCGATCCAGGCCAGGTAGATAAAGGAATAGCGGACGATCTCCTCGCCCCAGATCGAGGAAAAGGCAAACAGCTCGCGCCGGATCACCTCGATCGCCATGGTGATGACCAGCATCACATAGAACACCAGGAGCAGCCAGCGTTCTGCGTTCTTGTCGATGTTTCGCAGGATGTGCATTGCCATTCCCGGGGTTCAGGCACACCCTCGCAGCCAGCCCGGCGGGCTGTTGCGAAGGCGGCTGTTGAAAAATGCGGGGGCCGGATGAAGGCGCCCCCGCCCTCTTAGGTTCAGGCGTCGTGGACGTAGAATTTGCCCTGGGTGCCTGCGGCCTCTTCCAGCTTGGCGAAGCTCTCCATCGAGCCTGCCAGCTCTGTCTTGAAGGAATCCCACTCGCTGCGCTGATAGCCGCCGGCCTCTTGCCACTCGCCCAGCTGATCGTCGCTGAGGGCATGGAATTCGACACCGGCCTTGGTCAGTTCCGCCATCGCATAGGCGCGGGCGGAGGGCACTTTGGACAGGTTCTGATGCGCGGTCATTTCCGACCCCCACATCACACCGTCCTGCACGTCGGCAGGCAATGAATTGAACCATTCCAGATTGCAGGAATAGACCTGACTGTCCGGTACCGCCTGGGTGAAGGTCACATGGCTCAGAATATCCTTGAAGCCAAAGACATAGAGTGCCCCGACCGACGGATCGAGCGCATCCGCCACTCCCTGCTTGATGGCGGAGGGCGTCTCGCCCCAGGCCACCGGTGTCGGGTTGGCACCGACCATGCGGTAATACTGCTGCAGCATCTTGGATCCCGGCACCCGGAATTTCACACCAGCCATGTCGCCCGGAGACATCACCGCGTTGCCGCTCTTGCGCACCGCCACGACGCGGGGGTCGATATTGACATAGAACAGCGCCTTGAAGCCGGCGGCCTCCACTTTGGGGTGCACTTCCGCGTTCCAGAAATCGGAGGTCACCAAATTGGTGAACCGCTGGTTGGAGCCGCATAGATAGGGCATGTTGATCAAGTCAACAGTGGAGGCGAAAGGGGCAAAGTTCGACAGCGAATGCTGCGCAGCCTGAATGGTGCCGCCTTGCACCTTCTGCACCAGCGCACCGCCCGCACCCAGCTGTCCGCCGGGGGCAAGCTTGACATAGATCTTGCCGTTAGTGGCATTCTGGATGTTCTCCTTGAGATCCAGCTGCATGATCGGATAGCTGCGCGACGCGCCCAGCACATAGGCCGTTGCAACGGTCATGATATGTTCCGCTGCACGTTCGCGCTCTTTCTCTTCTTTGGCGGTTTGCGCGGCGGCTTCGGACGACCAAAGCACTCCGCCTGCACCAGCCACCAGTGCCGCAGTAAAAGAGCCGGCCGAGGCCAGTTTCAGAAAATTGCGGCGCTCAGCAGATTTGAGGCCATCCTTGCCATTCGTCATTGTTTTCCTCCCTAAAGATCCGTCAGCTGCCGTTCTTGTTCTTGTGGTCAGCCTCGCGCTTGAGAATGGCCGCCACGAACAGGATCGAGGCAGCGAACAGAACCAGCATCTCTCCGACATCACCCAGGAAGCCACCGCCGCCAAAGGCGCCCATGGCGACATTGGCAAAGAACACGGCAAAGACGGCAGCGGCAGCCCAGAGAAACATCGCAAGTTCCCGGTTTGTTATCCCAACCCCATTTGTAAGCGCTTACATCAATAATGCAAGCGCTTACATCAACGGCTGGCAAGCGCTGCATTTTGTGGTATGACGAGGGGCAAAGGAATTGGCAGACGTCACATGGGAAAAACCCGCTCAGCTCCGACACTTAACGATGTTGCAAAGGCCGCGGGCGTTTCCACCGCCACGGTGTCGCGCTGCCTGAATTCTCCGGACCGGGTGATCGAGGCAACCCGCCAGAGAGTGATGCAGGCGGTCGAATCACTGGGCTACACGCCGAATTTCGCTGCGCGCGTGATGGCGGCCAAGCGCAGCTTCACCATCGGCGCCATCATTCCGACCATGGACAACGCCATCTTTGCTCGCGGCCTGCAGGCGTTTCAGGACCAGTTGCACGAGAACGGCTATACGCTCCTGGTGTCCAGCTCGGCTTACGACCCTGAGGCGGAACGCGAGCAGATCCGCACCCTGGTGGCCCGCGGCGCCGACGGGCTGCTGCTGATCGGGCACGCGCGCGACGCAGAAATCTACGAGTATCTGGAGCGCCACCAGGTCCCGTCACTGGTCGCCTGGTCCTACGATCCCGAGGCGCAGCGGCCCTCTGTTGGTTTCAGCAACAAAGACGCCATGTGTGAGCTGGCGCAGAGCGTGATTGCTGCCGGCCACCGGCGGATTGCAATGATCTCCGGAAACACACAGGGAAATGACCGGGCAAAAGGCCGGGTGGAGGGTGTCAGGCGGGCGATGGTTGACAACGGCCTGGACGCAAATACCCTGGCGTTGATTGAAACGGATTATGAAATTGAACAAGGGGCGGAGGCCTTTCGCCAGCTCATGGCATTCGTCCCCAGGCCAACGGTAGTTATGTGCGGCAACGATGTGCTGGCTGCGGGCGCTCTGCGGGAAGCCGGAAGGCTCGGGATCAGCGTTCCTGAGCAGGTCTCTGTGACTGGGTTTGATGACATCGAACTGGCTGAGATTGTCAGCCCCGCATTGACCACTGTGCATGTGCCCCACCGGGAAATGGGGCGCAAGGCCGCGCGAGAACTGACAGCCATGGTCGAAGGCAAATCGGAAGGCCGGTCAATCTGTATCGGCACAAAGGTTGTGAACCGTTGTTCCTTGGCAGAGCTGGCTGGCTAGTTAAAGCGAAAGGCTGCTTGGGAAGTTTCAGGTTGCGGCCTGCTCCTCACCGTTTTTCGGTTTCTTGCTCGCTTAAGGTCTGACTGGAAACAAATAGACTGTTTGCCGAAGTCCGCACCGCGCCGCTGGCAACGCGCGATCAGGCTGTAAACCTCAGGCACGTGGGTGTTTCCGGAGACTTTCAGCCCTATTGCCAATAAGACCTAGAACCATTGCCCGGGTTCCATCAGTCCCAGATCCAGTAGCTGGCGCGAATGCCATTCAAATGGCGCGGAATTGTGCCAGCGGAAGGTTTCGATATCGAAAGTGGATCCGGGATTCCGTTTGAGCGCCTTGGCGGTGCGGAAGGAGCAGACCGCAGCTGTCAGGTTGTGGTGCCATGGGCACGCATATGTATTGTATTCCTGTTCATTAAAGGTGTGATCCTGCTGCAGTTGAAGGCCCGGTTTGGCGCGGAACAATGAAATCCGGTCGATTTTGCGGCTGGCTGCGGGGATGTGTTCTTCGAAGCGCCAGCGAACACCGCCGAAGAAATCCAGCTGCCGCTCGCGCGGATGCCCGGTTTCCGGATCCTTCCGGGACTGGGCATAGTAACCGGATTTGTCGAGATACGCCTCTTCTAGAGACACCGCGCTGGGGCAGGTATTGAGATCGCCTGCATAGAGGTCAATCACATAGGAGAGCATCGCACTCCGGCGTTCCTCAGTGTGGAAAGAGAGCATCTCTCCGATTTCGCGTGATTCACAGAACGGGTAAAACAGGTATTCCGCGTTATAGCAGTAGTAGAGCCAGCAGCCTGGTTCAGACGCAGCGATAACGTCATTGATGGCTCCTGTGACAGCTCCGTCCGACCCGCAGTCAAACGGCACGCGATGCACCAATGCGCGCACATCCTGAGGCAGGTCAAAGGCATCCGGCATCAAGGCCGCCACCGCCTTGAAACCACATTGAAGATGGTGGCGCAGGGTTGTGGCTATCTCCGTTTCGTCTTCGATAAAGATCAGCGCCACGGGGCCCTTGGACAGTACTGGTTTGCCCTGTTTCAGGAAATCCTTCAGCGAGGAGTACATCATGCTGGTCTGCCCTGCCTTTCTGGCCTTTGCAGTTAAAATCGGGTAAATGCCGCTCCATTGCAAGCAGCGGCATTTGCCTGTATTGCAAGCCGCTGTTTACCCACCCTGGCTGGAAGGCTGACCTGCATGAGCGCCCCGAAAAAGCTGTTTATCAAGACCTATGGCTGTCAGATGAATGTCTATGACAGCGAACGTATGGCCGAGGCACTGGGCGGCGAAGGGTATGTCGAGACAAAATCGGCAGATGACGCCGATATGATCCTTCTCAATACCTGCCACATCCGGGAAAAGGCAGCCGAAAAGGTGTACTCCGAACTAGGCCGTTTCAAAGGGCTAAAGGCGGAAAAACCGGATCTCAAGATTGGTGTCGCCGGTTGCGTCGCCCAGGCCGAAGGCGAGGAGATCATGCGCCGCCAGCCGCTGGTCGATCTGGTAGTGGGCCCGCAGAGCTACCACCGCCTGCCGGAGATGGAGGCCAAGGCACGGACAGGGGAGAAGGTGCTGGACACCGATTTCCCCGAGGAAGACAAGTTCGAGAAATTGAAAAACCGCCCCAAGGCCAAGCGCGGCCCGACGGCGTTTCTGACAGTGCAGGAGGGCTGCGACAAGTTCTGCGCTTTCTGCGTCGTGCCTTACACACGGGGTGCCGAAGTCTCGCGCCCGGCAGACCGCATCCTGCACGAGGCGCGGGATCTGGTGGAGCGCGGCGTGCGCGAAATCACCCTGCTGGGCCAGAACGTGAACGCCTATCACGGCGCAGGCCCTAATGGGGACCTGACCTTGGCGCAGCTCATCTGGGAACTGGACAAGATCGACGGTCTGGAGCGTATCCGCTTCACCACCTCACATCCCAACGACATGCAGGACGATCTGATCGAGGCACATGGTACTTGCGCCAAGCTGATGCCCTATCTGCATCTCCCGGTTCAAGCAGGCTCAGACAAGATCCTCAAACGGATGAACCGCTCCCACACTGCCGAAAGCTACATCCGCCTGATTGAGCGCATCCGTGCCGCGCGGCCTGACATCCTGATCTCCGGAGACTTCATTGTAGGTTTTCCGGAAGAGACCGAGGAAGACTTTCAAGCCACGATGGACCTGGTGGAGGAAGTGAAATACGGCACGGCCTATTCCTTCAAATACTCGACACGCCCCGGCACCCCGGCTGCAGAACGCGCGCAGGTGGATCCTGCTGCGGCAGACGACCGGCTGCAACGCCTGCAAACCTTGCTGACCCGGCAGCAGCGCGAAGTGCAGGACAGCATGGTTGGCCGTGAAGTCGGTGTGCTGTTTGAAAAGGCAGGCCGCTTGCCCGGGCAGATGGTGGGTAAGTCCGACTACCTGCATGCCGTGCATGTTGCTGATTGCAGCCGTGGCATCGGCGAACTTGCCCGGGTGCGTATTGTGTCTTCCGGAGCGAACTCCCTGGCTGGCGAACTGATCGGCTGAGACCTCGTTTTCTTTAGCGAATCGCCCCGGACGGCCGTCGGGGCAGCCCCAAGCCCGGGGCGTTTCGGCAGCCGATCTCAGCACGATTGCTTCGCAGCTGTCGACAATACCTCAAAGTTGGAGGGAGTGTTCTGCGGGGGCGTTCAATCAGCTTGTGCATTCGTCCGATTTTCGGAATGTTTTAACTTAAAATCAGATAGATTTACACTTGAGGCCTGAGTGATGGCCAAGTTTGAGACAGCTCCTTGGGGGCTTAGGTGAAGGAATTTCGGTTGTGTTGACATTCAAACTGCACAAGGCGATTGCGCTGGCCGCTGCTGCCGCGGCTGCGCTCAGCATTGCCGCTGCGCCTGCGAGCGCCCAATCACAGCAGCGAACCATCAAAGGCGAACGCTATGTGCCGACCATCTGGGTCGATCCGGACGGCTGTGAGCACTGGGTGATGGATGATGGCGCGGAAGGCTACATGACACCGCATGTCAAGCCAGATGGCAAACCCGTTTGCCGCCGCGGCAATATCTGCGGTGTGATGCCGACGGACCAGTTCTTTGTCACTGATAAGCACTTTATCAATTCGGCAGGCAAGCAGCGTCTGCGTCAGTTCTTCCAGCAAGCGCTGGGCAACGGTGCACGGTCTTTCATTGTTGCGGGCCATACCGACAGCAGAGCGTCGGATGAATACAACATCCGCCTGTCTGAGCGCCGCGCAAACGCCGTGGCTGCGGTTGGCCGTTCGGCCGGTGCGCGTATCGCAGGCGTGCGCGCCTACGGCGAGCGTGATCCGCGGGTGCCCAACACCAGCGCTGCCAACATGGCGCAGAACCGCCGTGTCGAAATTTATTGCCTGCGCTGAGGGGGAATCATGATGATGAAAAGAACGCTTGGTCTTGTTGCGGTTATTTCCCTCCTTGGAGCCTGCAGCGAAGCTTTTGATAAAACCCGCGATGGCCACGTAGGCGATGGCAGCAACAATCACCTGTCCAACCTGACAGCCGGCATCTGGGTTGACCCGAACGGTTGTGAACACTGGATCATCGACGATGGCCTCGAGGGCTACGCTGACCTGCGCCGCACGCCCGACGGCAAGCCAGTCTGCAACAGCGACATTCCGCCCACCCTGGCGACCGGCCCCTTCAAGGACGGTTCGACCTTTGGCGACCCGATCTGAGACATACAACTTGCTTGATTTGCAGCCGCCCTCAGGGGCGGCTGTTTTTGTTTCAAAAATGTGATTTTGCGCAGCGCCTGCTTGCGCAAACGCTGCTGCAGATGCAGACTGAAGGAGCAACGCCAGATTGAGGAGATCAGCTTGGCCATCAGCGCCCTGAATGACCCGCAGACCCAGACCGCAACCCACGAAGTGCTGCTGGAATTTCCTGACAACCGATTGCTGATCGACCTGTGCGGCGAATATGACCGCAACCTGGCTGACATAGAACAAAAACTGGGGGTGCAGATCGTCCGCCGCGGCAATCAGTTGTCCGTAATGGGCGAGGATTCCGCACGGGAACAGGCTGCAGGGGTTCTGACGGCTCTTTATGACCGGCTGGAAACCGGCCGCAGCGTCGAAAGCGGAGACATAGACCGCGAGCTGCGCATGGGGCCGGACACCGATGACGCCGAACCCGACGGTCAGCTGCAAATGTTCCGCGGAGGCCGGGTTGAGATCAAGACCCGCAAAAAGCTGGTGGAGCCGCGCACCGATGCGCAGAAGGCCTATGTGCAATCCTTGTTTGAACACGAACTGGCCTTTGGCATCGGCCCCGCTGGTACCGGCAAGACCTATCTGGCCGTTGCAGTGGGTGTTTCGATGTTCATCACCGGCCATGTGGACCGGATCATCCTGTCGCGTCCGGCGGTGGAAGCGGGGGAGAAGCTCGGCTACCTGCCCGGTGACATGAAGGACAAGGTCGACCCCTACATGCAGCCGCTTTACGACGCGCTTAACGATTTCCTGCCGGGCAAGCAGCTGGCCAAGCTGATCGAAGACAAGCGGATTGAGATCGCACCGCTGGCCTTCATGCGCGGCCGCACGCTGTCCAACGCCTTTGTGGTGCTGGACGAGGCGCAGAACGCCACCACCATGCAGATGAAGATGTTTCTGACCCGCTTGGGTGAGGGCTCGCGCATGGTGATCACTGGCGACCGGTCACAGGTCGATCTGCCGCGCGGGGTGCAGTCGGGCCTGGCCGATGCCGAACGGCTGCTGAAAACCATCCCCAAAATCAGCTTCAACTACTTTACTGCCCGTGATGTGGTGCGCCACCCGCTTGTGGCCGCGATCATTGAGGCCTATGACGCGGATTCGACACCGGCCTGACGGACGCACTCAATCGGGCTTCATCTTTGTAAAAATACTCCGGGGTGCGGGGACTGGCCCCCCCCGCTGATGCAACCGTATCATGACGCTCGACATCTCTATCGAAGACAGCCGCTGGCAGAAGGGCGGCCTTAAGCCGCTGGCGGAAGAAGCCATCGCTGTTGTGCTGGCGCATTTCAGCCTTGATCCGGAAGTCTGCGAAATCTCGCTTTTGGCCTGCGATGACGCCCGGATCGCTGAGTTGAACGCTGAGTTCCGGGAAAAGGACAAGCCTACGAATGTTCTCAGCTGGCCGGCAGAGGAGCTGGCGGCCGAGGAGGACGGCGGCACGCCTTTGCTGCCAGAGGCCGATTTTACAGGGGAAATCCCGCTGGGTGACATCGCCATTTCTTATGATACCTGCGCACGGGAAGCAGCCGAAGCGGGAAAAAACCTGGCCGATCATACCCGTCATCTGCTCATTCACGGACTGTTGCATCTTTTGGGCTATGATCACATTCGTGACCGCGATGCCGCATTGATGGAAGGGATTGAGGTCCTGTTACTTGGCAAACTGGGTATCGCGAACCCATATAATAGTTAGGACGCCCCGTGACCGGGGTTTTTGGAATGGAAAGATGGGCGACAAAGAAGGCAGTTCTAACGCGGCGCAGGGCGCGCTGCAGGACATCAATGGCACGGCGGCGGATGCTCCGGCCTCTGAAAATACCGGATTGTGGACGCGGCTGCGCAATGTGTTCAGCGCCGACCCGCAAGACGGCCCGGACACCGGCGGCGAACAGCCTGCGCCGGGATCAGGTCCGCACGGCATGATCAACCTGCGCCGGATGCGGGTTGAAGACGTCGCAATCCCCTCTGCCGAAATTGCCGCTGTGCCGGTCACTGTCGCCAAGGATGATCTGGTCGGCATTTTCCGGCAAAGCGGCTTTACCCGCATTCCCGTTTACGAGGGCACACTGGACACGCCGCTGGGCTTTGTCCACCTCAAGGATTTTTCGCTGACGCATGGGTTCAACGGCGGCACCTCGGAGTTCGATCTCTCCAAGATGCTGCGTCCTCTGCTGTTTGTGCCGCCGTCGATGCCGATTGGCGTGCTGCTGACCAAGATGCAGGCTGAACGCCGCCACATGGCGCTGGTGATTGACGAATACGGCGGTGTTGACGGGCTTGTCACCATCGAAGACCTGATCGAACAGGTGGTGGGTGAGATCGAGGATGAGCATGACGCCGACGAACATCAGACTTGGTTCGAGGAGAAGCCAGGCTGCTACATCGCGCTGGCCCGCACCTCGCTGCCGGAGTTCGAGGCGGAGACAGGCCATTCGCTGACCAGCCATGATGACGTGGATGAAGAGGAGATCGACACGCTTGGCGGGCTGGTCTTCATGCTGTCCGGCCGGGTGCCTGCCCGGGGCGAGGTGATCGAACACCCCGAAGGTGCCGAGTTCGAAGTCATGGATGCTGACCCGCGCCGGATCAAGCGGCTGCGGGTGCGGCTGCCGGACGCCGCTGCATGATGGCACTTGGGCTGCGGCAGGCCGCGCGCCAGCTGCGTCTGGCCCAGGCGGCTCTGGCCTTCGGCAGCGGCGCGCTGCTGTCTTTGGCGCTGGCTCCCTGGCATATGCTGATCGGGCTGCCGGTCGCGCTGGCCGCGGCTGGCTGGCTGCTGATGCATGCGCACTCCACCCGCTCCGCCGCTCTGGCAGGTTGGCTGTTCGGACTGGGGTATTTCACTTTCGGCCTCTCCTGGATCATTGAGCCGTTCCAGGTCGACCCAGAGCGCCACGCCTGGATGGCCCCCTTTGCGCTGGTCTTTCTTGCCGCTGGCCTTGCTCTTTTTTGGGGTGCAGCTTTTGGCATCTCCGCCCGTCTCAGCCGTGGAGTGGTGCGTCTTCCGATGCTGGTGGCGGTATGGTCGCTGGCAGAATTTGCCCGCGCCTATCTGCTGACCGGTTTTCCCTGGGCCGCTTTCGGCCAGTTCTGGAGTGATACGCCTGCCGCCAATCTGCTGCCTTGGATCGGGCCGCAGGGACTGGCGCTGCTGACGCTTGTGGCGTTTTTACCGCTCGCCTTGCTGCGGGCACATCCTGCAGCCGCCATGCTGCCGCTGGGGGTGGCCTTGGCCGCAGTTTTTGGAGTTCCCTCCCCCGGGGAGACTGTGCGGACGGACCGTGTGGTGCGTATCGTTCAGCCCAATGCGCCGCAGAATCTGAAGTGGCACCCCGAACACAAGTGGGAATTCGTCCGCCGCGCACTGGCATTTTCAGCCGGTGAGCCGCGGCCCGACATGATCGTCTGGCCGGAAACCGCGGTACCGCAGTTGCTGAATTATGCCGGTGATACGCTGCAGGCCATTTCCGAACGGGCCGGCGGTGTCCCTGTCTTGCTGGGTATCCAGCGGGAGGAGAGCGGAGCCTACTACAACTCCGCGGTGCTTCTGGATTCAGACGGACTGCCAGCCGCTGCATACGATAAGGCGCATCTGGTGCCGTTCGGGGAGTATGTGCCCTTTGGCGACTTCATGGCCCGCTTCGGGATCCACGGTTTCGCCTCTCAGGCAGGTGCCGGTTATGCCGCAGGCCCGGGAGCCCGGGTTATGGATCTGCCCATCGGCAAGGCCTTGCCGCTGATCTGCTACGAAGCTGTTTTCCCCCAGGATGTAAACGCCGCCGAAACCCGTCCTGACATGCTGGTGCAGATCACCAACGACGCCTGGTTCGGCACCCGCTCAGGCCCCTATCAGCACCTGGTGCAGGCGCGGATGCGGGCGCTGGAGCAGGGGCTGCCGATGATCCGGGCAGCCAATACCGGTGTCTCAGCCATGATTGGGCCGGACGGGGCGATGCTTGACCAACTGCCGCTTGGAGAGGCAGGCTTTATAGATGCAGCGCTGCCTGCACCGCTGCCGCCGACGCTTTACAGCCGGATTGGGGATTGGCCGGTTTTGCTGCTGTGTTTCTTTGTTGCGGGTGCGGCAATCTTTCTGCCCCGCGCTCTTGCGCCGCGGTCATAGCAGCTTAACTCTATTGGAATATATACATTGACCCGCGCGGATGGGCCGCGTACTGCGGCTTGATACCTGCCACAACGGCTTCCTGGCGTGGCAAGGATTAACCAATGGAGCACTTTTCATGACCCGTACGAACTACACCTTCACTTCGGAATCGGTTTCCGAAGGCCACCCGGACAAGGTCTGCGACCGCATTTCCGACGCGGTTCTAGATGCTTTTCTGGGGGAAGAACCCGAAGCACGCGTGGCGGCTGAGACCTTTGCAACCACGAACCGCGTTGTGATCGGGGGGGAGGTCGGGCTGTCCGATCAGGACAAGCTGCACGATTACATGGGCAAGATCGAAGATATTGCCCGCGCCTGCATCAAGGACATCGGTTACGAGCAGGACAAATTCCACCACGAAACCGTGGAAGTGACAAACCTGCTGCACGAGCAGTCCGCCCATATCGCGCAAGGCGTCAATGCCTCGGGTGAAAAGGACGAAGGCGCCGGCGACCAGGGCATTATGTTCGGCTTTGCCACCAATGAAACCGACGCGCTGATGCCGGCCCCGATCCAGTTCAGCCACGCGATCCTGCGCCGTCTGGCCGAAGTGCGCAAGAACGGCACCGAGCCGGTGCTCGGCCCGGATGCGAAATCCCAGCTGTCGGTGGTTTATGAGAACGGCAAGCCGGTTGGCGTCAGCTCGCTGGTGCTGTCAACACAGCATCTGGACGAAAGCCTGACCTCTGCGGACATCCGCGCCATTGTCGAGCCTTACATCCGCGAGACACTGCCCGAAGGCTGGCTGACAGAAGCCACCCAGTGGCACGTGAACCCGACAGGCAAGTTCGTGATTGGCGGCCCGGATGGCGACGCAGGCCTGACCGGCCGCAAGATCATCGTCGACACCTATGGCGGCGCGGCTCCGCACGGCGGCGGCGCGTTTTCTGGGAAGGACCCGACCAAGGTGGACCGTTCGGCGGCCTATGCCGCGCGTTATCTGGCCAAGAACGTGGTGGCCGCAGGCATGGCTGAGAAATGCACGATTCAGCTGTCCTATGCCATTGGCGTCTCTAAGCCTCTGTCGATTTATGCCGAAACCCATGGCACGGGCGAGGTTGATCCGGCGGCGATCGAACGGGCGATTGATCAGGTCATGGATCTGACCCCGCGCGGTATCCGCTCGCATCTTGGCCTGAACAAGCCGATTTACCAGCGCACCGCAGCCTATGGCCATTTCGGGCGCGAGCCGGAAGCGGACGGCGGTTTCAGCTGGGAGCGCTTGGATCTGGCCGACGCTCTGAAAAAAGCGGTCTGAGACCAGCAACGAAATTGGGGAGCGGGCCGTATGGCCCGCTCCTTTTTGTTTTTGGGGCATGGACAGCGGTGCGAAACATTCCTGCATAATGCCTCAAGTGTTGGGGGTGGAGTGGCGCGAAAGCCTGCGCCATAGTGCCAGGCAGGATCCATTCAGCCGCCGGAGACGTGATGCTGCGCGTGATTTCTTTGCTTAGCTGCCTGCTTCTGGCGCCCTTTGCTGGCGCCAAGGAAAGCTTGCCGCAAAAATTCAGCCTGAAGGGCAAGACGCTTGTCTATGACACAGAAACAGATGTGACCGGCGATTTGGCCGAGATGACCGAAGAGGACGTCTCAAACCTGCGGGACATCCTGAAGAAGAGTCCGGAAGTCACGGAACTGCAGCTCAACAGCGTTGGCGGCAGCGTCTATGCAGGTGAAGAAATCGCCGGGCTGGTGCTGGAATACGAGCTGGACACTCTGGTTGACGGCACCTGCATCAGCGCCTGTGTTGATGTCTTTCTGGCAGGCGGGCGCAGGCGGATGACAATCGGATCCAGCATTGGCTTTCACCAGCGCAACTGGCCGGCAGAAGCCGTGCACAAATACTACCGCAGCGAACGCAAACGCCGCCGCTGGTCCACTCCATTTGAACTCGGCTCCTGGATTTACCAAGACACCCAGAGCGAAGTCTACGAGCACCTCCGCTATATGGTGGAGCGCGGCGTCGATCCCGGCTTTGCCATTGAAACGCTGCGCACGGACCCGGACGGTGAGTGGTATCCCAGCCGTCTGCGGCTGATCGCTGCAGGTGTACTGCGTGAGCTGCGCCCGGGGCAAACCCCCTAGATGGCTTGACCCGCGGGCCTGCTTGCGGCACAGGGGCGGCCAGCCTTTCAAACGACGCCTCGAACAGGAGCCCAGACGCATGTCCGGCGACCAGAAGCCCCGCGACGACCAGTCCAAGGATGCCCGGCCCGCAGCTGAAAATGCGGCCGATAAACACGCCAGCGGTGCGCCCTGGCGCAATTTCTATGGCCGGTTCAAAGGCAAGACCCTGAAGGACAGCCAGAAACGTTACCTGGACGAGGACCTGGCCAGCCTAAGCCCAGGCGCTGTCGGCTGGGAGGAAAACCCGGACCGTAACCCACTGGACATTGAGGCGCTGTTCGGCGGCAAGGATGTCTGGCTGGAGGTCGGCTTTGGCGGCGGGGAGCATCTGGTGCACCAGGCGGTCAGCAACCCTGGCGTTGGCATCATCGGCGCTGAGCCATTTATCAACGGCGTGGCGATGCTGCTGGGCAAAATCCGCAATGCGGGCGCAGACAATATCGCCGTGCATCCTGGTGATGCGCGCGACCTGATGGATGTGCTGCCGGAGGCCTCCATTTCGCGTGCCTTCCTGCTGTATCCTGACCCCTGGCCCAAGGCACGCCACCACCGCCGCCGCTTTGTGACGCAGGAACATCTGGAGCCGCTGGCCCGCTGCCTGAAGCCCGGCGCAATCTTCCGGGTGGCGACCGATATCCCCGACTACGTGCGCCAGACGCTGGAGGAGGTGCCAAAAGCTGGTTTCGAATGGCTGGCCGAAGGCCCCTTTGACTGGCGCCAGTCCTGGGATGACTGGATCTCCACCCGCTACGAGCAGAAGGCCCTGCGCGAGGGGCGCACCCCGCATTACCTGACCTTCCGCCGTTTGGACTGAGGCCAATTACGCTGGACCGGCCAGACCCAATCCGTTACCGATAGCGCAAACGAACAGACGAACGACCGACAGACGAAGGAAGCCCCATGTCCGGACACGGCACGCCCATCCCGATGACCTCCCACCGTGCTGACCCGCTCAAGGGCATGGCAGAGGTGCCCGGCGACAAGTCAATTTCGCACCGGTCTCTGATTTTGGGCGCACTGTCGGTTGGCGAAACCAAGATCTCCGGCCTCTTGGAAGGGGAGGACGTGCTGGACACCGCCAAGGCGATGCAGGCCTTTGGCGCAGAGGTGGTCAATCACGGCGGCGGCAACTGGTCGGTGTTCGGCGTCGGTGTTGGCGGTTTTGCGGAACCGGATAATGTGATTGACTGCGGCAACTCCGGCACCGGGGTTCGGCTGATCATGGGGGTGATGGCAACTTCGCCGATCACGGCGACCTTCACCGGCGATGCCTCCCTCAACAAGCGCCCGATGGCGCGGGTGACCGATCCGCTGGCGCTGTTTAGCACCCAGTCCGTGGGCCGCTCTGGCGGCCGCCTGCCGATGACTATCGTAGGGGCTGCCGATCCGGTTCCGGTGCGTTATGAGGTGCCGGTTCCGTCCGCGCAGGTGAAGTCAGCGGTACTGTTTGCTGGCCTCAATGCACCGGGCAAGACCGTGGTGATCGAGAAGGAAGCCACCCGCGATCATACCGAACGGATGCTGGCCGGTTTTGGCGCAGAGATTACCACCGAGGAAACCGACGAGGGCCGCGTTATCACCCTGACGGGCCGACCGGAGCTGAAGCCGCAGGTCATCGCCGTGCCGCGCGATCCGTCCTCCGCCGCTTTCCCGGTCTGTGCGGCTCTGATCACTCCCGGCTCTGACGTGCTGGTGCCCAACATCGGCCTCAACCCGACCCGCGCGGGCCTCTACTATACTCTGCAGGACATGGGCGCGGATCTGACGTTCGAGAACATGCGCGAGGAGGGCGGCGAGCCGGTTGCCGATCTGCGCGCCAGGTTCTCACCCAATATGAAAGGCATCGAAGTGCCGCCGGAGCGCGCGGCCTCGATGATCGACGAATACCCGGTGCTGTCGGTGGTGGCTTCCTTCGCGGAAGGCAAGACCATGATGGCGGGCGACAAGGAACTGCGCGTCAAGGAAAGCGACCGGATCGACGCGATGGCCAAGGGCCTGCGCGCCAATGGCGTCGCTGTGGAGGAAGGCGATGACTGGTGGGAAGTCACCGGCTTGGGCGTCGATGGCGTCCCTGGCGGCGGAACTTGCGAAAGTTTCCTGGACCACCGGATTGCTATGTCCTTCATGGTCATGGGCATGGGTGCGCAGAACCCGGTCTCTGTCGACGACGGCAGCCCGATTGCCACCTCCTTCCCGATCTTTGAAAGCCTGATGGGCGGGTTGGGTGCCAAGCTGGAGCGCACATGAGCGAAAGCTTCACTATCGCAGTCGACGGCCCCGCCGCCGCAGGCAAGGGCACACTGTCCAAGGCGCTCGCGGCCCACTATGGTTTCGGCCACCTGGATACCGGTCTTCTCTACAGGGCGGTCGGAGCCAGGATGCTGGATGGCGCTGCACCGGTAGAGGCTGCGCAGAACCTGACACCAGAGGATCTGGCGCGTGATGACCTGCGCGGGCCGCAAGTGGCCCAAGCCGCCTCCAAGGTGGCGGTGATTGCCGAGGTGCGCGCTGCACTGGTCGATTTCCAGCGGGCATTTGCCCGCCGCGCAGGCGGCGCGGTCCTCGACGGGCGCGACATCGGCACTGTGATTTGCCCGTATGCGCAGGTGAAGTTCTTTGTCACCGCCAGTGCCGAAGTGCGCGCACGCCGCCGGTTCCTGGAACTGGCCGCCGCAGGCAAGGTGACAACCCTTGAGGAAGTGCTGGGCGACGTCAAGGCCCGCGATGACCGCGACATGAACCGGGCCGAGGCCCCGCTGCGCCCGGCGGCGGATGCGATCCTGATCGACACCAGCGATCTGAGCATCGAGGAAGCCCTGGCCAAGGCGATGTCTGTGATTGAGGCGCGCCGCGAGGCAGGCGAGAAGCTGCCCTAAACGCCAGCGGATCGCCAAAACCCGCAACTGACGCATCAGTTGCGGGCCAAATGCTGGCGAATCAGAACGAGCGTCTGTCTGCCCTCGGTTCGCCGGGATCAGAGCGCGCCAACGGCGGTGTGCTTGATCTTGCCCCACTGGCTGTCTGCGGTCTTGGCAGTGCCAGCCACATCTTCCAGGAAAGCAGCGCGGGTGGCAGCGTTCAGGAACAGGAACAGCTTGCCGTCATGCACCAGATACTGGTCCGGGTCGCCATCGAACTTTTTGCCCACTGACACGCCATAGGAGCAGAAGCCGCCGTGCTGCGGCAGGTACTGCGCCGGGTTGGCTTCAAACGCGGTCTTGTTTTCCTCTGACGCGAAGTAATAGGAGGCGCCGTCGACGGTTGCGGAATAGGTGGCAACGCCCTCAACCGGGTTGCGGCTGTCCACCAGCGCCACCAGGTCGACACCATGGGCCGCCAGCGGCGCGCCGCCGGCTGAGATGCCGTTGGAGACGTTAACTTCATCGGCGGCAAAGGCCGGCGCAGCAAATGCTGCGGAAAGTGAAATCAGGGCGGTAGTCAGAAGTGTCTTCATGATTTTCCTCATCTGGTTCAGTGGGCAATCAGGCTCAGCAGCCCGGTAATCTGAAGCTAGATCCGAAAAGCGGGACGATTAATCTCCGATCGTTCGTCTGAGTATGCAGATCGTTCCAAACTGCGCACTGGAGCAGCGGTTCGGGGTTCACTCATCTGTGCATGGCGGCCTGAGCCAGAGCGCATTAGCCTGAGAGGGAATGCGGAAAAGGGGTGTTTCCATGGCTTGGCTGAGGACAGTTTTTGTGGCGGGTTTTCTGGCGGCGCCTGCGCTGGCGCAGGAGGAACCCGAGCCGCCGATGAACTATGAGCGGCTGGGCCGGATCCTCTTTGCTCTTGATGACGCAGCGCAGCCGGTCGGACGTGGTTTCCAGCTCACAATCTCAGGTGTTCCGGTGCTAGTGGTTACTGACCCGGCGGCGGACCGGATGCGGGCGATGGTGCCGCTGCGTCCGGCGGAAGGGCTGACGGCAGAAGAACTGATGCGGATGATGCAGGCGAATTTCGACACCGCTCTGGATGCGCGCTACGCGGTGGCCAAGGGGCAGCTCTGGGCGGTCTTCATCCATCCGCTGTCACCTCTTGAGAAGGACCAGCTGATTTCTTCGCTCGGCCAAACAGTCAATATCGCCCGGACCTATGGCACGCTCTATACCGGTGGGGCCATGCAGTTTGGCGGCGGCGACAGTCCGGGGATTCAGCGGCAGCTGATCGAGGAACTGCTGGAAAAGGGGGAAGAAATCTAAAGTCAGCGGCCGCCGCCGCAGTACGAGTTTCGACACGAAATACCGAAACAAGGACGAAAATCGTCTCCTGACGGCCTGAATTCTATGCACCAAGTCGCAGCTTGCAGCCTAATGTCGCTGCAAACGGCTTGGAGAGCGCTGATGACCACATTTCAGGACCGCCTGACTGCACTGCGCCGGGATTTCCACCGCCACCCTGAGCTTGGCTTTCAGGAGGAGCGCACCAGGGCCAAGATCGCGGAGCATCTGCGCAACTTGGGGCTGGAGGTGCACGAAGGCGCCGGTGTTATAGGGCTGCTGCGTGCTGGCGGCGGAAACCGTGCCATCGGACTGCGGGCGGATATGGACGCCCTTCCGATCACCGAAATCTCAACCCACGGCTATGTCTCGGAAACACCAGGCAAGATGCACGCCTGTGGTCATGACGGGCATATGGCAATGCTCCTGGGCGCCGCCGAACGGCTGGTGCAGGAGCAGGGGTTTGACGGCACTGTCGTGTTGATCTTCCAGCCCAACGAAGAACACGGTCTGGGCGCCCAGGCGATGATTGCCGAGGGCGTGCTGGAGCAGTTCCCGATTGAAGAGGTTTATGCGATCCATAATCTGCCGGGCGCACCGGTAGGGGAGATCTCGACCCGCTCCGGCCAGATTTGCAGCAGCGAGAGCCTGTTTGAAATTTCGATCCGGGGTCAGGGCGGGCATGCCTCGATGCCGCAGGCGGGGGTGGATGCTATCACTGTGGGGGCGGAGCTGGTGCAGGCGCTGCAGACCATCGTGTCGCGCAAGCTGGCACCGGGCTCTGGCGCGGTAGTCTCGGTCACCGAATTCCTGACCGACGGCCAGCGTAATGTGCTGCCGGGCCACGCGGTGCTGAAAGGTGACGTGCGTGCGCGCGTTCCCGAAGACCGCGAGGCGGTTGAGCGCTTCATGCGCCAGATCGCAGCCGGTGTTGCCGCGACGCATGCAGTCGAAGCCGAAGTGAGCTTCAACACCGAGTTCGTCGAAACCATCAACGCAGATGGTCCGGCGGAGGCTGTCTACCGCGCTGGTGAGGCTGCAGGCCGCGAAGTGGTCCGTAACCGCCCGCCGATGAGCTTTTCCGAAGATTTTGCTCATTTCTCGGCGGCCGTCCCGGGCTGTTTCCTGCTGTTGGGCAACGGTGAAGAGGGGCCGTGCGGCCAGCCGCTGCATTCGGCGGATTATGATTTCAACGACGCTCTGCTGCCGATTGGCGCAGAGTTCTGGGTGCAGCTGGTGCGTGACCGGCTGCCCGTGGGAAAGGACTGACCATGCTTGAAAATTCTAACGTTGCCATCCGCCATGCGGCGGGAAACCCGAACACCGTAGAAGCGGCCTATTCGGTTCTGTCTGAGCAGGATTTTGCGAATGCGCAGGCGGAGATCACCGCCTGGGAGGGTTATGAGGCGACGCCGCTGGTGTCCCTGGCGGGTCTGGCCGGCCAGATTGGCGTCGGGCGGATCGACTACAAGCACGAAGGTCCTCGGATCGGCCTCGGCAGCTTCAAGGCGCTTGGCGGGTCATATGCGGCGCTGCGGGTGCTCCAGCGCGAGCTGAGCAAGCAGCTGGGCCGGGACGTCAGCCTGGAGGAAATCCGCAACGGTGCCCACAAGGACGCCTGCGCCGGGATCACCCTGGTTTCCGCTACCGACGGCAACCATGGCCGTTCTCTGGCCTGGGGCTGCCAGCGGTTCGGCGCGCCTTGCCGCATCTACATCCATGCCGAGGTCAGCGAGGGGCGCGCCGTGGCGATGCGCGAACTGGGTGCCGAAGTGATCCGCATCACGGGCGACTATGACGAATCCGTCCTTCTGGCCAAGAAAGAGGCAGAGGAAAACGGCTGGTTTGTGGTCTCGGACACCTCCTGGGAAGGCTATACCGAGCCGCCGCGCGACGTGATGGCGGGCTACAGCGTGATGACGCGTGAGGCCTGCGAGGCGCTGGCACAGGCGCCGACCCACGTATTCCTTCAGGGGGGCGTTGGCGGCTTGGCGGCATCGGTCGCTGCGGCGCTGCGGCAGTTCTACGGTGCGGCTTCCCCGCGGGTCGTGATTGTCGAGCCGGAGCTGGCGGCTTGCCTATTCGACAGTGCTAAAGCCGGCAAGGCGACCAATTTCGCCATTCAGGAGGAAACCATCATGGCGGGCCTCTCCTGCGGCGAGCCGTCGGAAATGGCTTGGGAAATCCTGGCCGAGGAGGCTGCGGACTTCGTGACGATCCCTGACAGTATTGTAGCTCCCGCGGTGCGCTTGCTGGCAAATGCCGAAACCGGCGATCCGGTGGTGGAGGCAGGCGAAAGCGCGGTGGCGGGTCTGTCTGCCCTGATCGCCGCCTGCCAGTCGCCGGAAATGAAGGCTACCCTGGGTCTCGATGAAACCTCGCGGGTGCTGCTGATCGGCTCCGAAGGTGTCACCGACCCGGCGATTTTCGCTGCGATCATGGAAGGCAAAGACCATGTCTGACGCGCCTGTGCGCGGCTTCCCCGAGGCGGAATTCGCCGCGCGCACCGAAAAGGCTCAGGCGCTTATGGCGGCGCAGGGCTTGGACGGGCTGCTGCTGCTGACAGAACCGGAGGTGCGCTATTTCAGCGGGTTCCACACTCTGTTCTGGCAAAGCCCGACCCGGCCTTGGTTCCTGTTCGTGCCGCCTGCGGGCAAACCGGTTGCCATCATTCCAGAGATCGGTGCGGACCTGATGCGCCGGACCTGGATCAAGGACATCCGCACCTGGAGCGCGCCGGCCCCGCAGGATGATGGCATCAGCCTGCTGACAGAGCTGCTCGCGCCAATTGCCGGGCGCGGGGGCACCATTGGCCTGATGAAGGGGCACGAAACTTCGCTCAGAATGCCTCTGGGGGACTACGAGCGGCTGATCGCGGGGCTGCCGGGGCTCAAGGTGGCGGATGCCACACCGCTGGTGCGCGGCCTGCGGATGGTGAAATCCGCAGCCGAAATTGAAAAGCTGCGCTACATCTGCGGCATTGGCTCCCGCACCTTTGCCCAAGTGCCGCAGATCGCCCATGCAGGGCAGCCGTTCGAGGATCTGTTCCGCGCCTTCCGGCGCGAGGCGCTGGCGCAGGGGGCGGATGATGTGCCCTATCTGGTCGGCGGTGCTGATCAGGGCGGCTACAGCGACGTGATCTCGCCGCCGACCACACGGCCACTGCAGGCAGGCGATATCGTGATGCTGGATACCGGCGCCACCTGGGACGGGTATTTCTGCGACTTCGACCGGAACTTCGCCATCGGCCGTGCTGATGATCTGTCGCGCCGCGCCTATGATGTGCTGTGGCGCGCCACGGAGGCGGGCATTGCTGCAGCCAAACCCGGCGCAACCTGTCGCGATCTGTTCCGGGCGATGCAGTCCGTGATTGCCGAAATGGACGATCAGGGCGGTGACGTTGGGCGTCTCGGCCATGGGCTGGGGATGCAGCTGACCGAATGGCCCTCGCACGCCGCCTTTGACGGGACGGTAATCGAAGAGAATATGGTGCTGACGCTGGAACCCTCGCTCGGCTATGGCGATGGCCGTATCATGGTGCATGAAGAAAACATCGTGGTGCGTGCGGACGGCGCAGAATTGCTGACCGTCCGTGCCGCGCCGGAACTGCCGGTGATCTGAAGGAGGCCCCGGGCCATGAAGCTCCCTTATGACACGGACGCAGGTATTGGCAGCCGCGCCACCCTGGGTGTGATCGTGCTGGAGACCGACGAAACGCTGGAGCCTGAATTCTCCCGGATGATGGCGCAACCGGGCGTGGCGCTTTATCACAGCCGCATCCCGATGGTGCCGGAGGTGCGCCCGGAGACGCTGGTGCAGATGCAGGCAGACCTGCCTGCCTCGGCCCGGCTGTTTCCCTCCACGCCGGACTTCGACGTGATCGGCTATGGCTGCACCTCGGCCTCGACCGTGATCGGCTCCGCCAAGGTTGCTGAGGCCGTGCAGACCGTTCTGCCGAACGCCAAGGTGACCGATCCGCTGGCCGCCATCATCGCGGCAGGCAAGGCGCTGGGCGCTGCCAGATTTGGATTTGTGACACCATACCTGCCGGAAGTTTCGGCGCAGATGCGCGCCAAGCTGGAAGCGGCAGGTTTTGACATTGCAGGCTTCGGATCGTTCGAGCAGATGGACGACCGGGTGGTGGCCCGGATAACCGAGTCGGCCATTGCGGAAGCAGCTAGGCAGGTCGCCAGTCAGGGAGACTGCGATGCGATCGTGATCTCCTGCACCAACCTGCGCTGCCTGCGGATCATTCCGGAGATCGAGACGCAAACCGGGGTGCCGGTCATCTCCAGCAACCAGGCGCTGGCCTGGCACATGCTGCGTCTGGCTGGTGTGACAGATCCGCAAGCGCAGTTCGGTAAGCTGTTCACCCTGCCGCTTGCGGGCTGATCGCTAAAATTGTCCGGGAATTGCCAGCTGGCAACCTGCGGCAGGCTGCCCCACGGGAGCGGCGCAGTCTGCGCTTGTAATCCGCGCGCAGGCTGCCACAGATTGTCTCCGGAAACCTGATTTGCTCCAGCGAGGAAGCCCGGATGCCTACCGCACGCCCCGAAAACCGGAATGTCCTGTTCGTTATCATTGACCAACTGCGCGCGGACTGCCTGTCGGGCGCGCTGGCGGACCATGTGGACCTGCCGAACATCCGCGCCTTCATGCAGGAGGCGGTATCGTTCAACCGGCATTTTTCTGTGACCAACCCGTGCGGGCCGTCGCGCGCGTCGATCCTGACCGGGCAGTACGCCATGAACCACCGCTCGGTCCGCAATGGCACGCCCCTGCGCCACGACACGCCGAATATCGCCACCGAAATGCGCAAGGCCGGCTACCTGCCGATGCTGTTCGGCTATACCGATACCTCGCAGGACCCCCGCGCATTTGACGCCAACGATCCAGCGCTCCGGACCTATGAATACCCGATGAACGGGTTTCATGAAGTGACCGAGATGCGGCTGGAGATGTCCTACCCGTGGCAGTCGCATCTGATGAGCCGGGGCTATGACTTCGAAAACTACTGGGACGTCTACAAACCAGTCTCACCTGATGGCGGAGCACCCAGGCTGAACGAC
The DNA here is from genome assembly GCA_013373325.1 of Paracoccaceae bacterium. GTDB lineage: Bacteria > Pseudomonadota > Alphaproteobacteria > Rhodobacterales > Rhodobacteraceae > Leisingera. Next base: position 23,178 of record JABXIA010000074.1, read on the forward strand.
CCGGCTTTGTACGCGGCGGAAGACAGCGATACCGCATTCCTCACCAACTCATTCCTGAACACGATGCCGGCCCACGGCAAGGATAGCTGGTTTGCGCATCTGACCTATATCCGCCCGCACCCGCCGCTGGTGGCGCCGGCGCCCTATAACAGCATGTACGACCCGGCCAGCCTGCCGCTGCCGCAGCGGCTGGCAAATCCGGATGAGGAAGGCGCGCAGCACCCGTTTTTCGGCCCGCTGCTGCGCAAAACCACCGCCGCCAGCTTTGTCGAGGGTTTCCCGGACCTGGAGCCAACGGATGAAAATATCCAGACCCTGCGGGCGGTTTACCTGGGGCTGGCGACGGAAGTGGATCATCATGTCGGGCGCGTCATCCGGTTCCTGAAGGACAGCGGCCAATACGGCAACACAATGGTGGTGATCACCGCTGACCATGGCGAAATGCTGGGCGACCGGCATTCCTGGGGCAAGATGACGGTCTATGACGCCGCCTACCACACGCCGCTGATCATCCGGGTGCCGGGCAACGAGCAGAACGCGGGCGCCTGCCTGTCTCAGATCACGGAATCCATTGATGTGACACCGACCATTCTTGAGTGGGTGGGGCAGGAGGTCCCGAATTCCATGGACGGGCGGTCTCTGCTGCCGCTCCTGCAGGGGGAGGCGCCGCAGGACTGGCGGCAGTATTCCTTCTCGGAGCTGGACTTCTCGGAGCCGCTTGAGCCGACACTGTGGCAGCAGGAGCTGGTCACCACTGCCAGCGATTCCTGCCTGGGCATCCTGAGGGATGAGCGGTTCACGCTGGTTGAGTTCGCCGCTGATCTGCCGCCGATGCTATTTGACAGCCAGGGGCGGGGAGAAATGGAGAACGTGGCCGGGCAAGCTTCATATGCTAGCGATCTGAACCGGCTGACCCGGCTGATGCTGCGGCACCGGATGAAGAATATGGACCACACGCTGTCGTTGACGGCGATAACGGGTGAGGGGCCGCGCAGCAAATCCCGTTATCCGCAGTAAGCATTTTGCTGTTGTCTGAGGCTGTCTTGCAGCTCCTTTCGGCTCGTTCCGGAAATACCGGTGGCTGTGTGCAGAAGCAAATCGCCGCTTTTGCAAATCATTCTCAATTTCATTGACAGTTGCGAATGATTTGCAATAACAGTACGTAAATTGTGCCTTCCAAGGGAGAATCGGATGTTTCCGAAGTTGCTCAAGACCGTATCCGCCGCTGCTATCGCAGCCGTTGCTGCCAGCACCGCAATGGCTGAAGACAAGATGAAGGTTGTTACCACTTTCACCGTGCTTGCCGATATGGCGGCCAATGTGGCGGGTGACGCGGCTGAGGTCGTCTCTGTCACCAAGCCCGGGGCAGAGATCCACGGCTATGAGCCGACCCCGCGCGACATCGTCCGGGCGTCCGATGCGGACCTCATCCTGTGGAACGGCATGAATCTGGAGCTGTGGTTCGAGCAGTTCCTGTCGAACCTCGACGATGTGCCTTCCGTGACTCTGACCGACGGCATCGACCCGATCCCGATCGCGGCCGGCTCTTATGAGGGCAAGCCGAACCCGCACGCCTGGATGGGCCTGGACAACGCACTGATCTATATCGACAACATCGTCGAGGCCTTTGCAGAGCATGACCCGGAAAACGCCGCCGTCTATGTCAAGAACGCTGGTGAGTACAAAGACCGCTTGCGAGCCATCATCGAACCGCTGCGCCGTTCCATCGCGGAAATCCCCGAAGACAAGCGCTGGCTGGTGACCTGCGAGGGTGCCTTCAGCTACCTGGCACGCGACTTCGGTATGAAGGAGCTGTATCTGTGGCCGATGAACGCCGATCAGGTCGGCACACCGCAGCAAGTGCGCGGTGTTATCGACGGCGTGCGCGACAATGACATCCCGGTGGTGTTCTGCGAAAGCACCGTGAACACCGCTCCGGCAGAGCAGGTGGCCCGCGAAACCGGTGTGGCCTACGGCGGGGAGCTCTATGTCGACTCGCTCAGCGAGGCGGACGGCCCGGTGCCGACCTATTTGGACTTGCTCAGGGTCACATCGGAAACGGTCGCCCGCGGATTGACCGAGGTCACCAACTAAGCCCGTTTTTGTATCCAAGTGCCCCGCAACGCAGGTTGCGGGGCGTTTCATTTCACAAAACACGATTTCTGTGTGTAACTCAGCAGGACAGCCCATGCTTGATGCCAGCGAGACCCGCACCATGAACACCAGCACCGCGCCTGCGGATGACGGTATTGCCGCCAGTAACGTCACGGTCACCTACCGTAACGGCCACACCGCGCTGTGGGATGCCAGCTTTGCCATTCCCCGCGGCACCGTGACGGCACTGGTGGGGGTGAACGGCGCCGGTAAATCGACCCTGTTCAAGGCGATCATGGGGTTTGTTCCGGCGGCACAGGGCGAAATCCGCATCCTTGGCATGACGGTCAAGGACGCGCTGCGCAAGAACCTTGTGGCCTATGTGCCGCAGTCCGAGGAGGTCGACTGGGCCTTCCCGGTGCTGGTCGAAGACGTGGTGATGATGGGCCGCTATGGCCACATGGGTTTCCTGCGCCGTCCCAAGGCAGCTGATCACGAGGCGGTCGATCAGGCGCTGCGCCGGGTCAACATGCAGGACTTCCGCCACCGCCAGATCGGCGAGCTTTCCGGCGGCCAGCGCAAGCGTGTGTTTCTTGCCCGCGCCCTGGCGCAGGACGGGCAGGTGATCCTGCTGGACGA
>JABXIA010000311.1 GCA_013373325.1 Paracoccaceae bacterium
ATGTGCACCACGTCGGGTTTGATGTGGTCCAGCAGGCGCTGGTAGTGGGTGATCACCAGGAAGCCGCGGCCTTCGTCGCGCAGGGCGTTCACGCCTTCGGCCACCAGCTTCATTGCGTCCACATCAAGACCGGAGTCGGTTTCGTCCAGAATGCAGAGCTTCGGCTCCAGCATCGCCATCTGCAGGATCTCGTTGCGCTTCTTCTCACCGCCGGAGAATCCGACGTTGACCGGGCGCTTCAGCATTTCGGCGTCGATCTTCAGGGTCTTGGCCTTGGCACGCACTTCCTTCAGGAAGTCGGAGGCCGACAGCTCTTCCTCGCCGCGGGCCTTGCGCTGTGCGTTCACCGCGGTGCGCAAGAAAGTCATGTTGCCGACACCGGGGATTTCCACCGGGTACTGGAACGCCAGGAACATGCCCGCCGCGGCGCGCTCTTCCGGCTCCAGCTCCAGAATGTCTTCGCCATTCAAGGTGGCGGAGCCTTCGGTCACTTCATAACCATCGCGGCCCGACAGCACATAAGACAGGGTGGATTTGCCCGAGCCGTTCGGCCCCATGATGGCATGCACTTTGCCGGCCTCGACCTTGAGATCCAGACCTTTCAGGATCTGCTTGTCTTCATCTTCAAGCTTGACTTGCAGGTTCTTGATTTCGAGCATTTTCTTCCTCGTCTCACATGTCTGGCAGGCCTGCGGCCCGCGATATTCCCATGGCCCGTTGGGGCCGTTTCATTCTTATCCCAGCACCACCGCGGTGCCGCTGGCCGAGACCATCAGCATGGACTGCCCGACCACTTCATAATCCAGATCGACGCCAACCACGGCGTTTGCGCCCTTGGCCCGGGCGCGGTCTTCCAGCTCTGCCAGCGCAGTTTCGCGCGCGTCCTGCAGCTTGCTTTCATAAGCACCGGAGCGGCCGCCGACGATGTCGGTGATAGAGGCAAACACATCGCGCACCACATTGGCGCCCATGATCGCCTCACCCACCACGATGCCCTTGTATTCGGCGATCTGGTAGCCTTCGACGTTTGGTGTGGTTGTGACGATCATTTCATTTCTTCCCAACTTACAACTCTTTCAGAGTGTATCACTTGCCCGTTTGTCGCTGCGCCTGTTTCAGGTCCAAAAACATCCAACATACCGCCGCAGCAAAGATCCCAATTACTCCAACGAACACAGTGATACCCGTGGCTAGGCCTGTAGATGCGCCCATCCAAATCAGCAGAGGGTGAGTGTTGCCAACAACCAATGCGATCACCAGGAAAGACGCCAACATTTCCAGCGAAGTAGTCAGCCTTGTTACGAACCGGTTTCGCCAGGAGTAAACGGATTTAGCCACGTATTTTCAGTTTCCTTTTACCCAACAGACCCTTCCAGCGAGATCGCAACCAGCTGCTGCGCTTCCATGGCGAACTCCATCGGCAGCGCTTGCAGCACGTCCTTGCAGAAGCCGTTGACCACCAGGGCCACCGCCTCTTCCTCGTCCATGCCGCGCTGGCGGCAGTAGAACAGCTGGTCATCATCCACCTTGGAGGTGGTCGCCTCATGCTCCACGCGCGACGAGTTGTTCTTGACCTCGATATAGGGAACCGTGTGCGCCCCGCATTTGTCACCGATCAGCAGGCTGTCGCACTGGGTGTAGTTGCGCGAATTCTTGGCCTTGGGGTGCATCGACACCAGACCGCGGTAGGTGTTCTGTGCCTTGCCGGCGGAGATGCCCTTGGACACGATGCGCGACTTGGTGTTTTTGCCCAGGTGCACCATCTTGGTGCCGGTGTCGGCCTGCTGCATGTTGTTGGCAATCGCGATCGAGTAGAACTCGCCCTGGCTTTCCTCGCCGCGCAGGATGCAGGAGGGGTATTTCCAGGTCACCGCAGAACCGGTTTCCACCTGGGTCCACATCACCTTGGCGCGGTCGCCGCGGCAATCGGCGCGTTTGGTCACAAAGTTGTAGATGCCGCCCTTGCCGTTCTCGTCGCCCGGATACCAGTTCTGGACGGTGGAGTATTTCACCTCGGCGTCTTCCTCGATGATGATTTCCACCACCGCGGCATGCAGCTGCGCAGTGTCACGCTGCGGTGCGGTGCAGCCTTCCAGGTAGGACACATAAGAGCCCTTGTCGGCGATGATCAGGGTACGCTCAAACTGGCCGGTGTTTTCGGCGTTGATGCGGAAATAGGTCGACAGCTCCATCGGGCAGCGCACGCCCGGCGGCACGTAAACAAAGGAGCCGTCCGAGAACACAGCCGAGTTCAGCGTCGCATAAAAGTTGTCGGAGACCGGAACCACGGAGCCGAGATATTTCTTCACCAATTCGGGGTGCTCGCGGATTGCCTCGGAGATCGAGCAGAAGATAACGCCCGCCTCTTTCAGCTCCTTCTGGAAGGTGGTGCCGACAGAGACGGAATCAAATACCGCGTCCACCGCGACCTTGCGGCCTTCTTCCGGGGTCTCGCCTGCGCCTTCGACGCCAGCCAAAATCATCTGTTCTTTCAGCGGGATACCCAGCTTTTCGTACGTGGCCAGCAGCTTGGGGTCGACCTCGTCCAGCGACTTGGGCTTGGTTTCCATCGATTTCGGGCGGGCATAGTAATACTGGTCCTGGAAGTCGATTTCCGGGTAGCTGACCATCGCCCAGTCCGGCTCATCCATCTGCTCCCAGCGTTCAAAGGCCTGCAGACGCCATTCGGTCATCCATTCAGGCTCTTCGTTCTTTTCCGAGATCAGCTTGACGATATCGGGGTTCACGCCCTTGGGCGCGTATTCCATCTCAATATCGGTTTCCCAGCCGTATTTATAAGCACCGCCGACCTCGCGCACCGCATCCACGGTTTCCTGGTCAACACCTTCCTTGACTTGGGTCTGGTCCAAAGCGGCCATTGTCATCTCCTCACTCACGCCGCGCGGGCGCGATGTTTCTTTTCTTTTTGCAGCCACGCCTCGGCAAAGCGCAGCACGTCTTCTTCCGTTGTCTCCGGCCCCAGCGACACCCGCACGGCGCCTTGGGCTGTGGCCTCGTCATATCCCATCGCTGTCAGCACCGCGCTGGCGCGCACCTTGCCGCTGGAACAGGCGCTTCCGGCACTGATCGCAAAACCTGCAAGGTCCATCTGCATGACCTGGGTTTCGCCCTTCCAGCCCGGCGTTGCAAAACACAGGGTGTTCGGCAGCCGCCTCTGATCCTTCCCGACAAAAATAGTATGGCTTACGCCAGACACAAGCGCCTTTTCTAGAATATTTCTAAGTTCTGCAACCCTGTCCCAAACACCATTTGCCAAATCTTTTGCGGCCGCTTCAGCTGCAGCTCCGAAGCCCGCGATTCCAATGACATTTTCGGTGCCGGAGCGGCGGCCCATTTCCTGACCGCCACCCTTGATCTGCGCAGGCAAATCAATTCCGCGTTTCATCACCACGGCGCCGATCCCCTTGGGGCCGCCGAGCTTATGCGCCGAAATCAGCGCCATTCGGGCGCCCAGCCAATTAAACGCCACCGGCAGTTTGCCAAAGGCCTGTGTCGCATCGGTGACTGCCAGCCCTTCGGGCAAGCTCTGCACAATGCCGGTCTCCGAATTGGCAAGCTGAACTGTGGATCGCGCTGGGTCTGCAACCTCCACAGCGCCCTCTGCAGTCACATGCAAGTCTTCAACGGTCCAAGCCCGCACCGCATCATGCTCCACTGGCGCGCCATGCAGTCCGCGTCCAGCCAGTGCCAGCGCCGCGCCTTCGGTGGAACCGGAGGTGAATACGATGTCCGCGCCGTCCGCGCCAAAGGCCGCAGCCACCTGCGCCCGTGCCTTCTCAACCAAAGCCTTGGCGGCCCGGCCCTCGGCATGCACCGAAGACGGGTTGCCGCAAACCTCCATCGCCGCAATCATCGCAGCCTTAGCCTCAGGGCGCAGCAGAGCGGTGGCGTTATGGTCGAGGTAAACACGTTTCATAGAGTCATCTTTTCGCGGGCAACTGCCGCGTCATAAGCCGCCTTGCCCCAATTGGCAAAGCTTCCGCGCAGTTTTTGTGCGGATGGCGCTCCAACCTGACAGGCCGATGTGTGTTGCCTGACCTGCACCTCAGTCGTCCACCACCGCAAACAGGCTGGGCACAGCCGGGCACGGGGCCAGATCGTTCTTGATCACATCCGACAAGCGGGTCTGGTGCAGGAACACATAGACATGCGCGCTCAGCCCCTCCCACAGGCGGTTGGTCAGCGATTGCGCGCGGCTGCCGGACAAGGCGCCGGATGCCCCTGCCCCCTTGTGCATGGCATCGACAGTTTCATCCACGGCAGACAGCACATCCACCACCCGGATCTCAGATGGGGGCATCGCGAGCCGGTAACCGCCGCCCGGGCCGCGCACCGACTCGACCAGCCCGGCGCGGCGCAGCTTAACAAACAGCTGCTCAAGATACGGCAGCGAGATATCCTGGCGCTTGGAGATATCGCCCAGCGGCACCAGATCGCCCTGCGGCTGCAGCGCAATATCCGCCAGCGCAACCATCGCATAGCGCCCTTTGGTGGAAAGCTTCATAATTTATCCCTCGAAACCAGGGCGCGAGTGCGAAAACATTGACCTTCCCTCCGACTGTGCGTATCTCAGCCTGACGGTGTATGGCGAGGCCAGCGCCCGTGATTAGAACTGTTCTAAGATGCCTGACCGAACCCGTCAAGTATTCTGCCGGCAGACCCGACAACGAGAGTAGGATTTTAACCGCCCATGCCCGAGGTCATCTTTCCTGGACCCGAAGGCCGCCTCGAAGGCCGCTATCACCCGCAAAAAGAAAAAGACGCCCCGATCGCCATCGTGCTGCACCCGCACCCGCAGTTCGGCGGCACCATGAACAACAAGGTGGTCTACAACCTCCACTACGCGTTCTACAACATGGGCTTCACGGTTCTGCGGTTCAATTTCCGCGGCGTCGGCCGCAGCCAGGGCGAATACGACCAGGGCGTGGGCGAGCTTTCAGATGCTGCCTCGGCGCTGGATTACCTGCAGTCGATGAACTCCAACTCCAAGCATTGCTGGGTTGCGGGTTTCTCCTTCGGTGCCTGGATCGGCATGCAGCTCTTGATGCGCCGCCCTGAGATTACCGGATTCATCTCGGTTGCGCCGCCGGCCAACATGTATGATTTCTCCTTCCTGGCACCCTGCCCGTCCTCGGGCCTGATCATCAACGGCACCGCCGACCGTGTGGCCCCGCCGGCGGACACTGCCAGCCTGGTCGGCAAGCTGCATGAGCAGAAGGGCATCACCATCACCCATACTGAGGTGGAAGGCGCGGATCACTTCTTTCAGGAACCGCATATGGACACGATGATCGGCACTGTTTCCGATTACGTGAAGCGCCGCCTGACGGAGAACACCCGCTGATGGGCACCATCGAAACGCTGGCCCAAAAACTGGCGGTCGATACGCTCAAAGTGCAGGACGCCAGTGGTGAAGATCGGTTTTATGTGGAGGTGGGCCAGGTTCTTGGCGCCGCCTCCCAATCGCTCGAAGAGGCATTTCTGACCGAAATCCGCGTACGACTGGCCGAACGCAAGGCGCGTGACTTCCTCAACAAGAAAGTTGCCGACCTGCAAGCCCAGCTTGGCGCGAAGGGTGACGCGTGAGCGCCCGCCTGGAGGCGCAGTTTGCCTTTCTTCTGGAAGCCGACAAGCTGCGTGGTGTTGAGCGCCAGAACCTGATTATCGATTGCAGCCGTTGCGAGAACTCCGCCGAGCACAGCTGGCACCTGGCGCTTTATGCGCTGGTTCTTGCTCCCTTTGCTGCGCCGGAAGTGGACGTGTTCCGCGCCATCCGGATGCTGCTGCTGCACGATCTGGTCGAGATCGACGCAGGCGACCACCCGATTACCGATGATGTCGACTGGCAGGCGGTGGCAAAGGCAGAGCAGGCGGCGGCGCAGCGGCTGTTCGGGCTGCTGCCGGCAGACCAATGCGCTGAATTCCTGTCCCTGTGGCACGAATTTGAAGCCGCCGAAACGCCCGACGCACAATTTGCCAAGCGGGTGGATCACTGCCAGCCGATCTTTCAGACGCTCTATGGCGCTGCTCCGCTGGACTGGCATCTTGATGTGGTACGGCAAAACCTGTTTGGCGGCCGGGCGGCTGCGCTGGAGCAGCACCTGCCGGAAGCCTTCCATCACGCGCTTTCGCTGCTGGGTGAGGATACAGGGCACGATTGCAGCCGCCTGACTGCACGCCTGCCCTTCCTCAATGAGGCCGACAAACTGAAGCTGATTACCCGCGCCTCTAAACTTGGCGATGGGTCAAGGCACGAAAACTCGGCGGAGCATAGCTGGCACATCATGCTCTATGCCTGGGTGCTGTCAGAACACAGCTCTGAAACAGTTGAAGTCGACCGGGTGCTGCAGATGCTGCTGCTGCACGACCTTGTGGAGATCGACGCCGGCGATGCGCCGATCCACGGGGTGATTGATCCCGCAGCACTTGCTGCCCTGGCCGCCAAGGAACTGGCTGCTGCGGATAGATTATTCGGCCTGCTGCCTCAGGACCACGGGGCACCGATGCGGGCGGTTTGGGAGGAATTCGAGGCTGCAGAAAGCCCCGATGCAGTTTTCGCCAAATCCATCGACCGGGTGCAGCCTGTACTCTTGAATCTGCTGAACGGCGGCGGCAGCTGGGTCGATTACGACGTCAGCCTGGCGCAGCTTGACGCCCGTGTCGGCGGCAAAGTCAGCCGCGGCGCGCCAGATGTCTGGACTTATGTCCGGGCGCAGATCGAGCCCTGGTTCCGCGAAGCAGGCCGCCTGTAAACAGTTGCGCCGCCCCTCACGGGGCAGCTCTTCACCCCAAAAATGGCTGAAACGGCTGAATTTCCGCCCCCTTCGATGTCAGCGCCAGAAACTCTCCCGGCTTCAGCTCGCACCACGCTTCACCAGTATCCTCCAGCGGCTCCGACACCACGGCCCAGCCGTTCATGCATTCGCTCCAGCGATAGTATACCGACGGCGCAATGCTGTCCGATGAATAACGCGCCGCGTACAAGGTCGTGCCATCTGACATCGCCGCCGACAAACGCATATGGGGGGGTGTCCCGCGTGCCCGCGAGAGCCCCTCCATTCGCGCCACTGCGCGTTCCAGAGCCCCCTTGGGATCAGCATCCAGCCCCTCACGCAGGGCCAGCAGAAACAGCACCTCGCTGTCGGTAGCCCCCTTGCGGTGCTCATACAGTTCATCCGGGATGCACATGTCGGCGTGGCGGCGAAACGTCTCGAACCCGCCGACCTGTCCGTTGTGCATGAAGCTCCACTTGCCTGCGGTGAACGGATGGCAATTGTTGCGGCTGGTGGCAGATCCGGTGGAGGCCCGGACGTGCGCCAGGAACAACCCCGACTGCACCTGATGCACCAGCGCCCTCAGGTTGCAGTCCGACCAGGCCGGGTAGACATCGCGGTACAGTCCGGGCTCGGCCCGCTGGCCATACCAGGCGATCCCGAACCCGTCGCCATTGGTGGCGGTTTTGCATTCCACCGCTTTCTGGCTTTGCGCAATCAGCGAATGCGCAGGTATAGATATGATGTCTTCCAGGAAGACGTCGGCACCCGTATAGGCAGCCCAGCGGCACATGTAGCAATCCTCATTCCGATTCCGGGAATCAGACTAATGTTTCAGTCCGATCCGCATTGTTGGAACATTCTCCTAATAATTAACCAACATTAAGTACAGTGTGCCTGCGCACACTAGCCTGTTCACTTTGCGGCGCTTTCGGAATCCGGCAAGCCCGTGCCGCTTCAGGACTTCCCCGGCACGAACAGATCGGATAGGCCGGAAGTCAGACCAGCGGGTTTACCCGCGGCAAGCGCTTGAGGGAGGCTGGGATGCCGGTTCACTACGTCTACCTGATCATCGCGGTGGCTGCAGAGACCATCGGCACCACAGCGCTGCAGGCCAGCCAGCAGTTCAGCAAACTTGGCCCGTCTCTGATCGTGCTCGTCGCCTACGCCTTTTCGTTCTACATGATGGGGCTGACGCTCAAATTCATGCCCGTAGGCGTCGTATACGCCATCTGGTCCGGCCTTGGCATCCTGCTGATTGCGGTCATTGCGTTCATCGTCTTCGGGCAAAAACTGGACCTGCCCGCCGTTATCGGCATGGTGCTGATCATGTCCGGAATCGTCATAATCCACCTGTTTTCCAAGTCCTCAGGCCACTGATCGGCATTTGAGGCGGCCCGCGGCGGTTTTCCTCTGGCCTTTGTGCGGGGTTCGGGCTATGCGCGGCCCAACTTCCTTACAAAGGCGAACGTCATGGATATGCGCAACATTGCGATCATTGCTCACGTTGACCACGGCAAGACCACCCTGGTTGACGAGCTTCTGAAACAGTCCGGCGCCTTCCGCGAAAACCAGGCTGTGGCGGAGCGCGCCATGGACAGCAACGATCTGGAGCGCGAGCGCGGCATCACCATTTTTGCCAAACCGACCTCGGTGGAATGGCACGGCACACGGATCAACATCGTCGACACCCCCGGCCACGCCGATTTCGGCGGTGAGGTTGAGCGGATCCTGTCGATGGTCGACGGTGTGGTGCTGCTGGTGGATGCGGCCGAGGGCCCGATGCCCCAGACCAAATTCGTGACCTCCAAGGCGCTGGCCCTGGGCCTGCGCCCGATCGTGGTTCTGAACAAGGTCGACAAGCCGGATGCCGAGCCCGACCGCGCGCTGGACGAATGCTTTGACCTCTTTGCCTCGCTCGACGCGACCGAAGACCAGCTGGACTTCCCGCACATGTATGCCTCCGGCCGCAACGGCTGGGCCGACAATGAGCTGGACGGCCCCCGCAAGGACTTGAGTGCGCTGTTCAACCTGATCGTGAACCACGTGCCCGAGCCCAAGCAGGTGAAGAAGCAGGACGACGATTTCCGCATGCTGGCCACCACGCTGGGCAGCGACCCGTTTGTCGGCCGCCTGCTGACCGGCCGGGTTGAAACCGGCACCCTGAAAGTCGGCGCCACCGTGCAGGCAATCTCCCGCATCGGCCAGAAGATCGAACAGTTCCGCGTGACCAAGATCCAGGCGTTCCGCGGTCTAGCCCAGCAGGACATCGAAGAGGCACAGGCGGGCGACATCGTTTCCATCGCCGGCATGTCCAAGGCCACCGTTGCCGACACGATCTGCGCCCTGGCCGTAGATGAGCCGCTGGACGCCCAGCCGATCGACCCGCCGACCATCACTGTCACATTCGGCATCAACGACAGCCCGCTTGCGGGCCGTGACGGTAAGAAAGTCCAGTCCCGCGTCATCCGCGACCGCCTGATGAAAGAGGCCGAATCCAACGTCGCCATCAAGATCGCCGACACCCCCGGCGGTGAGGCGTTCGAGGTCTCCGGCCGCGGCGAACTGCAGATGGGCGTCCTGATCGAGAACATGCGCCGCGAAGGGTTCGAGCTTTCGATCTCCCGCCCGCAGGTGATCATGAAGGAAGTCGACGGCGTCCGCATGGAACCGATCGAAGAAGCCACCATCGACGTGGACGACGAATACTCCGGCGCGGTGATCGAGAAGCTGACAGGCGCCCGCAAGGGTGAACTGGTCGAGATGAAGCAGGCTGGTGCCGGCAAAACCCGCATCATCGCCCACGTCCCCTCCCGCGGTCTGATTGGCTATCACGGCGAGTTTCTGACCGACACCCGCGGCACCGGCGTGCTGAACCGCGTGTTCCATGGCTGGGCTCCGCACAAGGGGTCGATTCCGGGCCGCCGCGCAGGTGTGCTGATCTCGATGGAAAACGGCCAGTCCGTGGCTTACGCGCTGTGGAACCTGGAGGAGCGCGGCAAGATGATGATCGGCGCCCAGGCCGACGTATACACCGGCATGATCATCGGCGAGCACTCCCGCGACAACGACCTGGAAGTGAACCCCCTGAAGGGCAAGAAGCTGACAAACGTGCGTGCTTCCGGCACCGACGACGCGGTCCGCCTTACCACCCCGATGTCGCTGTCGCTGGAAGAGGCTATTGCCTATATCAACGACGACGAACTGGTCGAAGTGACACCGAACAAGGTACGCCTGCGCAAACGCTACCTGGACCCGCATGAGCGTAAGCGGATGTCCAAGGCAGTAAGCTGATCCAGATCCAAAAAGGCCGCCGCTTTGGCGGCCTTTTCCGTTTTCACCACCACGTGCTAGCCTGCCCGAAACGCGGAGGGCTCAAATGCGGAAACTTCAAGTTCAGGGCGTGCACCACATTACGCTGACCGGCGCCGGCAGGCAGACGTCGATCGACTTTTGGGAGGGGGTGCTGGGCATGCCCTTCATCTTCGACCAGCCCAATCTCGACAACCCGGACCAAGGCCACCTGTATTTCGACCCCGGCGACGGGCGCCTGGTCACAGTCTTTACCGATGAAACCCGCACGGCAGACCCCGGCCGCACGCCCACAGAGCCCGGCTGCGTGCACCACCTTGCGTTCAATGTCAGCAAGGCGGCATTTTCACAGGCGGTGACGCGCCTGGACGAACGCGGCATCAGCCATTCCGGCCCCAAGGACCGCGGCTTCATGGATTCTATCTATTTCAAGGATCCGATGGGCCTTCTGATCGAGCTTGCCTGCTACCGGTTCGAACCGCCCGCTTTTTGCAGCCATGCCGACGTCATGATCGAGGCGCACAGGATCCGCGTAGAACGCGGCGACTACAACATTCAGGAGGAACACCTGGCCGACGCCATCGAAGCCCTGGTGGCGCGCCGCCGGTCCAGCCTGTCGGAAGACCGTTCCGCCAAAGACCCCTACTGAAAAGGGCGCAGCAGCGCCGCGCCCCTTTCATCTTTCCGCCGAATACTCAATGGCGGACCGCATGCCCGGCGCGCAGGCCCCTACTCGCTGGTCTCGACCACCATCAATTCGCGCTCAGACGCGCCGCGCGCGTGGCTCAGCGCTTCCTGGTATTCCGGGCTGTGATAACAATCCACCGCCGCTTCGACGCTGGGGAATTTCGCCACCACATTGCGCGGGCGCTCCTTGCCCTCCAATTGCACGAACCGGCCGCCGCGAGCGATGAACTCGCCGCCATGCTTGGCAATGGCGGGTCCTGCCAATTCGGCATATTTGCCATAGGCATCGGCATCGGTAACGGTCACATGTGCAATCCAAAGTGCGGGCATCGGAGCCTCCCAGTTTCATGATCTTTCCGGCAGCTTAGGCAGATTGCCGGAAAGACCAAGTGTTTTTTGACCAAATGGTCAGCCAGCCAGCAGCGCCTCTGCCGCCTTGATGGCATCTTCAGCGCCGGAGAAATCCTTGCCGCCGCCCTGGGCCATGTCCGGACGGCCGCCGCCGCCCTTGCCGCCCACGGCAGGCACTGCCGCTTTCAGAACATCCACTGCCGAAACTTCACCCGTCAGATCGTCAGTGACACCGGCAGCCACGGCCACCTTGCCGTCTTCTTCGGCGATCAGCAGGATCACCCCGGAACCGATGTTCTGCTTGTGCTTGTCGATCAGCCCGCGCAAGTCCTTACCGGAAACGCCCTGCAGTGCCTGGGCCAGGAATTTCTTGCCATTCACGTCCTTGGCTTCGGCACCACCGCCGGAACCGCCGCCCATGGCGATCTGCTGCTTGAGGTTGGAAATCTCGTTCTGCAGCGCCTTGCGCTCATCCATCATCGCCTTGAGGCGCTCCAGAACTTCCGCAGGCTGCGCCTTCAAAGCACCCGCAACCTCAGCCATCCGGCCTGCTTCACGCTCCAGATGCTCAACCGCCGCCGCACCGGTCAGCGCCTCAATCCGGCGCACCCCGGCAGAGGACGCGCTGTCGCCCAGGATGACAAAGGTGCCGATATCGCCTGTCTGCTTCACATGGGTTCCGCCGCACAGCTCAATCGAGTAGGTGTCGCCATCATGGCCCTTGCCGGTCGGCGCACGGCCCATGGAGACAACACGGACCTCTTCGCCGTATTTTTCGCCGAACAGTGCCTGAGCACCCAAGTCGCGCGCGTCATCCGGGGTCATGATCCGGGTCGACACGGGCGTGTTCTGGCGAATGAAATCATTCACTTCCGAGCCGACCTTGGCCAGCTCGTCCGCGCTCATCGCCTTGTTGTGGCTGAAGTCGAACCGCAGGCGGTCCTCGGCGTTCAACGAGCCCTTCTGCGCCACATGTTCCCCCAGCGCGTTGCGCAGCGCCTCGTGCAGCAGGTGGGTAGCGGAGTGGTTGGCGCGGATCTTGCTGCGGCGCGCATGATCCACTTCCATCGCTGCACCCTTGCCAACGGTAATCTCGCCTTCGGTCACTTCGGCGATGTGCAGGAACAGGCCCTCCACCTTCTTGGTGTCGGTGATGCGGGCCGCGCCGCCCTCAACAGTCAGCACGCCGGTGTCGCCCACCTGGCCGCCGCTTTCGCCGTAAAACGGCGTCTGGTTCAGGATGACCTGCACCGTGTCGCCCTTGGCCGCGGACTGCAGCTGAGCGCCGTCCTTGACGATGGCAACAATCTGGCCCTCTGCCTTCTCGGTCTCATAGCCCAGGAAATCAGTGGTGCCGGCGGCGTCCACGATGTCGAAGTAAACCTTCACATCCGCGGCTTCGCCCAAACCAATGCCGCCAGCGCGGGATTTCTCTTTCTGCTCTTTCATCGCAGCGTCGATCCCATCGGTGTCGACCTCGATCTCCTTGGCCCGCAGGGCGTCCTGCGTCAGGTCGAGCGGGAAGCCGTAGGTGTCATAGAGCTTGAATGCGGTTTCGCCCGGCAGCACGTCGCCCTTGACCAGATCGGCAGAGGCTTCGTCCAGCAGCTTCAGGCCGCGGTCCAGGGTCTTGAGGAAGCGGGTTTCTTCCTGTTCAAAGGTCTCTTCGATCAATGCCTGCCCCTGGCCGAGTTCCGGATAAGCCGCGCCCATCTTCTGAACCAGCGACGGCACCAGCTTGTGCATCACCGGATCG